>NZ_PYHT01000020.1:0-136106 GCF_003023875.1 Nocardia sp. MDA0666
CGCCGGGGCCTCAGGGGCCGGGTGGGCACGGTCCAGGGGCACCCGGACAGCGTCCGGGTGGGCCGGGGATGTCCGGAGCAGCCGCAGCGCTCGGCGCGCAGGGCCTGAAAGGTCCTGCGGCGCAAGGTGGTCAAACCCCGCGCCCAGGCGGCGCACCGTCACCCGCCGATACCAAGATGACTGCGCCGGCACTGTCCGCACAGCCGAACGGGCCGGGCGCACCGGCTGGGCCGAACCAGCCGGGCGGACCGGGACAATCGGGTACGCCGCACCAGCCGGGCGGACCGCAGTCGGTCACCCCGCGCCCGATGGCACAACCGCAGCGGGTGCCGGCGGCGGAACCGGATGCGGCGCCGGGGCAGGCTGCGCGCAGTAAGCGCTGGTTGTTACTCGCCGGCGGTGCGGTCGTGGTGGTGATCGTCGCGATCGTGGCGGTGGTCGCCCTGGCCACCGGCGGTTCCGACAATTCACCGGAGGCAAAGGTCAAGGGCGCGGTCAACAGCTACACGAACGCATTGGCGTCCGGGAACCTGAGCCAGCTGCAGTCCGCGACGTGCGGCAAACTGCACGACTTCTACCAGAACATCGCACCCGATCAGTACGCCGGCGTGCACAAGCTGGCGGTGGATCAGAAGAAGATCCCGAAGGTCGCGGGCGTGGACGGCGTCCAGATCACCGGGGACAAGGCCGTCGCTCAGGTCGACGTCTACACCGATGCCGATCCGAGCCGCTCGACCGTCCGTACCTTCGATCTGCAGCAGACCGACGGTGGCTGGAAGGTGTGCGATCCCGCCGGCGCCGCGCAGTAGCCGCGCCGGAGTCGATGATGTGCGTCACCTCGGTGTCACATCGCGCCGGTTGCCGGCGATGCACATCACAGACACCTGGTCAGCGGTCCGGTACGCCGATAGCATGGCTCGGATTGTCACGCCGCCGACCCTCCACTGATCCGTTCCGGGGTGGTCGACCGGTGCTGTCGTTTACGCAGTAAGAATCGAGCAGGGAGCAAGGGACATGCCGGAGCTGGCACCCGACGCGCCGGCATCCACGGCACTGGCCGGTCGGCACTACCGGATTCGGGACCGCTACGAGGTGGGCAGGGAGAAGGTCCGCGAATTCGCGCGGGCCGTGCAGAATCATCACCCCGCCCACCACTTCGAGGCCGACGCCGCCAAGCTCGGCTGGGATGCCGTCGTGGCGCCGCCGACCTTCGCCTCGGTGCTCGGCATGGCGACCACGCAGGCCCTGCTCGACAGCGTGCTCAGCGAATACGACCTGTCGCAGATCCTGCAGACCGATCAGGTGTTCCACATCCACCGCCCGATCCTGGCCGGCGACGTCCTGCGCAGCGAGGCGGAGATCGAATCGATCCGCCATTTGCGCGGAAACGATTTCATCACCGTGAAGGCCACCATCCTCGATGCCGAGGACACCGTCGTCCAGGTGGGTATCACCACCATCGTGGCGCGCTTGGGCGCGGAGGTCGACGCCGATATCGTGCGACTGGTCGACGGTGTGGTCATGCATCGCCGGGAGGTCGGCGCTGCCACCCCCGAGGTGCTGATCCCGATCGGCGCCGAGGAGGCCACCCCCGAACCCGCGCGCGCCGACTCGCGCAGGGACGTGACCGTCGACACCCAGCCGAATTTCGACGATCTCGCGGTCGGCGACCGGTTACCCGCGGCGACGATGCGCCTCACCCGCGGCGATCTGGTCAACTACGCCGGTGTGGCGGGTGACCCCAACCCGATCCACTTCAGCGATCGCGCCGCCGAACTGGCCGGCCTGCCCACCGTGGTCGCGCACGGCATGCTCACCATGGGTCTGGGTGCGCACTATCTGACCTCGTGGCTCGGGGATCCGGGAGCGATCGAAAGCTACAGCGTGCGCTTCTCCGGATACGTTCCGGTGGAACGTTTTTCGCCGGCGGCGATCGAATTCTCCGCCAGGATCAAGTCTCTGGATCCGGAGCGGCGGGTCGCGACGATTCTGCTGAGCGCCACCTCCGCGGGCAAGAAGCTGTTCGGCCGCGCGCTGGCCGAGGTCCAGTTGTCCTGACCAGTGATCCCGCCCGTCAGTCCAGCCGGGCGTGCATCAGGTAGACGTTGTAGTCGCTCCACGTGCTGATGGTGAAGTAGAGATCCGACGACGTCGACCACGGATGGATGAATCCGCCGTAGAGTTCGGGATATTCGGCCGAGACGGGCACCAGCGGCGAACTCGGCGACCACACCCCCTGCGGTGCATTCGATTCCCGCACCACGATCGCGGCCTTCGCGGTGTCGAGATAGCTCATCTGCCAGACACCGCGAGCGCTGTCGTAGCGCACCGACAACTCACCGACCGGCCCGTCGACGATCGGCGTGGCGGACGCGGCGCCACCGACCGGGGTCCAGTTTCCGTCGCGCCAGTACTGATAGGCCGAGGTGTCGAGCACCTCATCCTTGGGCACCCGGGCGAGGCCGACCGCGCCGAGCCGCGTATTCGGTGTGCCGAACAGGTAGACGTAGTCGCCCTGCGGCACCATCGCCGACACCTGGAAATTCGCGAGCCCGAAGATGTTGTCCCAGTGCGCGTGCGGATCCTTGGTCCAGGTCTGCCCGTGGTCGTCGGAGTACGCGATGCCGCCGTAGTTGGTGTAGAAGGTGCCCGGCAGGCTGTTCCAGGTCCGAATCGACATGTAGCTCATGAACTGCCGGGTGCCGTCGGCCGAATCCCGGTGCGGCAGCGCGAAACCCGAGGTCGGGATCGTGGTGATCTCGATATTGTCCTGCTTGCGACTGGCGAGCACCTCGGCGGCGTGACAGCGGTCGTCGGCGACCATGCGGTCGATGATCATGCCCTTGTCCAGGTCGCGATTCGTACTGAACGCGAGCAGATTGCTGCGCCAATCCTCACCCATCCCGCCCGGCGGATGGAAGTCGTGACCGACGGTGTCGCCGAAGGCCGTCGCGATCTCCCCGGGCCCGCTCTCCCACATGATGCCCAGGTCGGTCCCGGCGACCTGCCAGCGCTTGTCGGTGCGGTTCACCGAATTCGCGCCGGTCTCCTTGGCCACCTCGCGGACCCGGCTCACCTTCGGCGCCGGCCGCGCGGCCACCACCGGACCCGGTTCGGTCGGCGGCGCGGCTCGCGGCGGCGCGGGCGGCTCGGGTTCGGGCGAGGGCCCCGGCGGCAGCGCGAAATAGAACGGCTTCGGCTTCAATAGCACCTCCGGCACGCCGAGCCGGTTCAGGAAGCCGGGCGGGGGCGGCGGACCGTCGGTGAGGTCCGGGCACGGGCTGACGCACGGATCGGCCGGCAGATCCACGTTCGTGCGCTTCGGAATCGCGGGCGGCGGTGCTTGATCGACGGTCACCACCGGATACGGAACCGGCACCTCGAGCTTCTTCGGCACCACCGGCTCGTGCACGGGGACGGGATCGGTGGCACACGGCCCGGCGCCGGGAACCGTTGCCGCCGAACCGGTCCCGGGCTCGGCGACGGCAGACCCGGGCAGCCCGACCAGCAGTCCGGCGCCCAGCAGCACCACTGCGACCGAAGCCGGTACGCGCACACGCATCCGCAACCCCTCACCGACCGATGATTTCCCCTACCCGCGACCTCGTTCCGCGGACAGCACCCGCGCCGACCCTACCCGGGCGATGCCGCGCCACGGCGGTTATCGCACACCCGCAGGTGTGTCCGGCGCGGCCTATTCGGTCTCGGCCTCGAAACTCAGCACCGTCGAACCGATCCGGATGAGTTCCCCGCCGAACAGCATGGTGCCGCTGTCGACGACCTCGTCGTCGACGTAGATGCCGTTGGCCGAGGCCAGATCCTTGATCAGCATCCCGGCCCGGCTGGGCAGCACATGCGCGTGATAGCGACTGACCTTCGGATCGTCGAGGATCAGATCGTTGTCGGTCATGCGGCCGATCTTCAAGCCGCCCTTGGCGATCGGCACCACCCGGCCGTCCGCCAGCCGCAGCCGTCCGGCGCGGGCGCTGCGCGGGGTTTCGGTGACGGTTTCGGTCATCGCCTTGGCCATCCGCTCGACCTGGGCGATGGCCATCGTGTTGAGCGGTTCCTGGCGCAGGACGCGCTTCTCCAGTTCGGCCAGCGCCGGCCCCGGATCGATGCCGAGTTCGTCGGCGAGTACCGCGCGCACCCGGCGGCAGGCCTCCAGCGCGTCGGCCTGGCGGCCGGACAGGTACAGCGCGGTGATGAGCTGGACCCACAGCGGTTCCCGCATCGGATGCTCGTTCGTCATCGCCACCAGTTCGCCGACCACCGACGAGGCTCGGCCACAAGCGATTTCGGCATCGATGCGGGCGGATGCGACCAGCAGGCGTTCCTCGTCCATCGCGGTGGCGAAGGTGTCGGCGAAGCGGGTGCCGGACAGATCGTCGAGGGCCTTGCCGCTCCACTGTTCCAGTGCCGCACCGTACAACCGCGACGCGCCCTCGTGGTCGCCCGCCGCGGCGGCCTCGATCGCGGCCTTGTGGGTGGCCTCGAATCGGCCCAGATCGCACTCGTCGTCGCTGATTTCGAGTCGATAGCCGGAGGATTCGGTGCGCAGCACCGCGGCCGAGTCGACTCCCGAATTACGCAGCGCCTTACGAATATTGGAGACGAACACCTGCAGGCTCGCCTGATAGGAGTCCGGCGGTTCCTCGTTCCAGACGATATCGGCCAACGCCTGCGACGAGACCGCACGCCGCCGGTTGACCGCCAGGGCGGCCAGCAGCGCCCGCGGTTTGGGTCCGCCCACCGCAACGGCGGTGCCACCGACCGAGAGTTGTACGGGACCGAGTACGCGGACGTCGAGACCGGTGGGCGAAACAGGTTGGGGGCCGGTCGGATCGCTCACCGGTCTCGTTCCTCGCGTCGACCGGATATCCGGCACAGTGCCCATCTGCTCACGGAGATGATCATCCCGTGCCGCTCCGAATGGGACAACCCGTCACCACGGCGGCCGCGAATGCCGAGGGTGCGCCGCCCACCGGGCGACGCACCCTCGTTCCGCTTCCGGAACTACTACTTCGCGCTGACCGACTTACCGGCCGAACGCAGGTCGTTGCAGGCCTCGATGACCCGCTCGGCCATCGAGGTCTCGGCCTTCTTCAGGTAGCTGCGCGGGTCGTAGGTCTTCTTGTTGCCGACCTCACCGTCGATCTTCAGCACACCGTCGTAGTTGCTGAACATGTGCGCCGCGATCGGACGGGTGAAGGCGTACTGGGTGTCGGTGTCGACGTTCATCTTCACCACGCCGTACTGCAGCGAGTCGTCGATCTCCGACTTCAGCGAACCCGAGCCGCCGTGGAAGACGAAGTCGAACGGCTTGGCGCCGTCGCCCAGCCCGAGCTTGGCCGCGGCCACGCGCTGCCCCTCGGCCAGCACCTCGGGCTTGAGCACCACGTTGCCCGGCTTGTAGACGCCGTGCACATTGCCGAAGGTGGCGGCGAGCAGGTACTTGCCGTTCTCACCGGCGCCCAGGGCGTCGATGGTCTTGGCGAAGTCCTCGGACGAGGTGTAGAGCTTCTCGTTGATCTCGGCCTCGACACCATCCTCTTCACCACCGACCACACCGATCTCGACCTCGAGAATGATGTTCGCCGCAGCGGCCTGCTTCAGCAGTTCCTTGGCGATTTCGAGGTTCTCGTCGATCGGGATGGCCGAGCCGTCCCACATGTGGGACTGGAACAGCGGGTTCTGCCCGGCCTTCACCCGCTCCTGCGAGATGGCCAGCAGCGGACGCACGAAACCGTCCAGCTTGTCCTTGGGGCAGTGGTCGGTGTGCAGCGCGATCGTCACGTCGTACTTGGCTGCCACCACATGAGCGAACTCCGCCAGCGCGACCGCACCGGTGACCATGTCCTTCACACCCTGGCCGGAACCGAATTCGGCCCCGCCGGTGGAGAACTGGATGATGCCGTCACTGCCGGCCTCGGCGAACCCGCGGATGGCCGCGTTGATGGTCTCCGAGGAGGTGCAGTTGATCGCGGGGAAGGCGAAGGAGTTCTCTTTGGCCCGACCGAGCATCTCGGCGTAGACCTCCGGAGTCGCGATGGGCACTGAGTGACCTCCGTATGTGTGCTGCGAACAACAATTCTGTCAGCCCATACCCTAAGTTCATGGCCCGTTGTCGCGAAAGGCGGGATGGGGTCGGGCGCGCTTGCGGCGGACTTGCCGGGCCGGGCGCGCACCCGCGTCGACCGCCGGGAGCGGTCCGAAACTCGGTTGACCGAAATTCGCCAACGCCTGAGAGGTTCCCGTGAGGTTCGGTGAGATCGCACGGTGACCGGTACTGTGGGGCCCGTGACCACGCTGGCCATCACGAATACCCTCGCCGACGGATTCTCCGTCCACAAGCTGCTCGACCCCATGTATCTGCTGACCGATACCTGGATGTCGAATGCGGTGCTGCCGGCCATTCTGGTCATCGTCTTCATCGAGACAGGGCTGCTGTTCCCGATCCTGCCGGGCGATTCGCTGCTGTTCACCGGCGGTCTGCTCGCGGCGGTCGAACATCCGCCGGTATCGATCTGGGTGCTCGTCCCGGCCGTGGCGGTGACCGCGATCGCCGGCGACCAGTGCGCCTATTGGATCGGCCGTGCCATCGGGCCCGCGCTGTTCCACAAGGAGGACGGGCGTTTCTTCAAACAGCGCTACATCACCGAGACACACGCGTTCTTCGAGAAGTACGGCCCGAAGACCATCATCCTGGCCCGGTTCGTGCCGATCGTGCGCACCTTCATGCCGGTGCTCGCGGGCGTGTCGAAAATGGATTACCGCAAATTCCTCACGTTCGACATCATCGGTGGCATTCTGTGGGCCGGCGGCATCACGGTCCTCGGGTACTTCCTGGGGAACGTCGGGTTCATTCGCGATCACGTCGAGGCCATCTTCCTGCTGATCGTGTTCGTCTCGATCCTGCCCGCCATCATCTCCGTGGCGAAGAAGCTGCGTAACCACGAGCCGGTGCTCGAGATCGAGGAGCCCACGATGTCCGTACCGACGAACGAACCCACGCACTGACACCATTGCCTGCTACGCCGTTACCCCTTGCACTGGGCGGATTCGATCCGCTGCAGTCCGCCGGGCCGGCACTCGTCTGGACCGTTGTCCTGGTCTTCGTCTTCCTCGAGTGCGCGGTGATCATCGGCCTGTTCCTGCCCGGCGATTCGATGCTGCTGACCGCCGGCATCATCTTCGCCTCCCACGAGACGGGGCATACGCAGGTATGGGCATTGGTGGTGGCGACCATGCTGGCGGCCATCGCCGGTAACCAGGTGGGGTATGTGATCGGCACCCGCACCGGCCATCGCCTGATAGCCCGCAAGAACGGCAAATACGTCAACGCCGATAATCTGGCCCGGGTATCGGATCTGCTGCATCGGCACGGGTTCGCGGCCGTGCTCATCGCGCGCTGGATTCCGTGGGTGCGCACGCTGTGCCCGCTGGTCGCCGGTGCGGCCGGAATGGACCATCGCCGCTACACCGTGGCCAGTTCGATCGGCGCGGTGATCTGGGCGCCGATTCTGCTGCTGCTCGGCTACTACACCGGCGGCTACCTGAACAAGGTGTCCTGGCTGATGCCGACCGTGAGCGGCTCGCTGATCGTGGTGCTGATCATCGGCACGGCGATCGGGCTGCGGCAGTACCGGGCGGAGATGTCGCGGCCGGCCGAGGACTTCGATGTGGATCTCGAGGCTCACGACGGCCAGGCCTTCGACGCCCAGAGCTTCGACGCTTTCGATTCGGATGCCCTGGACACGCTGCCGCTCGAGATCCGGGCCGCCGACTACCCGGACACCGTGCCGCTGCGCACTGTCCGCCCCGAGCGCACGGCCGCCGCAGGGCCCGCGCGCATCGTATGGACCGATCCCCGGCACTGACCGGCCGGTCGGACGACGTCAGAGTCCGGCGGCCGTCACCACCTGCGCGGCCTCCATCAACATCCAGCCCGACAGCTGCACCGACAGATCTCGTTCCGGTGTCCGCGACGAGATGGCCGAACCTCCCGAGGTCGACCGTCCGGCGCCGGCGATGCCGCCCGGCAGCCGTGCCGGTTCGTTCCAGTCGTGGCCGAACAGCGGATCGCCCTCGACCTCGAGCCGGCGGTCCCAGGCCGCGCGGGCCGACGCCTTCACGATCGCGGCCGCCGAGCGACGGACCGATCGTTGCGGCATCTCGTCCCCGGGCAGCATGATCGCCACCAGCGCGAGATACCGGGCGAGAATTCCGTTGAACAGACCGCCGTCGCCCCCACCCCCTCCGGTGACGACATTCCGTTCGGTCATGTGGTCCTCGACCGCGCGGAGCAGTAGCTGGACCCGCTCCAGGTGACGAGCGTCTCCGGTCCGGACGGCCAGTTCGGTTTCCAGTCCGAGGACCACGCCCTGGCAGTAGCTGAACGTCGGCCGTTCGATCCGGCCCGAGGGCAGGTGGATTCCGTCGAGGATCAATCCCGTTTCCGGATCGCGCAGCGTGGCATCGATCCAATCGGCGATCTGCGCGGCACGCTCGTAATGCCCCAGACGCGCGAGGGCGATGGCGGCCGGGCCGTTGGCGGGCGCGTTGAAATAGTCGGCGCCCTTACGCCACGGCACCGCACCGATCTCCGGCTGCCACCCCGCCATGAGCTGCTGCTCCAGCGCGATCAGCCCGCCGCGCACCTCGGTGAGGCCCCGCGTGCGTTCGGCCCGCTCCAAAGCAATTGCGAGCCAAGCCATATCGTCGTAATAGTTGTTGGTCCAGCCGGTGATGTTCCGCAGCCGGAGCGCATGCGCGACGGCGGCGATGCGTCCGGTGCGGGCCGGGGTGGGCTCCCGGTTGGCGGCATCGACCGCACAGTCGATCAGATGGGCCTGCCACCAGTAGTTCCAGCTGAGAAACAGCCGCTCCCCCCGGGTGGCGGGCCAGCCGACCACGCCCAGCTCGGCCCCCGGCAGCAGCCACAGCCGCCGCAGATGTCTCGACACGATCGCCGATTCGGCCGCATCGGCTCGCTGTGCCCAGATCTCGGCGCCCGGCTCGGCAGCGGAATCGACTCGTGCGCGCCCCCGCCGCAGATGCGGACGCGGTTGCACGTCGTCGCTCCGCGAGTTCATGGGTACATCGTGCCAGTCCGAGCCCCGATTTCGCGCCCGATTTGTTACCCGATCGACTCGTGTCCGCGACGTCTCGAGCCGGCCCGGCAGCCGCGGCGCGTCAGCCCGGTTCCGCGGCATCGGCCGCGCGATCCAAACGTGCTGCGAGAGCGCGGGATCGGTCGCGGAACGCGGGCGGCTCCTCGATCACGAAATCGGCGTCGAGGAAGGCGAGATTGAGCACCAGCCATTCGAACGAATCCACCCACGTGGTGACCCGGCAGCGCTGCGGTCCGCGCGACTCGATATCGCAGTCCTGGAATTTCAGGATGTCGGCGACCGCCGCGGCGGGAGCGGCGACGGTCACGACCGCGCGATGCCGGCCGGCGGTGAGCTCGCGCCGCAGATAACCCGCGGCCGTCTCGGCCGGTAGTGGTCGCGGCTCGAAAGTCGTTCCGGTGGCGGCGATATCGGCCATGCGATCCAGGCGGAAGGTGCGCCAATCCCCGCGCTCGCGGTCCCAGGCCAGCAGATACCAGCGCAGATGCTGATACACCTGGCGATACGGTTCGACCCGGCGGCGGGCAACGGCGCCGGTGCGGGTGCGGTAGTCGAAGACGAGCTGTTCGTGGTCGGCCGCGGTCTTGGCCACGAGTGCCAGCACCGCCGCATCGATAGCGGGCGCGGCAACAGCCGCCGTCTCCACCGTCGCCCGCACCGCGTTCGCCCGGCCCCGCAACCGCTTCGGCAGCAATTGGTCGATCTTGCCGAAGGCACGCAGGGCGGCGGCGCCGATATCGGATGGGCGCTGTGGTTCCGGCGGGCGCTGTGGTTCCGGCGGGCTCTGCGCTTCCGACCGGCGGCGCGGTTCCGGCTGAGGCTGTGGTTCCGACGTCGCCGCGAGCATGCCGAGGGCGACTACCGTGGCGATCGCCTCGTCGTCGTCGAAGACCAGCGGCGGGAGAATGCGGCCGGCGGTGAGCTGATAGAAACCGCCCGGGCCGGGCTGGGTGGTGACCGGATAGCCGTATTCGCGCAGCCGCTCGACATCGCGGCGGACCGTGCGCGGACTGGTCTCCAGGCGGGCGGCCAGTTCGGCGCCGGTGTAGCGGCGGCCGGTCTGCAGATAGGCGAGCAGATCGAGCAGGCGGCGAGTGGCGCTCATGACTACATCCTCCGCGAATTGCGGTCACAAGTTGTCCACATCTGTCTTTAGCGTCGAGATATGACTTCGATCCGCATTCGCGCAGCGCGCACCAACAACCTGAAACGCGTGGATATCGACGTGCCGAGGGGCCGGCTGGTGGTGTTCGCCGGGGTGTCCGGCTCGGGCAAATCGTCGCTGGTTTTCGACACCATCGCGGCCGAGGCGGGGTATCAGGTGAACGAGACCTATCCGCCCTTCGTGCGCAATCGGCTGCCACGCTGGACGCGCCCCGAGGTGGACCTGATCGCCGGGCTCTCGCCCGTGGTGGTGATCGATCAGAAGCGGCTCGGCGGCAACGCCCGTTCGACGGTCGGCACCATCACCGACGCGTACACCTATCTGCGCCTGTTGTTTTCGCGTATCGGGCAGCCGTACGTCGGGGAATCCAATCACTTCTCGTTCAACGATCCGGCCGGGATGTGCCCGGCCTGCTCCGGTCTCGGCGAAACCCTCGTTCCCGATATGGAGCAGGTGCTCGACCCGGATCTCTCGCTGGAACAGGGTGCGATCCGATTGCCCGGCTTCGCCGCCGGTCAGTACTGGTACCGCCGCTACGCCGAACTCGGGGCCTTCGATCCGACGGCGCCGCTGCGCGACTGGACGGCCGCCGAACGCGAAGCACTGCTGCACGGCGGGCCGGCCGCCGCTGCCCTGCGACCACGCCCGCCGAAGGACTACGAAGGGGTGATCGAACTGTTCGAGCGGGTGTATCTGCACACCTCCGACAACCTGTCCGAACGCAAACAGGCTGTGCTGCAACGGTTCACCCGCTCCGGCCCGTGTCCGGAATGCGACGGGCAACGGTTGAATCCGGCGGCCCGCTCAGCACGGGTACTCGACCACACCATCGTCGAGATGAGCCGGATGGAGATCGGTGAACTCGCCGACCTGATCACCGAGGTGCGCGCCCCCGAGATGGTGTCGGTGGTATCCGCGCTGCACGAACGGCTCCGGGCCCTCGCGCACATCGGGCTCGGCTATCTGTCGCTGTCACGTCCGACGACGACGCTGTCCGGCGGAGAATCACAGCGCATCAAGACCGTTCGCCATCTCGGCAGCAGCCTCACCGAAATGCTCTACGTCTTCGACGAACCCACGGTCGGATTGCATCCGCACGATGTGCGGCCGATGACCGAACTGCTGAAATCGTTGCGGGACAAGGGCAACAGCGTGCTTGTGGTGGAACACGATCCGGATGTGATGCGAGTGGCCGACCATATCGTCGAGGTCGGTCCCGGAGCCGGAGCGGACGGCGGCCGGATCGTGTTCACCGGCACCTTCGACCGGTTGGCGACCGCGGACACGCCCACCGGGCAGGCGTTGCGGGTCCGGCGCACCGGCCGCACGCCGCGGGTGCCGACCGGAAAGCTGCGCATAGACAACGCGACTCGCAATAATCTGCGCGACCTCTCGGTCGACATCGCGACCGGTGTGCTGACCGTCCTCACCGGCGTCGCGGGTTCGGGTAAGTCGAGTCTGGCCGCGGAACTGGTACAGCGGCATCCGGCGACCGTGGTCGACCAGCGTCCGGTGGGCACCAATCGGAGGTCCACGCCGCTCACCTATGCCGGCATCGCCGGCGCGGTGCGCACCCTGTTCGCGAAGCGCAACGGGGTGAGCGCCGCGCTGTTCAGCGCGAACTCCGAGGGCGGCTGCCCGGTGTGCGAGGGCGCCGGCCTGATCTACACCGATCTGGCGTTCATGGACGGTCAGGAAACGGTGTGCTCGGCGTGCGACGGTCGCCGGTTCACCGATCGGGTGCTCGGTTACACCGTCGACGGCCTGACCATCGCCGATATCGACGATCTGACCGTCGCGCAGGCCATCCGGCGACTGCCCGCGGTCGCGCGCGGCCTGCGGCATCTCGACGAGGTCGGACTCGGCTATCTGCGGCTCGGGCAGTCGCTGACCACGCTGTCCGGCGGGGAATGCCAGCGGCTGAAAATCGCCAAGGAACTCGCGCGCGGTGACCGGCACACCCTCTACGTGCTCGACGAGCCGACGACCGGACTGCATCTGCGCGATATCGATACGCTGATCCAGCTGTTCGACCATCTGATCGACCGGGGCAACACCGTGGTCGTCATCGAACACAACCTCGACGTCGTCCGCGCGGCCGATCGGGTGATCGACCTCGGACCGGGGCCCGGCCGGCACGGCGGCCGGATCGTCTTCCAGGGAACCCCGGACGATCTGCTGCGCTGCCGCGAATCCGCGACGGCCGCGGCACTGCGTGATTCGCGATGATCACCAAGAGCGTTCGAGGTCGGCGTGCTGGGTTATCCACGCGTGCATGGCGATTCCGGCGGCGACACCCGCGTTGATACTGCGGGTCGAGCCGAACTGCGCGATCGATACCGTCATGACCGCGGCCCGTTTGGCGGCCTCGGTCACGCCCGGACCCTCCTGACCGAACAGGAGCAGGCAATCACGCGGCAGCGCAGCCGTTTCCAGCGGCACCGATCCGGGCACATTGTCGACGGCCACCACGGTGAGATGCTCGCGCTCGGCGAACTCCAGCAGTTCGGCGATATCGCTGTGATGCACGATGTGCTGGTATCGATCGGTCACCATCGCGCCGCGGCGATTCCAGCGGCGGCGCCCGACGATGTGGACCGCCGCGGCGGCGAAGGCGTTCGCGGTGCGTACCACCGTGCCGATATTGGCGTCGTGCCCGAAATTCTCGATCGCGATGTGGAACGGATGGCGACGGGTATCGATATCGGCGACGATCGCCTCCCGCGACCAGTACCGGTAGGCGTCGACGACGTTGCGGCGGTCGCCGTGCGCGAGCAGTTCCGGATCGAGGCGCGGATCGCCGGGCGGCTCGGTGCCGAATTCGTCGCGCCACGGGCCGACGCCGTGCGGATGTTCACCCCACTCGGTCGGGCCCGGCACATCGCCGTCCGATGGATCGGGCAGCGGCTGGAGCGGGTGATTCACGCCGGTCATCGTAGCCGCGCCCGGTACCGTCGGATCCGATGGTGGTGCTGTCCACACCGTCGATCCGCCGGTCTGCTCCCTCGTCCCGCGGATCGTTGCCGACCAGCATGGAAGCTATGACCGAGACACTCGCCGAACCGACGCTCGTCCTCGACCGTCCGGACTCGCGCCCGACCGCCGGGTCGGTGCTGCGTGCGATCCTGCGCGCTCCGTTCGAGGCGCGAACCTGGAAAGAGCTGGCCTACCTGGTCGTCGCCGCGATCCTGGGCTGCCTGGTGCTGGCCTATCTGTTCGCCGGCTACGGCGTGGGGCTCTACAGTTCGATCCTGATCATCGGCGTTCCGCTGCTGGCCGGGGTGCTGCTGGGTGGCCGGATCTGGGGGCGGATCTACCGCGCGGTGGGCGCGGCGCTGCTGAGCACCGATCTGCCGGCGCCGCCGGACTTCACCGCCCGGCCCGGACTGGTGGGCTGGTTCCGCAGCGTCTTCACCGATCGCACCGCGTGGCGGGCGCTGGTCTTCCTGGTCGCCGAGGCGATTCTCGGCGTGTTCGTCGGATATGTGGTGCTGACCGTGATCGCGGTGACGGTCTTCACCGCGATCTCCCCCATCCCCTGGGCCGTTTTTCACCCGGTCAATGTGGATCCGCAAGGGCGCGAACATCATTCGCTCGCGCAATTCGGCGACTACTACGTCGACACCTGGCCGCGGGTGCTCGGTCTGGCGGCACTGGGGATCATCGGCTGCTTCCTGCTGCCGTGGCTGGTGCGCGCGGTGTGCTGGGCGCATCGCGGACTGATGCTGACGCTGCTGACACCGACCGCCCGCGATCGTCGGATGGTCGAACTGCAGGAGAGCCGGCGCGTCGCGGTCGAGGATTCCGCGGCGACGCTGCGGCGGCTGGAGCGCGATCTGCACGACGGCACCCAGGCGCGGCTGGTGAGCATCGCGATGACGCTGGGTCGCGCCGAGGAACGGCTCGCCGCCGGCGCCGATCCGGCCGCGCTCATCGCCGATGCCCGCGCGAGCTCGAAGGATGCCATCGCCGAGCTGCGGGAACTGGTGCGCGGCATCCATCCCCCGGCGCTCGAACTGGGGCTGGAACCGGCGCTGGAGACGCTGACCGCGCGGTGCGCTGTACCGGTCGAACTGCGTGTCCACCTGCCGCAGCGACCCAGTCCGGCGATCGAGGCGATCGCGTACTTCTCGGTCGCGGAGCTGCTCACCAATGTGGTGAAACATTCGGGGGCGAGCGCGGCCTGGGTGTCCGTCGCGCCGTCGGGTGCGGCCACGATGATGGTGAGTGTGCGCGACAACGGTCACGGTGGGGTGCGGCAGCCCGGTCCGGTCGCCCGGGAATCCGAGGCCGATGCCGATGCGCCGACCGAGCGGCTGGTCGGCGGCGGCCTGGCCGGTCTCGCCGCGCGGGCGCGGGCCGTCGACGGCAATCTGAGCGTCGACAGCCCGGTCGGTGGCCCCACGAACATCACCGTCACCCTGCCGATCGCGGGGCCGCAATGAGTACGGCCGAGGCCGCGAGTGGACGCGACGCCGAGACGCTGCGCATCGTGATCGCCGAGGACAGCGCGATCCTGCGGGACGGTCTGGCCGGGCTGCTCACCGATCGCGGGCACGAGATCGTGGCCATGGTCGGCGATGCGATGCGGCTGAGCGAGATCGTGGCCGAGACCCGCCCCGACGTCGCCGTGGTCGACGTGCGGATGCCGCCCTCGTTCACCGACGAAGGTCTGCTCGCCGCCATCGAACTGCGCCGCAAATTCCCCGGCACCGGTGTCCTCGTCTTCTCGCAATGGGTCGAAACTCGTTACGCCACCGAACTTCTCGCCGGCGGTGCGGGCGGTGTCGGCTACCTCCTCAAGGACCGGGTGGCCGACGTCCGCGAATTCGTCGACGCCCTGCAGCGCGTCGCCACCGGCGGCACCGCCCTCGACCCCGAGGTGGTGAGCCAGCTGTTCGGCGCTGCCCGGCAACAGGATTCGCTCGCCCGCCTCACCCCTCGCGAACGCGAAGTGCTGGAACTGATGGCCCAGGGCCTCACCAACGCCTCCATCGCCACCACCCTCACCGTGACCGAACGCGCGGTGGAAAAACACATCGGCAACATCTTCCTGAAGTTGGATCTGCCCCCGTCGGACACCCACCACCGCCGGGTGATGGCCGTGCTGCGTCTGCGGGGATAGCGCCTGCGGGATAGCGCATCGGCAGCGGCTCGCCGCTGGACTGCCCGGGGTTGTCGGTCACCTATGGAACACTGAGTGGACCAGGGCATACGAGAGGAGGTGAGCACGTGGTTATGCATTGGCCCGATCGTCTACTGACGATGGCGGACTGGGAGGCACTGCCGGAGGACAACAGCCGTAGCTACGAGCTCATGGAGGGGGTACTCATCGTGTCACCGAGGCCGGTGCTGCGGCATCAGTTCGCAATTTGGCAGTTGGCTGCGCAAATTCAGCCTCAGCTTCCCGGCGATCTAGCCGTCGTGACCGAGGCGGAGATCGCGATCGATGCCGACAACCCGCCCACGGTGCGTGTCCCTGACGTGATGGTTCTGAACCGCTCCACCGTCGCCGACAACCTTCCGCGTGCGCGCCCCGAAGATGTCACGCTGGCGGTCGAAATCTTGTCGCCAGGTTCCCGGCGCACCGATCGCGTCACCAAATTCGCCGAGTACGCCGAGGTCGGAATCGCGCACTACTGGCTCGTCGATCTCGACGCACCGCCTACGCTCACTGCCTACCGATTGGTCGGCGACTATTACGAGCTGGTCGCGGACAATCGCTCGGAGGTCCGGCTCGACCTCTCCGGGACTCCGGTGGCCATTGATTTGCACGCGCTGAACGGATCCCGAGCCGAATAGACAAGATCGGCGAGGGGCCGGCCGGCTGCCGTGTGCCGCGAGCGCGCAAGACTGGGGACCGTCTCGGCCGGTTGGCCGAAACGTGTCTGTCCGTTATGTGCTATCCGGGCCGGGTGGGAGGGGTGGGGCTTATTCTTGAGGTATCCGCGGGGTGGTGGAGGCGGTTATGGACCACGTACGCATTCTTCGGACCGTGCTCGGGGTGACGGTCGGGTATGTGATTGTGCTCGGGCTGTGGCTGGGGTGGGTGCATCAGCACACGCCGCCGGGGACCGAGCCCTATCAGATCATGGCGTTGGTGGGGGCGTTCGGATCATGCGTGGGAATCGGAATGCTGCTGGCGCAGCGGCCGACGCGATCGGATCGGCGGTTGTTGCGGCACGGACTGGAGGGGTGGGCGACCATCGAGCGGGTGCATCCACTGCAGTACACCGATCACCACACGGAACTGACCGAACTCGATCTGGAGCTGACGGTTCCGGGTTCGGAAACCTATCGGGGCACGGTCGTTTTCGACGTCGCGCCGATCGACCGGCCGAGAATGCATGTGGGCGAGACGATTTCGATTCGGGTGGATCCGGCCGACCGCGATCGGATCATGCTCTGCCTGTGAGCCGCCAGCCCGCGCGGCGTGCAATGGCGGTGTGGCTCAGTCGAAGTCGGTCGGCGCGGTCAGCAGATACTGGGCGCCGGCATAGGTCGCGAGGATGACCGCTTCGCTCGCGCGGCGGGAGCGGGACGTGCGCGCGAACAGGCGACGCAGCACGATCAGGCCGTCGGAGAGCGTGAACAACAAGGCGCCCAGGGCGAGGCGGCTGCGCGGATCGCCTCCCGGAACCACAGTTCCGGCAACGACTTTCGCACCGGGAGCCAGTGCCGGGTCAGAGGCGAGGGTCGCCGCCGTGCCCAGCGTCGCACCGTAGGCGGTCAGCGGCGCGGCAATACGTGGCGCACGCGCCCGCAACAGAGTGGCCGCGCCGAGCCACGCGAACACCCGCGGCGCCGCGACCGTCGGATGCGGCCGCGCACCGCGTCGCCACCAGAGCGCCGAATATCCGCACTGCATGACCGCGAAGGCGGATGCGCCCGCGACCAGACGGCGGTCGTCGTCGGGATCGATCAGGAGTATGTCGCCGACGGTGGCCGCCGCCAGGGATCCGAGCAGCAGCGCCCGGTCGGAGTCCGCACCGGCGCTCGTCCCGCTCGCGGCGCGCCCCGCGTGCACCGCATCGGCCGCCAGCAGGGGCATGAGCAGCGGTTTCGTCGCCCACTGCCACCGATCCCGCCCGGTGGCCGCACCGAGAACGGTGATCACCGCGGCACCGACGTAGGCCGCGCGGAACGGTCGTGGCATTCGGAATCCATCCTTCTCACTGGTCCGCGACGACCGGGACCGGGTCGCGACCGGCCTGCTCAGAAACTGGGTTCGATCGGCTTGGGCGGGAGGGTGACCACCTGCCCGGCGTAGCTGAGCCCGGCGCCGAAGCCGAGCAGCAGGGCCAGCTGCCCACCCTTGGCCTTACCGGTCACCAGCATCTCCTCCATGGCGAGGGGGATGGACGCGGCGGAGGTGTTGCCGGTGTTCTCGATGTCGTTGGCCATCGGGATGTCGTCGGCGAGGCCCAGGTTCTTCTTCATCAGCTCGTTGATGCGGGCATTGGCCTGATGCGGCACGAAGACCTCGATATCCTCCTTGGCCACGCCCGACACCTCCAGCGCGGTCGACAGAGCCCGGGGCAGAGTGACGGCGGCCCAACGGAACACCCGCGGCCCCTCCATCCTCAGCGCCATCCGGCCCACCGGCTCCACCTCGGGGTCGGTGCCCTGCAGTCGCTCTGCCCGGTCCATGTAGTCGAAGAAGTTGACGTCCTGGGAGATCGCCTCGGCACTCTCCCCGTCGCTGCCCCACACCGTGGGGGAGATGCCGTTGACGTCGCTGGGGCCGACCACGACGGCGCCGGCACCGTCGCCGAAGATCATGGCGGTGCCGCGGTCGGTCGGGTCGAGGCCGACCGTCATCGTTTCCGCGCCGATGACCAGCACGTATTCGGCGGAACCGGCCCGGATCAGGTCGGCTGCCACACCGAGGGCGTAGCCGAAGCCGCCACAACCGGAGGTGAGGTCGAAGGCCGGGATGCCGTTCATCCCCAGATCGAAGGCCACCGAAGGTGCGCCGTGCGGGGTGAGCTTGAGCCAGCTGGAGGTGGCGAGGATCAGCGCGCTGATCTTGGTGCGGTCGATACCGCTGTTGGTGATCGCCCGCTCACCGGCGGCCGCCGACATGGAGCGCAGGGTCTCGTCACCGCTGATCCAGCGACGATTGCGGATGCCGGTCCGCTCGAAGATCCACTCCGGGGTGGAATCGAGAACCTCGCAGACGTCGGCGTTGCTGACGATACGTTTCGGCCGGTATGCCCCGATGCCGAGCATCGCAACGTCCTTGCGACCCTCGTTCACTGCAATGCTCACCACAGGAGACTCACTCGACCCTTCACACTGTCCGACTTAAGACCAGCGTCCAGGCTAACCCAGGCCCGAATGTCACCCCAGAGCCAGATCCTTGAGGCCCAGAATGGAGCGGTACTCCAGTCCCTCCGCGGCAATCACCTGGTCGGCGCCGGTCTCGCGATCGACCACGGTGGCGACGCCGACCACGGTCGCACCGGCCTCGCGCAGCGCCCGGACCGCCGTCAGCGGTGAATTGCCGGTGGTCGTGGTGTCCTCGACGACCAGCACCCGCTTACCGGAGATCTCCGGCCCCTCGATCTGCCGCTGCATGCCGTGCGTCTTGGCGGCCTTGCGCACCACGAACGCGTTCAGCGGGCGGCCGGGGGCGTGCAGCATCGCCAGCGCCACCGGATCCGCGCCCATGGTGAGACCGCCGACGGCGTCGAATTCCCAGTCCGACACCAACTCTCGCAGCAGGGTGCCGATCAGCGGCGCCGCCTGATGATGCAGGGTCGCCCGGCGCAGATCGACGTAGTAGTCGGCCTCCTTACCGGAGGACAGGGTCACCCGGCCGTACACGACGGCGAGCTCCCGGACCAGCTCGGCCAATCTGTCGCGGTCGGTGGTGGATTCGATCATGTGGGTTTATGTCCTTCCCCGTGCGTTGAACATGCCTCGGTTGAGCCGGCTGACCAGATTCCGTGGGATCAGCCCGGCGACGGTGGTGAGCGCCTTGTACTGCACCCCGGGCACGCTGATCACCCGGTCCTTCTCCAGATCCTGCAGCGAACCGGACACCACCTGCTCGACGTCGAGCCACAGGGGTTTCGGTAGCGACGACATCTCGATTCCGGCGCGCTCGTGAAATTCCGTGTGCACGAATCCCGGGCACAGCGCCTGCACCCGGACCCCGGTCCCGGCCAGTCCGCCGGCCAGGCCCTCGGTCAAGGATATGACGTAGGCCTTGGAGGCCGAATAGGTCGAGCCGCGGCCCGGTACCAGCCCGGCCACACTGGCGACGTTGACCACCGAACCCTTGGCGGCGGCGATCATCGGCGGCAGTGCGGCACGCGTCAATTGCAGCACCGCGGTGACATTGACATCCAGTTGGGCCTGCAATTCCCGCGGTTCCACGGTCCAGAACTCACCCGAGATACCGAAGCCGGCATTGTTGACCAGGAAGTCCACGCCCGCACCGAGCCGGTCGGCCACGGTCTCGCGGTCCTGCGACCGGGCCAGATCCGCGGCCAGGATCTCGCTGCGGGTATCGAAGCGGTGCTGCAGTTCCGCGGCGAAGGCGGTCAGGCGTTGCTCGTCGCGCGCCACCAGCACCAGGTCGTAGCCGAGGGAGGCCAGCCGGGTGGCGTAGCCCTGGCCGATACCCGAGGTCGGTCCGGTCACCAGGGCGACCGGCCGGGTGGCGCCGGGGAGGCGGGCGGCCCCCGAGTCTGCGGAGTTATCGGTCATGGGTCGTCAACCACCTAGTGTCGGGCGGATAATCCCGGCGCCCGGACACCGGTTCGCGAACCGGACCGGTCACCGCGGTGCGGGGCCCTGATAGGGACGGAACCCCGGATGGAACGGTCCGCCCGGACGCTGCGGCAGCTCGTCCTCGGCGTGCGGTTCGTCGAAATCCTCTGCGGCCGAATCGGTTTCCTCGCCCTCGAGGAATTCCTCGGCGGGCGGCCAGTTGCGCCGGACCCGGTTGCGGGGATCCGGCACGACCGCGAGCGCCGGGCGGCGCGGCGGCTGCTGCTCGGCCTCGTCCGCGGGATCGCCGACCGGCGGGGCGATCACGCCGCCCTCGCGGTCCACCGCATCGGATGCCTGACGCTCGCCGGCGTCGCGCGTGTCGCCGGGCCGAGGACCGGCCGGTGCGTCGGTGCCGCCGCGCCGGGTGTCCGCGCGGTCGATGCCGTCCACGTCGTCGTGCGCGACCCGGCCCTGGCCGCCGCGTGCTTCGCCATCCCGGGGCCGGGGTGCGCGCTCGTCTCGGAAATCCCGATCGTCACCGAACCGGTCGTCACCGAACCGGTCTCCTCGGCCCTGCTCGTCCTCGAACCGGTCCTCGAATTCGTCGTCGTCGAAGCGCTCGAACCGGTCACCGCGGCGATCGTCGTAGTCGTCGCCGCGGGCCGGGACGATCGCCTCGTCGCGGTAGCGGTCGCCGTAACCCCGATCGGCTTCGCCCGGTTCGTCGGCGGCGTTCGGACGCGGACGACCGGGATCGTGCTGATCGGATTCCAGGCGGCCGCGGTCGCCACCGGCCACCGGCGGCAGCACGTGCAGCAGACCCGAGAGCCGCAGCACGGAGTCGATCGCGGCTTCCCAATCCTTGGCCACGGTGCCGACCGGCAGCATGCCCAGCGTCCAGTTGCCCTCACTCCACAACTGCTGCACGGTCGACGGCAGCGTTTCGATGAAGTGGACCATCCGCTGGTCGACGGCGTGGCGAGCGACGTCCGGATTGGTCGCGAAGACCACACGGTCGCCGATCGCGCCGAGCAGTTCCAGGTCGGCGTCCTTGGGCGGGGAGGCGGTTTTGAGGCGCAGGTCGATATCGATGTCCGAGCCGATCTGGCGGCGCACAGCGACCAGCGTCGCGGCATCCTCCAGATCGAACAGAACGAACTTCTCGCCCTTGCGATTACCGGAAACCACATCGATCGCGGACAGATACCCCAGTTTGGCCATCGCGCCCCGCCGCCATGTCGATGCCAGCGAAGGTTCGACCGAAACGTAGGTGTATCCCTGGGATTTGGCCCAGACCTGGCGTACGTGTCCGGTTCGCTGCCGCTGCACGCGATCGAAATACAGCAATACGATCGCACCCACCAGTGCGATCGCCGCGAGGCCGAACCAGATTGCTGCTGTCATCGCCCCAGAGTCTAGTGGGTACGGGCTCTAACATGGCCTCCGCTTCGCTCCGGCGGGTTCTCGGCCCCTGGGCCGAGAACGAGCCGGTGCGTATCTCGCAGCTGCACCCACTCGCGGACGAGTCGGCCCTACGATCGCGGGCTTTATCTACCTCGGCAATTGGGTGCCGATGATGATCTTCGCCTTGATGGACCCGTCGGGGTTCTTGTCCCCCTGCACGACCACCATGTCACCCTGTTTCAGATCGGACACCTTCCCGGTGCCCATCGAGATGACCTGGGTGTCCGCATCGGTGTGCACGGTGACCGAGTTGCCCAGCAGCGACTGCAGCATGATGGTCGTCCCATCGTTGCTGTTCACGGTGCCCATGGTCGCGCCGAGGCCGTCGATATCGCCGAGGCCCGGGAGCTGCGGGAGGCTGGGTTTCGCGCCGCCGGAGGGGTTGGGCGGCACCACGGGGACGCGCGTCGGCGCGGGCCGGCCGGTGGCGGCCGCGTCGGAGGACGAGGAGTCGTTGCCGGCGAGCAGCAGTCCGGCGGCGATCCCGCCCAGGACCACCAGGACGAAGACGGCCGCGGTCAGCGCGATCCACAGGCCGGTGCGGCTGCGGCGCGGCGGTTCGACGGGCAGCCCGGTCGGCCCGACCGCTCCCTGCGGGGCGGTGGTGCCGGGACCGCCGGAACCGTAAGGGGGGTATTCACCGGGTTCGCTGTACCCGGATTCGTACGCGCCCCATTGGCCGTCGTAGGGCGGAAGTTCGCGGGTCGCGTTCGGCCCGGGTGATTGTTCGAAGTACTGGCCCTGATATTCCGGGTGGGACGGGAATTCGTAGGGCGCGGTGTGTTCGTAGGGCCCGGGATGTCCGTAGGGGCGAGTGCTCTCGTACGGCTCGGGGCTCTGACCGTACGCTTCCGAGTATTCCGTCGTGTGTGACGCGCCGTCGTCCGGATGCCGGCCCGATGTGCCGAGCTTCTCGGTCGGCGTATCGGGTGAATCCGGACGCTGCGCCCACGGGTCGCTCGGATTCGTCATGCAAACCAGGGTAGGTGCAGATCGGCGTTGCTTCAGCGAAGTGCGCCAACCGGTGGATGGGGGCGGCGGATTCGGGCTGATACGCCGAGGGCGCGGTGTGCGATCCACTCACACACCGCGCCCCGGCATCGAGCCTCCGAATCGAGTCCGGCATCGAGCCCGGTCGTCACCGTCCGACGATCAGCCCGTCGCCGTCGGGTGCGACGTTGACCTTCACCAGATCGCCGTCGGTGACCTCACCGGCCAGCAGTTCCTTGGCCAGCGAATCGCCGATGGCCTGCTGGATCAGCCGGCGCAGCGGCCGGGCACCGTAGACCGGGTCGTAACCGCGCACGGCCAGCCAGAACCGCGCCGAATCGCTCACGTCCAGCTTCAGCCGCCGCTGCGCGAGCCGCTTCTGCAGTTGTGCCAGCTGGATGTCGACGATGTTCTCGAGCTGTTCCTCGTTGAGCGCGGAGAACATCACGACGTCGTCGAGGCGGTTGAGGAATTCCGGCTTGAACGCCGAGCGCACGGCGTTCATGACGAACTCCTTGTCGCCACCGGCACCCAGGTTGGAGGTGAGGATGAGGATGGTGTTGCGGAAGTCCACCGTGCGGCCCTGGCCGTCGGTGAGCCGCCCCTCGTCCAAAACCTGCAGCAGGATGTCGAAGACGTCGGGGTGCGCCTTCTCGATCTCGTCGAACAGCACCACCGTGTACGGCCGTCGCCGGACCGCCTCGGTGAGCTGGCCGCCCTGGTCGTAGCCGACGTATCCGGGCGGGGCGCCGACGAGGCGAGCCACCGAGTGCTTCTCGGAGTACTCGCTCATATCGATGCGGGTCATCGCCCGTTCGTCGTCGAACAGGAAGTCGGCCAGCGCCTTGGCCAGCTCGGTTTTACCGACACCGGTCGGTCCGATGAACATGAACGAACCCGTCGGCCGGTTGGGATCGGCGACCCCGGCCCGGGCGCGGCGCACCGCATCGGAGACGGCGGTGACGGCCTCGGCCTGTCCGACGACCCGATGTCCGAGCTCCTCCTCCATCCGCAGCAGCTTCTGGGTTTCACCCTCGAGCATGCGGCCGACCGGGATGCCGGTCCACGAGGAGACCACTTCGGCGATGTCGTCCGGCCCGACCTCCTCCTTGAGCATCACCTCGTCCTCGAGGCTGCCGCTGCCCGCCTTGCCCGCGTTCTTCTCGGCTTCGGCGAGCTGCTTCTCGAGCTGCGGGATGCGGCCATAACGCAGTTCGGCGGCCTTGCCGAGATCGCCGTCGCGTTCGGCGCGCTCGGATTCACCGCGCAGCGCCTCCAACTGCTCCTTGATCGTGCGGACCGAGTCGATGGCCTGCTTCTCGTTCTGCCACCGCGCCATCAGCTGGTTCAGCTTCTCGCGGTCGTCGGCCAGTTCCTGGCGCAACTTGTCGAGTCGCTGCTTGGACGCCTCGTCGGTTTCCTTGGCGAGGGCGACCTCCTCGATCTCGAGGCGGCGCACCGCCCGCTCGACCTCGTCGATCTCGACGGGCCGCGAGTCGATCTCCATGCGCAGCCGGGAGGCCGACTCGTCGACCAGGTCGATGGCCTTGTCGGGCAGGAAGCGCGAGGTGATGTAGCGATCGCTGAGGGTCGCGGCGGCCACCAGCGCGGAGTCGGTGATCCGCACACCGTGGTGCACCTCGTAGCGTTCCTTGAGTCCGCGCAGGATGCCGATGGTGTCCTCTACCGACGGCTCGCCGACCAGCACCTGCTGGAACCGCCGCTCCAGGGCGGCGTCCTTCTCGATGTGCTGACGGTATTCGTCGAGCGTGGTCGCACCGACCAGACGCAGTTCACCGCGCGCCAGCATGGGCTTGATCATGTTGCCGGCGTCCATCGCCGATTCGCCGGTCGCGCCGGCGCCGACGATGGTGTGCAGTTCGTCGATGAACGTAACGATCTGTCCGGCACTGGATTTGATCTCCTCCAGCACCGCCTTGAGCCGTTCTTCGAACTCACCGCGATACTTCGCGCCGGCCACCATCGCGCCGAGGTCGAGCGAGACCAGTGTCTTCCCGCGCAGCGACTCCGGGACGTCACCGGCGACGATGCGCTGGGCCAGCCCCTCGACGATGGCGGTCTTACCGACACCGGGTTCGCCGATGAGCACCGGGTTGTTCTTGGTGCGCCGGCTCAGCACCTGCACCACGCGCCGGATCTCGGTGTCGCGGCCGATGACCGGATCGAGTTTGCCCTCGCGCGCGGCGGCGGTCAGATCGGTGGAGTACTTCTCCAGCGCCTGATAGGTGCCCTCGGGGTCCGCACTGGTCACGCGGGTGTTGCCGCGGACCGCGGTGAACGCCTCGCGCAGCGCGTCGGCGGTGGCGCCGTACTTCAGCAGCAGCTGCGAGACGTCGGAATCGCCCTCGGCCAGCCCCACCACGACGTGCTCGGTGGAGACGTACTCGTCACCGAGTTCGGTGGCGAGGCGCTGACCGGCGGTGAGCGCGGCGAGCGCTTCCCGGCCGAGCTGCGGCTGGGTGGTCGCGCCGGTCGCGCGGGGCAGCCGGTCGACGATGTCCTGCGCCTCGCGCCGCACCGTTGCCGGGTCGACCGCGACAGCCTTCAGCAGGGGGGCGGCGATGCCGTCGGTTTGATCCAGCAGCGCCACCAGCAAGTGAGCCGGACGAATCTCCGGATTTCCGGCGGCCGAGGCCGCCTGCAGGGCTGCCGTCAGGGCAGCCTGAGTCTTGGTGGTGGGGTTGAACGAGTCCACGATCACCTTCCTACGGTCGTCTCGCGTGGTTGTCGGTCAGGTCCGCGCGGGCCGCACGAACTCTTCTGGACAGTTCAACGCGGTAGGAGTTGAGTCTGTTCCGCTCAAGTTTGACATATTTTCCGAACCTGTGGCCAATCGTTTCACCCTCGGCGGATCTGGGTAAAGTGATCCGCTCATCACCGTACGACCACGGTTTTTTCGGGGATACTGGTCCGCGGAGGCCGACGACGCGGCAGCGGTGGTCGGACACATCGACGGAAAGGAAGCTCGACGTCGTGGATGCGCGTTCGGCAGCGCTGGTCCGCGCCAACTTCCGATCGATCGTCGAGGCGCCGCAAGGGCCCGAACGACTGATCGGCGCGTTTTACAGGCATCTGTTCGCGGAGGCTCCCGGCCTGCGCGACTTGTTCCCGCACACGATGGATATGCAGCCCAAGCGGGTGTGCACCGCCATCCAGTTCGTGCTGGATCATCTGGAGAACTGGGATCGCGCCCAGGGGTTCCTGGAACAGTTGGCTCTCGACCACCGCAAATACGGTGTCGAGGCGGCACATTACGATGCCGCCGGACGCGCGTTGCTCGCCGCCTTCGTCACCTACAACGGCCCCCTCTGGACGCACGATCTGGAGGACGGCTGGCGCGATATCGCGATCCTCATCTCGGCCTCGATGGCCATCGGCGCCAATTCCGACACCTCGCGACCGTATTGGGAAGCGACGGTGGTCGGCCATCGGCGCGTACTCGACGACCTGGCGATCGTGCGCCTGCAGTCCGATGAGCCGATCCCCTATCAGGCGGGGCAGTACGTACCGGTCTCGATCCCGCAGCGGCCGAAGATGTGGCGGTATCTGTCCCCGGCCATTCCCACGAACCCGTACGGCGAGATCGAATTCCATGTCCGCAAGATCCGCACCGGGTGGGTCAGTCCCGCGATCGTCGGCGAAACCGAGGTGGGCGACACCTGGTTGATCGCCGGGCCGCTGGGCGGCCTGCACATCGACACCGAATCACAGCGCGATGTGCTGATGATCGGCTCCGGCACCGGAATCGCGCCGCTGCGTGCCCAGCTGATCGAGATGGGCCGGCGCGGCGTCAACCCGCGCGTGCACTTCTTCATCGGCGGCCGCTATCCGTGCGATCTCTACGACGTGGAGAATATGTGGCAGCTGTCGCTGAGCAATCCGTGGCTGACGGTGGTTCCGGTCTGCGAGAGCGATACGAATCCGTGGTGGCATCCGCATCCTCCCGCCGATCCGCCGTACGGCATGCATCGGCGGCTGATCGGGAATTTGGGCGCGGTCGTTGCCAGCTTCGGCTCATGGTCGGATCGGCAGATCCAGATCGCCGGATCAGCGCGGATGATCGCCGACACCAAGCGGGCGCTGCTGGCGGTCGGCACCCCCGAACACATCATCGCCGCCGATCCGGTGTGAGCGGCAATCGGTAGGCAACCGGGCGTCCACGGCGTACCTTGGTGGGCGGGCCCGAACGCACGGGACCGGGCCCGGCACAAGACTTTTCGGACGCGGCAGATATCCCGCGGATCACAGGAGGAACGGTGACGTTGGGGCCGGATGAGACCGGGGAGATTCGGCTGGACGCGCCGACGGAATGGTCGTCGACCGTCGTCGGACATCATCGGCTGCGCCACGATCTCGCGGTGGTCCGGTTGATCGGCGAATTCGTCCCGTTCGAACCGGGTCAGTCGGTCGAGGTCCAAATTCCGCAGCATCCGGGTATGCGACGCCGGCTGTCGCCCGCACTGCCGCCCTCCCTGGACGGCAAACTGGAATTCCACGTCCGCACCGTCCCGGGCGGATGGTGCAGCGGGTCGATCGTCACCGAAACGGCCCCCGGCGACGAGTGGCGGATCAGTGCCCCGGCAGGGTGGCTGAGCGTCGACCCCGGCACCACCGACCTCGTGATGATCGCCGGCGGAACGGGTTTGGCGCCGATGCGCTCACTGCTGCTGGATCTGTCCCGTCGCCCGCAGCCGCCGCGCACCCATCTGTTCATCGGCGGGCGCAGCCCGCGCGACCTCTACGCCTCCGACATGCTCTACCTGCTCGCAGGCGAGATGCCCTGGCTGACGGTGATCCCGGTGGTCGAGAGGGCCGAGGATCCGAACTGGGTCGACCAGTGGTACGAGAGTTGCCGCGTGGATGTCGGATTCGATGTCGACGAGATGCTCGAGGGCACGCTGGCCGATGTGGTGGGCGATATGGGCCCGCTGCTGCACCACCAGGTCCTGGTGTGCGGCTCGCCCGGAATGACCCAGGCCACGCTGGAAGTGCTGGTCAATACGGGCACGCCGGCGGAGGCGATTCGCTTCGACGGGCTCTGACCCGCCCCGGACCCGCTTCGGCGGGCGTCTAGAGCAGCGGATCGTGGCGGATGTTCTCGGTGGGCGTGCCCGCCGCCATCAACCGGAATTTGGTGGTCTGCACCGTGCTCGGTGATCCGACGATCTGGACATCGCAGTCCGACCAATCGCCGCCGCGAGCCACCACGGCTCCGATCTGTCCCGTTTCCCGCGGCGCTATGCCCGGAAGATCGGGTTCGACACGCTCGGGGTGGTAGTACCACCAGGGGTTGTCGTCGCTTTCGGTGACCGGAACGACGGTGAGCCACTTGTTCGCGACGGCCAGTTCGCTCAGCGTCGGCAGATCGTAGAGATCGCATGGATGATGTCCGCCGACGAACAGGTGGACCTTCGGATTGGATCTACGTCGGGACATCGCCAGCAATTGCGCACGCAGCGGCGCGATTCCGGTGCCGCAGCCCACCATCAGCATCTTCCGGCGCGTGTTGCGCGGCACCCCGAGCCCGCCCAGCGGCGCCCCGAGCAGCCACTGGTCACCGATCGCGGTGTGGCCGACCATCGCCGGACTCACCCAGCCGCCGCTGACGCTGCGAATATGGAATTCGATCTCGCCCTGGGGATTCGCCGGAATCGCCGGGGACAGGTATCGCCACATCCGCGGGCGGGCCGGGATCTGCACGCTCACATATTGTCCGGCCGCATAGGACATGGGCTGGTCGAGCCGCAGCCGGACGACGACCAGATTGCACAGCACCTCGCGATGTTCGACGACGGTTCCGGTCCAGACCGGCGGTGTCGTCTCCAGTTCGGCGGCGCCGATCATCGTCTCCGTGATCAGCCCGAGGCCGGCATCCCAGGCCTGCTCCACCTCGTCGGTCCACAATTCGGTTCCGGCGTGGGCTCGCAAGGCGCTTTTGAGCGAATTGCCCACGGCGGCATAATGTTCGGCTACGACGCCGTATTTGCGATGGTCGCGACCGAGCTGGGCCAGGAAGGGTAGTAGCTGCTCGGGCTCCTCCAGCCGGTCCACGGCATAGCCGATGGCCTTGACCAGCCGGTCGCGCTGCACCTCCAGTGCCGCGGGGAAGAAGTCCCGGAGCTGCGGATATTCGGTGAAGAGCAGGGCGTAGAAGGAGCGGGCGAGCTGTTCGGGGCCGCCGTCCTCCGCGGCCACCGCCTTGAACGTCGTTCTGATCAACGCGACGGTCCGCGAATCCATCTGTCCACAACCCCATTTCGCACGTCGAACACGGGCCGGTCCGGTGAGCGCGGTGCCGCCGGACACGCGGCGCAGCCGATGGAGACCGAGTGTAGGCGAGGTTTGCCAGGCGCGGGACGCACTGATGGAACAACAGGGAGGTAATTCGGCCGAACCGAGGTCCGCGGGTGTGTAGGCCCCTGGAAACCGACCCAAAGACCGTGACACGCCATGTATTTCGGCGTGTTCGGGAGTAGTCGTGCATGGCTCGATACGCGATTTTCAGATTTGCCGGTCGCATGCTGGGCAACCGTCTGGCATCCGCAGACGCGAACAGCGCCCCCGATCGGGGGCGCTGTCGCACAGTGTGTTCGGTCGCGGAACGGCGCCGCGCCGAACCCGCTTACCGCCGTTTGTTGCGCGGCTGCCACACCACCAGTGCGGTACTGCGTTGCGGCGGAGTCAGATCGGGCCGGTGCCCGGCGCGCAGGCGGTCGACCTCGGCGGTCAATTCACCCACCCGCTGCTGCAGCGCCTCGACCTGATTGGTGAGTTCGATGATCCGCTTGATCCCGGCCAGGTTGACGCCCTCGTCCTGCGACAGGCGCTGCACCTCGCGGAGCAGTTCCACATCCCGTGACGAATAACGCCGGCCGCCGCCGGAAGTGCGTTGCGGCGTAACCAATCCCAGCCTGTCGTAGGTCCGCAACGTCTGCGCGTGCATTCCCGCCAGCTGAGCCGCCACCGAGATCATGAAGTACTCGGTGCCGGTTGCCCGATTCTTCGGATCACCGTTCATTACGCACCTGCCCAACCTGCGCGCGGGTCGAACCCGCCGGCCTTCTCCGCCTCCGCGTAACGCCGTAGCGCCTCGGAGGCTTCGTCGTCCAGCTTCTGCGGTACCGCGACCTTCACCGTGACCAGCAGGTCACCGGCGCCGCCGCCGCGCTTGGGCACACCGCGCCCGCGCACCCGCAGCGTCCGGCCGTCGGCGGTGCCGGGTGGCACCTTCACTCCGACTCTGCCTTCCAGTGTAGGCACGGAAACCGTTGTACCCAACACCAATTCGCTGTAGCTGACCGGCAGCACCAGGGTCAGGTCGTCGCCGTTGCGGCCGAAGACCTTGTCCTGGCTGACGTGCACGGTGACGAACAGGTCACCTGCCGGCGCGCCGCGCAGGCCCGCCTCGCCCTGACCGGCCAGCCGGATCCGCTGCCCGTCGCGCACCCCGGGCGGGATGCGCACGGTGATGGTGCGGGTCCGGTTCTGGATACCGGTGCCGTGACAGTCGGTGCAGGGATCGTCGATGATCGAGCCCGTTCCACGGCAGTCGTCGCAGGGTTCACTGAACCCGAACGCGCCCTGGTTGCGGCTGATCACGCCGGACCCGTTGCAGTGCGGGCACACTCGCGGGCTGGTGCCCGGCTTGGCGCCGCTGCCGTGACAGGTAGTACACGGCGACGGACTGGTCATCCGCAGCGGAACGGTCACGCCCTGGGCCGCTTCACGGAACCCGAGAGTCGTCTCCGTCTCCACATCGCTGCCCCGTCGCGGGCGCGACGTGGTCCGTGTGCCACCGCGGTTGAACAGGCCGCCGAGGATATCCCCCAGACCGCCGTCACCCGCGCCGGCGGCCGCACCGCCGAAGATGTCACCCAGGTTGAATTCGTTGGAGAAGCCGCCACCGCCGGTGTAGCCGCCACCCGGTGCGTAGCCGCCGCGGCCGAAACCGCCGCTGGCGAACAACCGCCGGGCCTCGTCGTACTCCTTGCGCTTCTCCGGATCGGCCAGCACGGCGTGCGCCTCGCTGACCGCCTTGAAGCGCTCCTCGGCCTTGGTATCTCCCGGATTCTTGTCCGGATGCAGATCCCGGGCCAGTTTCCGGTAGGCCTTCTTGATCTCGTCCTGGGTCGCGCCGGAGGAAATACCCAGCTCTTTGTAGAAGTCCTTTTCCAGCCACTCCCGATTCACCGGGCATCTCCTCCTTCCGTCACGTTGCGCGACTGTGTGTTACTCGGCACCGTCGGCATCTCGGCCGGCATTCGCAGTGTCCGACGAGTCGGACAGATCCGCTACCCCATCGGTGACTCCGACCAGCGCATGGCGCAGGACGCGGTCGCCGAAGCGGTAACCCTTACGCATGACCACCCCGATCACCGGGTTGTGTCCCTCGCCCTCGTGCTGCACGGCCTCGTGCAGGGTCGGGTCGAAAGGTTCACCCTCGGCACCGAATTCCTCGAGGCCCTGCTTCTGCAGCGCGTCGGCGAGCTTGTCCGCGACCGACTTCAGCGGTCCGGACTCGAGATCGCCGTGGGCACGGGCACGATCCAGATCGTCGAGCACACCGAGCAATTCGGTGACCACCGCGGCCTTGGCCGAATCGATGGCGGCCTTGCGGTCGCGATCGACACGGCGGCGATAGTTCGCATACTCCGCGGTCAGCCGCTGCAGATCGGCAGTGCGCTCCGACAATTCGGCGCTGATGCTGTCGGCGAGGGCGTCACCCTCGGCGGCGGGGGCCGCGGCGGAATTCGCCGCGGCCTCGCTCACATCACCCTGCGGAGCGGACGGTTTCCCGTCCTGGTCGATCTTCCGGTTGTCGACGATGGTGACCGGCTCCTCTTTCGGGTTCTGTTCCGTCACTTCTTCTCCGGCTCTTCCACGACCTCTGCGTCGACCACGGTGTCGTCACCGGCGGACGCGTTGCCCGCACCGTCGGCGGCGGCGCCACCCTCGGCGGCCGAAGCCTCGTAGATCGCCTGGCCCAGGGCCTGCGATTCGGTGGCCAGCTTCTCCACCGCGGACTTCACCGCGGCGATGTCGCTGCCCTGCAAGGCCTGCTTGGCCTCGGCGATGGCCGCTTCGACCTTCTCCTTGGTCTCGGCCGGCACCTTGTCGGAGTTGTCCGCGATGAACTTCTCGGTCTGGTGGACGAGCGACTCCGCCTGGTTGCGGGTCTCCGCCTCCTCGCGACGCGACTTGTCCTCGGCCGCGTGCGCCTCGGCGTCCTTGATCATCCGGTCGATCTCCTCCTTGGACAGGCCGGAGCCGTCCTGGATCTTGATCGTGTTCTCCTTGCCGGTGCCCTTGTCCTTCGCGGTGACGTGGACGATGCCGTTGGCGTCGATGTCGAAGGTGACCTCGATCTGCGGCACGCCGCGCGGGGCCGGCGGGATGCCGGTCAGCTCGAAGGAGCCGAGCAGCTTGTTGTGCGAGGCGATTTCGCGCTCACCCTGGAAGACCTGAATCTGCACGGACGGCTGATTGTCGTCGGCCGTGGTGAAGGTCTCCGACCGCTTGGTCGGGATGGTGGTGTTGCGCTCGATGAGCTTGGTCATCACGCCACCCTTGGTCTCGATACCCAGCGACAGCGGGGTCACATCGAGCAGCAGGACGTCCTTGACCTCACCCTTGAGCACACCGGCCTGGAGGGCGGCGCCGACGGCGACGACCTCGTCCGGGTTCACGCCCTTGTTGGGCTCCTTGCCGCCGGTCAGTTCCTTGACCAGCTCGGAGACCGCGGGCATACGGGTGGAGCCACCGACGAGCACGACGTGGTCGATGTCCTTGACCGAGATACCGGCGTCCTTGATCACCGACTGGAACGGCGCGCGGGTGCGGTCCAGCAGATCGGAGGTGATCTTCTGGAACTCGGCGCGAGTCAGCTGTTCGTCGAGGAACAGCGGGTTCTTCTCCGCGTCCACGGTGATGTAGGGCAGGTTGATCGAGGTGCTCTGCGAGGAGCTCAGCTCGATCTTGGCCTTCTCCGCGGCCTCACGCAGACGCTGCAGGGCCATCTTGTCCTTGGTCAGGTCGATGCCCGAGCTGGCCTTGAACTTGTCGACCAGCCAGGTGACGATCCGGTTGTCCCAGTCGTCGCCACCGAGGTGGTTGTCACCGGAGGTGGCACGAACCTCGACGACGCCCTCGCCGATTTCCAGCAGCGAGACGTCGAAGGTGCCGCCACCGAGGTCGAAGACCAGGATGGTCTGCTCTTTGTCACCCTTGTCCAGGCCGTACGCCAGCGCGGCGGCGGTCGGCTCGTTGACGATGCGCAGGACGTTCAGACCCGCGATCTGGCCGGCCTCCTTGGTGGCCTGGCGCTGTGCGTCCTCGAAGTAGGCGGGCACGGTGATCACCGCGTCGGTGATCTCCTCGCCCAGGTAGGACTCGGCGTCGCGCTTGAGCTTCATGAGGGTACGGGCGCTGATCTCCTGCGCCGTGTACTTCTTGTCGTCGATCTCCACGGTCCAGTCCTCGCCCATGTGGCGCTTGACGGACTTGATGGTGCGATCGACGTTGGTCACCGCCTGGTTCTTGGCCGGCTGCCCGACCAGAACCTCTCCGTTCTTGGCGAACGCGACGACCGACGGGGTGGTGCGCGAACCTTCCGAGTTGGCGACGACGACCGGCTCACCGCCTTCGAGAACAGCGATGACCGAGTTCGTGGTCCCGAGGTCGATACCGACCGCACGAGCCATAGTGGTTCCTCCTAGGTGATGTAACTGTGTGTGGTGCAGGGGGCGACCCTGCGCGCGGCACTTGTTCGTGCCGGTCGGACCTTTCCCGTATGTGTAGAGGTGGCCCCTGACACCGCACGGAGCACGGTCCTCAGCAACACTGAGCGTGGTCGGCTCAATCCTGCACCCCGATCCCGTCGGAGTCAACCAGAGACTTGAGCCACTTACACTCAACCTTGCGTCGAACAGCTCAACGAGCGGGGCGGACGGTTCATTCCCGCCGGGGCGAAAAATTTTCCCGCCCCCGGCGGCGAACACCCGGCCGGATACCGCGATACGCGGATGACCAGGCGTTTCGATCGCTTGCGAGCTCAGCCGACGGCCGCGAGCACCTGATCGGCGAGATCCTTGTCGAGACTCACCCGGACCAGGGCGGCGGCCAGTTCCGCGTCGTGGCCGGAACGGCCCAGGCGATCGAGCCGCTGCGGATCGGTCGACAGATGCAGGAGATCGGCACCCTTGCGGGCCCGGTCGTCGAAATGCGGGCGCACCCAGGTCCACACGTCCTGCACCTCACGCAGGAAGATCTCGGCGCCGGTCGGCCCGATGCCCTTGAACTGCTGCAGTAGTTCGGCCAGCCGATCCGGGTCGCGATCCGCTTCGCCGGCCAGTTTCCGCAGATCGCCCTGATAGCGGTCGAGCAGGATCGTGGCGTTCTCACCGAGCCGGGTGGCGGTCGATTCGTCGTAGCGGCGGTAGTGGCCGCGCCCCAGCGCGTCGACGAGGTCCTGCCATTCGGCCTCGGCGACGCGCTGCGGGGTGCGGTAGCCGCTCGATCTCAGTTCGCGCGCGGCGGCGACGGCGATATCGGCGGTGATCCGGGCGCTCATCAGTTGAGCCAGCACCAGGAGCTGGAACAGCGGAGCCGGTTTGTCGGCGAGGGAGATTCCCGCCTCGGCCGCATAGGTGGTCCCCGCTCGGTCGAGCAGTTCCCGGGCGATCCGATCCTCGTTCCCGCTCATCTGCGACACCCCACTTTCGTCGACCCGGCGATTCACTTCCCGGCTAACCCGCGACGCGCAGGTGAAACCTGCTGTGAGGACGGGTCCGGCGTTCACTGGCTCACAGCTGGACGTTCACCGCCTCACTGCTGGGACTTGAAGACCACCAGGGGTTCGCCGGACGGCGCGACCACCAGGTGCCCGCTGCGGGCGCCTTCGGTGAAGATCGTGACCGTCGGCGGGTGGTCGGGTGCCGAGCTGTCGCGACCGATGATCAGATGGCTGACCTTCGTCTGCGGTGAGCCGACGGTTCGCGGGGCTCCGGCCAGCAGGGCCGCCAACTTCGGCACATCGATCGTGGCGAGGTCGATCGGCGCGAGTTTCGGATCGCGGCTGCTGGTCGTCCAGGTATCGAATTCGCCCTTGTAGGAGGCTCTTTCGGTGGTCGACGGATCCCCGGGGCGGGGTCGCTCGATCGAGGCGTGGTCCGGCATCAGGGTCACGTCGTCGGCAAGCAGATCGCCGTAGTGCTGACGGTAATCGGAGAGGAACACTTCGATGCCGGCGGCGGTCGTCATATCGGGCGGCGTGTGATCGGCGAGCGGACCGTTGTCACTGCTCACCCAGCCGCAGAACATTCCGATCAGCGCCGCGGCCGCCACGGCCCCACCGGCCACCATCCAACGCCTGGACCGTCGTCGCCGCGCCGGGCGCACGACCGGGGCGTCGACCAGATTGGCCGGAATCTGCAGATCGCCGATCACCTTCTCCACATCGGCGAAGGTGCGCGCGCTCATCGCCGCGGCGGTGCGCCGCTGGTGATCGCCATCGGAGAGCTGGCCGTCGTCGCGGGCGGCGTCCAGCAGTGCGCAGGCATCGACGCGATCCGAATCACGCACGCGCAGAGCACTGTTCGCGGCGCCGGAGGACGCGCCGGTACGGCGGGATGTGTCGAAGGTTCCCATCGGCGGCACCTATGTGTGGAATGGATAGACGCGAATCGGATCGCCCGCGGGCGTGGCCTCCAGGTACGCGTTCTCGTTGAACGAATTGCCGACGTAGATGCTGATCGTCGGCACCTTGGTGATGGTGTCGATGCCCATGCCGATATGACTCACCGCGCCGCCGGGGACCTTCAGCAGCGGTACCGCCCGCGCGATCAGCTCGCCCAGCGCGGACGTGTTCACCGCCGCGAGGTCGAAGATCGGCTTGTCGGCCGAACGGGTGGTGACGGCCGTCGACGGCATGAAACCGCCGCGATAGGAGTAGTCGGCCACTCGATTCGGCTGGCCCGCCGAGGTGCGGTCGACCGAAGCATGATCCGGGAAGAGCGACAGATCATCGACGGTGGTGTCGCCGAATTTCGCGCGATAATCGGCGCGGAACTTCTCGAAGCCGGCCACCGTGGTGAGGTCGGGCGTCTCGATCACCATGGGCCGCACCACCTGTGGCGCCGCGGCCACCACCGGTTCGGGCGCGGGGGCGACCCGATGCGTCAGCAGATATCCACCCACCGCCGCGGCCGTCACGGCCACCGCCACCGCGCCCGCGAACCACGCCGTCCGGCTCCGCATCCCCGCCCGCGGATCGATCGGCGCCTCGGCGGGACGTTGCAGGTCCGCGGTCAATTCGGCTAGGTCGCCGAGGGTTTCGGCGGCCGCGGTCAAATCGGTGAGGGTCTGATGTTCTTCCGCCGAGAGCTGGCCGTCGGCCAGGGCGGTGTCGAGGGCTCGGCAGGTTTCGGCCCGGTCGACGTCGCGAGCACGGATGTGCGCCGGATAGCGGCCTGCCCGCCGGGGCGGACCCGGCGGCTGCTTCCATTGCGCACCGCCTGCGGGCGGTTGCAGGTCGTCGACCAGATTCCGCAGTTCGCCGACGGTCTTGGCGGTGGCCGCGCGGTCGGACCGGTCGTGATATTCGTCGGCGCCCAGTTGGCCCTCGTCGAAGGCGGCATCGAGCAGGGTGCGCGCTTGAACTCTGTCCATATCGCGGGCCCGCATACTGCCGGGTGCGGGCATACCCGACATTCCGGACCCAGAAGAGCTCACCCCTGGATGGTAGCGACTCGACCTCCGCATCTCGGCGTGTCGCAGCGACCCCCCGACCTCTGGGGTCTTTCCGGTCCCTGGGGTGTTCCTCCGCAATCCCGCTGAATCGGCACATCCCGCGCGGTACCGTGCGGATATGAAGGCCGTGGTGTGTTCGGAAGGCAAGCTGGACGTCGCGGATATCCCGGCGCCGAAACCCGGGCCCGGTCAGCTGGTGATCGCGGTGTCGCGATGCGGGATCTGCGGATCCGATCTGCACGCCCGCCTGCACTGTGACGAATTGGCCGAGCTCGCGGCCGTCACCGGTTATCCGAATTTCATGCGCTCCCATCAGCGTGTGGTGCTCGGGCACGAATTCGTCGGGGAGATCGTCGAATACGGCCCCGGCTGCCGCAAACGCTGGCAGCCGGGCACCCGTGTGGTGGCACTGCCGATCGTGCGCAACGGGCGCACACCCGAACTCACCGGGCTGTCGGAGCAGGCGCCCGGCGGCTACGCCGAACAGGTCGTGGTGCAGGAATCCATGACGTTTCCGGTACCCAACGGCCTGGCCACCGACCATGCGGCGCTGACCGAGCCGATGGCCGTCGCCTGGCATGCGGTGCGCAAGGGGCGGGTCGGTCGCAACCAGCCGGCGTTCGTGGTCGGGTGCGGGCCGATCGGCCTCGCGGTCATCAGCATGCTGCGCGCCGCCGGCGTGAAAAACATTGTCGCCAGCGACTTCTCACCGCGCCGCCGCGAACTGGCGCGCCGGTGTGGCGCGAATGTGGTGGTGGATCCGAATCTGGAATCGCCGTGGACGGCCAACCCCGCGAAGGGCCGCATCTCCGGCGTCACCGATATCCTCAATCTGGGTTTCGACACCATGACGCGACTGCGCAGCATCCCGAAACTGCCCTGGTGGTACCTGTTCCGCCTCGCGCACAGCCTGGACGCGGCGCCGGGCGGGCCGGTGGTGTTCGAATGTGTGGGCGTACCCGGCATCATCGACCAATTGCTCACCGACGCACCGCCTTTGACCCGCATCGTGGTCGTCGGGGTGTGCATGGAGACCGACCGTTTCCGGCCCGCGATGGCGATCAACAAGGAGATCGAACTGCGCTTCGCCTTCGGCTACGACCCGGGCGAATTTCGCGACACCCTGCACATGATCGCCGACGGTAAGGTCGACCCGGCCCCGCTGATCACCGGAACGGTGGGATTGGCGGGTGTCGACAATGCCTTCACCGCTCTGGGCAGTCCCGAACAGCACGCGAAAATCCTTGTGGACCCGTCGAGTTCACTGATCGACGTGTGATCGTTCAGCGGTCGAGCAAGGGGAAGCGTCCGGAGTCCAGCAGGGTCGCGATCGCCTCCAGCCGGGCCGGCGGCAGCGCGTAATCCGGATGGGCCCGCAGGATCGACGCGGCATCGTGCAGGCCGGCCATCTGCGCTTCGGCATCGGCAGCGCTGCGACCGCCGGGCGTCACCGGGTGACCGGCGAGGCCGGGCCTGCCGGGCCGCACCCGGCCCTGATCGACGGCGGTCCGCACGCGGCGCGAACATCGGCACGGCGCGGCCGGATTCGCCACCCCGCAGGTGGAGTCGAGGAAGTTGCCGAGCCGAGTGCGCGCCCGTTCCAATCGTTTCCGATAGGCAGCCGCGCCGATGCCGAGAATCCACGCGGCCTCGGCCGAGGACAGTTCGAAGACATCGGCGAGGACGAACGCGACCCGCTCGTCACGAGCGAGACATTGCAGCATCGCCTGGCTGCAGACGAGCCGGACCTCCCGGGTGAGCACCGTCGCCTCGGGGCCCCGGTACTCCTGTTCGGCCAGTCCCTCCAGCAGATTGGCGCCGAAGCCGTCCAGATCCAGAAGTGCCGATTCCTGCGGACTGCGGCGGCGCTGATTCAGCAGGTGGTTGACCCCGATGCGATAGGCCCAGGTCGTCAGCTTCGCCTCGCCGCGCCAGCTCGCGAGATTGCCGACGGCGCGCAGCAGGATCTCCTGCACCGCGTCCTCGGCGTCGGACGGATTGCCGGTCATCCGTAAGGCCAAGCGGTACAGCGGATCCTGCAGCAGTCGCACCACCTCGGTGACGGCGCTGCGGTCACCGGCCACGGCGCGATCGACCAGGGCGGTCTCGGCCACCCGCTCGTCGGCGTCGTCAACGCTCATCGACCTATCGTGCGGTGCCGCGGACGGCACCGCAACGGCGCAGGTCATTGCCGCGTTGTCCGGACCTCGGTCCGGGGTGCCGTGAGCCGCGAGCCGCGCAGCCAGGTCGCGACGGCCGCTCCGATCGCGTCGGGACGGTCCTCGGGTGCGTGGTGTCCGGCCGCACCGATTCCGACGACCTCGACCGCGGCGAAGGTCTGCCGCGCCCATTCCACCGCGTCCGACGATCCGAGGCCGACGCCGGCATCCACAGCCATCACCAGCTTGGGGATATCCGGTGTGGAGGCCATCCAGCGGCCGTAGTTCTCCATGACGGCGGCGACGTCGGCGGGCTCCCCGTCGAACGGAATCTCCCTCGGCCACACCAACATCGGCCGCCGCGACTCCGGCGTCGGATAGGGCGCGCGATACACGTCGAGGTCGGCCGGAGTCAGGCTGCGGGCGCCGAACGGGAGATTGAACTCGATGAACATATTGTCGCGCAGGATCATCTGTTCGCCCTCCGGTGACCGGAACCGCCGGAACAGCTCCGCGCCCTGTTCGGGCATCTCGGACCAGCGCAGCGGGCGCAGGAACGTCTCGAGCACCGCGACGCCGCGCACCCGGTCGGCATGGCGTGCGGCCCAGTCCATTCCCAGCGCACCACCCCAGTCGTGGCCCACCAGCACGACCTCCTCCAGTTCCAGGGCATCGAACCAGGCGTCGAGGTAGCGGGCGTGATCGGCGAATCGGTAGGCGATATCGGGCTTGCCCGACTCACCCATCCCGATCAGATCCGGCGCCAGCACCCGGGTCAGCGGGTCGACGTGCGGAATCACGTTGCGCCACAGATAGGACGAGGTCGGGTTGCCGTGGAGGAAGACCACCGGAACCGGTCCGGTGCCGCTCTCGCGGTAGTTGACGAAGGAATCGAGAGTCACGACGATCGGCATGATGTGTCCTCGGATCGGTGCCCGGCCGATTTTTCGGCCCTTACATCCGGTTTCGACACAGGCCGGACGAGGTTGTGACAGGCATCCACTGTGATGCGGGACACATCGCAGCGCCGAGGGATCAGCGGGCGCGCGGCGGGCGCACCCGGCTCATCGGCGTGGTTTCCGGTTCCCGCAACTGGTCGACGATTCCCTCCGCGCTCCGTGCCGCGGTCAGACAGGCCTCGGTGGTGAATCGGTCGGCCAGCGGATGGCGTGCCCGGCCACGCCACTTCCGCACCGCCGCCACCGCGTGCGCCTGCACTTCGCCGCCCGGAGCGTCCGACGGCAGCCCCAGGCGCAGGTGCGGTGCCACCCCGGAACCGCCGATCAACCGGTACAACTCGGTGACATCGTCCGCGGGCAACGGCAATTCGTCGGTGCGCAACCGCCCGAGCAGACGCAGCTCGGCGAATCCGTGCACATCCGCCAACAGGCTGTTGATATGCGGCAGCAGGTCGTCGGCGCGCGTACCCGGATGGGCGGCCACGATGCGCGCCACCGCCGTCAACGCCGAATGCGCCTTCAGCTGGTCGGCTCGCTGGGCGAACTGCACTTCCAGCACCGTGCGCAGTTCCTCCACACCGCTGCGCTCGGCGAGTTCCCGTGCCAGCGTGGCGGAATCGCGCACACCCAAGCGGATCAGCGTCACCGCCATGCGGATGCCGAACAGGCCGAACCGGGCCGCGAGGTGCGCCCGCAGATCCGCCGGCACGGGCAGCGGCAACTCCGGATGGGCGAATCGGTCCGCGGACAGCAGCGCGATGCTCAGATCGTCCACCGAGATCCGCGCCAGCGCTTCGAAGGCGTCGAATTCGCGCTGCCGCAGCGTCGCGCCGGCGAAGGCGAGCAGACCGGCGACCGGAATGACCGCCTGGCACAACCCGGTTCGCTCCAGTTCGGTGGCGAACCTGGCCGAGACCTCGCGCGCCGAATGCAGGGCATCGATGCGGCCGGCTCCGATCTCGTCGGCCCGGGAGACCACCCCGATCACGCCGAGCGGACCCGAAACACCCTGCCGGGCAGCACCTCCGGCGCCGATGCGCTCCAGGAATCCGATATCGGAGGCGTCCAGCCGGCGCAGCAGATAGACAACCGCGTCGGCCTCGGGCACGGTCACCGCCGCATCCTCGTCGGGCGTCAGCAGGCGCGAGGTGCGCAGCGACACCTCCCGCGACAGCGACGAGGTCCCCGGGGTGTCGATGATGGTGGTGCGGGCCAGGGTGGCGGCCGGCCACTGCACATCCAGATGGTCGACCTCGTGCTCACCGGCGGCATTCCAGCGAAGCGCCGACAGATCGAAACTCAACCCGTGCGCCCCGGGCAGACCGTCGGCGCCGGGGGTGCGCCGCACCACCACATCGGCGCTCGCGCCGTCGGTGGCCAGGGCGCTCACCCGCGGCGCCGGGCCGTGGCGGTACCAGGTCACCATCCGGGTGCATTCGGTGGCATCGGTCGGCGCGATGTCCTGTCCGACGAGCGCATTGAGCAATGTCGATTTACCCGCCTTGAGCTGCCCGGCCAGCGCGACCCGCAGCGGTTGGTCGAGACGGCGCGCACAGTCACCGAGCATCGCGGCGGGGCGCGAACGCGGCGCGTAGGCCTGGCGGGCGGCCGAAACCAACCGGCGCGCCTCCCCCACGATGCCCGGCGTCTGGTCGCTGACCTGGTAACTCACGCGTCGACCGTACCCGAGCAGTCTGGGAATCCCGGTGCCGTGGGTTACGACTGCGCCCCGCGCGCATGACGTCCGGACGCACCCGCAGGCGGCAGCATCACATCGGCATGACGTCGCAGTTCGGCTACCACGCGCAATTGCCGCTCGAGTTCCGCGCACCGCTCGGCGCGCTGGGCGTTGGCCACTCCGGCGGCGTCCTGCGCGGCCTGCAGCGAATCGTTGATCGAACGCAGGCTCCGGTCGGCGATTCCGGTGAAATGATCGCGCAGAATGCGATGAATGCGATGCAGCCGGTCGCGCGACTCCTTACCCGCCTCGAAACTCACATCGTCGAGGTAGCGGCGCACCGCCATCTTCGCCTCGCTGCGTTTGCGGGCCAGCCGCTCCCGCTTGTCGTCACGAAACGCCTTGCCGCCCAACAGCACGCCCGCGCCCAGTGAGACCGGATTGATCAGGGCCAGGCCGGCGACCGTACTGGCCAGGCCGATCATCACCATGCCGCCGTAGGAACCACGCATACCGACGAGCAGTTTGTGGCCGATGCCGAGATCCGGCTCGAGATCGGCCAGCGTCACCCCCGCCACGCGCGATTCCTCCAGCTCCGAACCCGACCGCACCGCGGGCAGATCCACCGCGCCGAACTCCAGGAAGTGCTCGGCCACCCGCTCGGCCAAGTGGATGGCGCGATGATGCGTCCACAGCAGATTGTCGCCGATGGCGGTGTCGGTCGTCTGCATCAGCCACTGTTCCAGTTGATCCCACAGCCTCCCGGGGTCGTTCTCGTCGACCCACTCCTCGGCGGTTCTGCCGATGGCGCGCAACCGATCTCGCAGATCGTGGTCGATATCGCCGGCCAGATCGGTGATGCCGTCGCCCAGTGTCTGCTGCCAGGCGGCGGTCCGGCGATGCAGCTCCTCGGCCTGCGCCTTGGCGGTGCGCAGTTCACGGATGGCCGCCGCACCGCGTTCGGGGTCACGCAGGGCGACCAGCTCGCTGCTCAGCGCCAGCGCGAGATGCTCTGCGGCAGAGGAGATATCGAGCGCCACCGCGCGCTGCGCGGCCGCCTGATCCCGGGCGACCACCTGTTCCCGCAGGAAGTCGAACAGCACACCGAAGCCGGATTCCCGGCCCAGCTGCTGGTCCTGCAGCCGCATGGCGTGACTGCGCAGCAGCGCCGATACCGGAATGATCGGCAGGGCCAGGCGATTACGTTCCAGGTGCGCCTGATCGGCCTGCAAGACCTGACGCCAATGCGGATACAGGTCGATCTTGCTGAGTATCAGGGCAACGGCCGGGCACAATTCGCGCACCTGCCGCAGGAAGTCGACCTCCGGTTCGGTCAGTTCGGTGGAGGCGTCCGAGAGCACCAGCACCGCGTCGGCGGCCGGGGCCAGGGCGAGAACCGCCGCGGCCGTGGCTGTCGCGTGACCGCCGACCGGCGGGGTGTCGATGACGACGATCCCGTCGGCCAGTAGCGGATTCGGCAGTTCGATCTCCACCCGCGCCACCCGGCCGTGCGGTGACCGCGGCGTGACGGCGTGAATATCGCTGAGCGGCACCGATATCCGCCGATCGTCACGATCGTCACCGGACGGCGTGGCGATGACGATCTCGGCCCGGGCCTGCGGGCCGTGGGCGAGCACGATCGGCACCCCGGTCGTCGCATCGTCACCGACCGGGCTGATGTCGAGATTCAGCAGCGCGTTGACGAACTGACTCTTGCCCTGGTTGCCCAGGCCCACCACCACGATGCGGCGGCGGGGGTCGCGGATCCGGCCGGCCAGCACCTCCAGCCGGCCGACCAGATCGTCGCGATCGGCGGTGCGCGCGGCGGTGATGGTTTCGGCGAGAATCCGCGACAGCGGTGAGGCAGGCGCCTCCGGGGCGGTGTTCGCCGCGACCACACTGCTCATTTTCGTTGCACCCCAACCTGTTTCGTTACCGAATTCAGTACTTCGCCGCTACCCTCAGTGCAGCAGTCCGCCGGTGATGTCACCGGAGGCATGCGTATCGGTGACGGTCGAGGCATGGCCGGACGCGTCGCCGAACAGGCTCGAATCGGTGTGACCGCCGGTGTCGAGCCCGCCGGACAGCGAGCCGTTACCGCCCGCCGCCAGGGTGCTGTCGATACCGCTGTGCGCGGTTCCGCCGAGGGCGCTGTCCACGCCGCCGCCGATACCCGAGGTGCCGACGCCGGAGATATCGGTCCCGACGCCAGTGCCGAACGCGTGCGACACATCGACACCGGACCAGGTGCCCGCGGCCGTACCCGAGAGCGCCGACGAAGCATCCGTACCGGCGTGCAGCCCCGAGTCGACCGAGCCCGCCAGACCCGAACTCGCATCGGCACCCGCGTGCAATCCCGAATCCGCCGCGCCCGACAGCGAGCTCGACAGACCGCCCGCACCGTGCAGACCGGACTCCGCCGTACCGGACAACGAGGTGCCCAGGTCCCCGGCAGTGTGCACACCCGACGCGGCGGTACCGGACAACGATGTCCCCAGGTCACCGGCACTGTGGACGGCTCCGGCACCGGCACCGGACACCGACGCGCCCAGATCGCCCGCACTGTGGACAGCCCCCGCGCCCGCGCCGGACAGCGAGGTTCCCAGGTCGCCCGCACCGTGCACGGCCGATGCGCCGGCTCCGGAGAGCGAGGTCGCCAAGTCGCCGGCCGTGTGCACTCCCGCATCGGCCGATCCGGACAGCGAAGTTCCCAGGCCGGTCGCGCCGTTCACACCGGACGTCGCCGCACCCGACAGCGAGGACGACAGATCCCCCGCCGCATGCGCACCCGAAGCCGCGGCCCCGGACAGATCGGCGCCGCTGTGCAGCGCGCCGCCGAGACCACCCGACAACCCGGTCTCCAGCCCGGTAGCGCCCTGCGCCCCCGAGGCCACCGCCCCACCGAGCCCAGCTCCGATACTCGTGGCACCCCCGAGCCCCGCGGCAGCGTTCGCCGCTCCACCGAGCGCACCGCCGAGGCCTGCACCGGCATTCGCCGCACCACCCAAGGCACCACCCAAGCCTTCACCGGCATTCGCAGCACCACCCAGAGCACCACCCAGTCCGGCACCGGCATTCGCGGCACCGTTGACGGCACCACCCAGTCCGGCACCGGCATTCGCAGCACCGTTCAAAGCACCGCCGAGACCTGCACCGGCATTCGCCGCGCCGCCCAGGGACTCACCCAGTCCCCCAGCCACATTCGCCGCTCCACCGAGCGCACCCCCGAGTCCCGCGCCCGCATCCGCGGCACCCCCGAGTTCTCCACCGAGTCCCGCACCCGCCTCGGTCGCACCCCCGAGAGCTCCACCGAGGTCTGCTCCGGCCTGCGTCACACCACCGAAAGCACCACCCAGATCACCACCCAGGTGAGCCGCGTCCCCGAGCGAACCCTCCAGTCCCGCACCGGCATTCGCGACCCCGCCCAGCGCACCACCGAGACCCGCACCCGCGTTGGCCGCACCACCCAGCGCGCCACCGAGTTCCGACCCCGCCCCGATTGCCGCACCAGCAGCACCGGACAGCCCCGCACCCAAATCGCCAGCCGCATTCAGCGCACCACCGAGGCCCGCCCCTGCGTTGGCCGCACCACCCAGCGCGCCACCGAGTTCCGAGCCCGCCCCGGTCGCCGCACCCGCAGCACCGGACAAGCCCGCACCCAGGTCGCCCGCCGTGTTCAGCGCACCACCGAGACCCGCCCCTGCATTGGCCGCACCACCCAGTCCGGCGTCCGCCGCACCACTCAGTGCACCGCCCAGTCCGGCACCCACGTGGGCGGCACCTCCCAGCGCCCCACCGAGTTCAGAACCCACTCCGGTCGCCGCACCCGCAGCACCCGACAACCCCGCACCCAAATCGCCCGCTGTGTTCAGCGCACCACCGAGTCCCGCCCCTGCGTTGGCGGCACCACCCAAGGCACCACCGAGGCCCGTGCCCGCCTCAGCCACGCCGCCCAGGGCACCACCGGCCTCCGCCGCACCGCCCAGCGCTCCTCCGAGACCGGCACCCGCGTTGGCGGCACCACCCAGCGCACCACCGAGATCAGCTCCAGCGTTGGCCGCACCACCCAGAGCACCTCCGAGTTCCGAGCCCACCCCGGTCGCCGCACCCGCAGCACCGGACAAGCCCGCACCCAAATCGCCCGCTGTGTTCAGCGCACCACCGAGTCCGGCGCCCACGTTGGTGGCACCACCCAGTCCGGCGTCCGCCGCACCACTCAGTGCACCGCCGAGTCCGGCACCCACGTTGGTGGCACCTCCCAGCGCACCACCGAGACCAGCACCCGCCTCCGCCGCACCGCCCAGCGCTCCTCCGAGATCAGCCCCGGCGTTGGCGGCACCACCCAGCGCACCACCGAGACCCGCACCCGCGTTGGCCGCACCACCCAGCGCACCGCCCAGTTCCGAACCCACGCCGGTCGCCGCGCCTGCAACGCCGGACAGGCCCGCACCCAGGTCACCGGCCGCGTTCAAGGCCCCACCGAGGGCACCGCCGAGGCCCGCGCCGGCTTCCGCCGCGCCGCCCAGCGCACCGCCGAGGCCCGCGCCCAGTCCGGTTTCGAGTCCGGTGCCGAGTTCCCCGCCGGCGTTCAGTGCGCCGCCGAGGGCTGCGCCCAAGCCGGCGCCGGCTTCGGCTGCGCCGCCGAGTGCTCCGTTGAGTTCGGTGCCCAGGCCCGCGCCGGCCTCGGCCGCGCCGCTCAGCGCTCCCCCGAGCCCGGCGCCGAGTCCCGCGGTGGCTTCGGTCAAACCTGTTGTGGCGGAAGAGATTCCGGCCTGGATGCCGGTTCCGATCTGGCTGGAGAGGTCGGCGCCGACCTGCGCGACGGTGTCGGCGGCGCCTTCGATTCCGGCGGAGAGGCCGAGATCGGTGCCGGCGGTGCCGGAGACCGCGCCACCGAGGCCGACCGCGACCCCGGTCAAGGCGCCCAGTCCGGCGGTGAGCCCGGCCGCGGCGCCCGCACCGAGCGATGCGGCCGCGCCCAGACCGGCGGACAGCCCCGCCCCCAGGTCGGCGCCGAGCCCCGCGCCGAGGCCGAGGCCCGCACCGGCCTCGATTCCGGTTTCTCCGCCGAGCGCGGCCCCGGCTCCCAGGTTGGCTTCACTGATCGCCCCCGCTTCGCCGGCCACGCCGCCCGCGAGCCCGCCGCTACCACCGGCCGCCGCGCCGAGTCCACCGTCGGCGGCCGCCCCGCCCCCGGCCGCCACGATGGCGGCGAGCTGCGAGCCACCGGTGACCAGGGCGGATTCGGCGACCATCGGCGCCACGGCGGCGATATCTTCCGGCGTCACCGCCTCCAGCCCGGCCGCGCACAGCGACTCGGTCGGGTTGGTGCAGTAACCGACGGCGGCCTCGTGGTCGCGCAACAGGTTGAGGATGAATTCGAGAATGGCGTTCGGGGTCATCGCAGATCGTCTCCTGGATCGGCGGACCATCGTGTCGATCCGCAGCAGTCGAATTGCCTTTCACGCTAAGAAGCTCCGGCGTTACGCGAAACGGGGCGAATCCCCTGATTTCCGTATCGGTGCCGATAGGGGATTCGGGAGCATTAGGGGACTTTCCCCGAACCTTCCGGATCTGCGGTAACGACGGCCCCCCGGCAACCGACAGTGGGATAGATCGTGACGACCGTAAATATTCGTGACGACCGCAAATACCAACGACAGGGGTTCTCGAATGACACAGGGCCTGACGCTCGGCATCACGGTCGGGTCGTCGCGCACGGTTGCCGCGACCGGCTCCACTTCCGCGAGCGCCGACCCGGAAAATGTCTCTGTTCACATTCGTCGCCACCGTTTCGGATCGGCGCCCGAATTGTCGGAGAATCTATTGTCCCGCGTGGGCGATCCGGTCGATATTCTCCTGCCCGACGGCTCCTCGGTCGCTGCCGCCGATCTGGTCGCCGAAACGATCTCCCAGGTCGTCGCCGATTTCGATCCGGATTCCACGGTCGCGACGGTGCCGGCGTGGTGGCCGGCACACATCGTCGAGGCCCAGCGCCGCGCGCTCGACCGCGCCGGCGCCGAGGCGGTGGTCCTGGTCTCCGAACCGCTCGCCGCGCTCCGCCGGCTCGAGGCGAGCACTCCCTTCCCGGCCGATACCCCGGTTGTGGTCTACGACTCCGGCGCCACCGGTACCACGGTCTCGGTGGTCGGTTCCGGTCCGCACTCGGGACTACTGGGCGAACCGGTTCGCTCCACCGAGGTCTCCGGCGCCGAATTCGATCTGCTGACGATGCGCTACGTGCTGGCAAATGCATTGGGAGAAACGGATTTCGATCCGTTCGACCCGGTTGTCGAACGCGAATTGTCGATACTGCGAAACCGTTGCGCCGATGCGAAACACCGGCTTTCGACCGACACCGCCACGGTGGTGCCGGTCCGCCTGGCCGGTATCGCGCGCGATGTACGCCTGGTCCGGGACGACGTGGAGGATCTGTTCCGCGGTCCGCTCGCGGATTCGCTGAGCCTCGTGCACGAGGCGGTGCGGCGCGCGGGGGTGGGCATCGACCAGGTGGGCCGGATTCTGCTCACCGGCGCCGGCGCTTCGATCGGCCTGCTCACCGAACTGATCTCCGGCGAGTTCGCGATCCCGATCGCGCCCGTCGCCGATCCTGGTTCGCTCAGCGCGCGCGGAGCGACCTTGCTCGCCGCGGACCTGTACACCGAATCTCGACGTCATGCCGCGGCCCTGGCGGTACCCGATTTCCAGCCCGATTTCCAGCCCGAATTCGCTGAGGCGCAACCGGTTTCCGACGACGCCACGACCACCGCCCTGCCGGCGCTCGGCGACCGGGCCACCATCGAACCGCCGCCGGCCGATACCGCGCCGTCCGGAACCAGCCGGTGGCGTCGCGTCGCCTTCATCGCCGGCGCCGCGATCGCCGTGGGCGCGGTCGCCACCGGCACCCTGGCTCTGGGCACCGCGGGAAGTCCCTCGAACTCGTCGCCCTCCCCCGCGGCGGCGACATCCGCGGCTCATGCGGCGTCGACCTCGGCCGGAGCCGCCCCGGCCGGCGCCACCGACCCCGCGCATCCGACGGCGGGCAACCCGGTGACGGCCGCGAACCACACCGGCACGAACCACACCGGCACGGCCGCCGACAACTCCGCGGGGTCCCCGGCCGCGGGCACGGCAGCGGCGAACTCGCCCGCTCCGAATTCCGCGGCGGCGAATGCGCCCGCACCCGAATCCGCCGCGGCGCCCGCGCCCAACGCTCCCGCACCGAATTCCCCGGCGCCCGATTCCCCCGCGCCCAACAGCCCCGCACCGCAGGCGCCGCCACAGGTGCCGGTGCAGACTCCCTCGGCGCCGTCGGCTCCCTCCCAGCCCACCGTGCCGAGCTCTCCCGGCGGTTCACTGGGCAACGTCTTGAACAACGGGCTCGATCAGGCGGGTAACGCAGTCGACACGGCCGTGCAGCTCCCAGGCCAAGTGCTGCCCCACAAAGGCAACTGAGGATCGGTGACAGTGGTCGGCAACCTCGCGGTCGCATTCGGCGCCATTCCGGGCGCGCGGGAGATTCTCCGGGAACTGGATTCGGGCTCGCCGGATCCGCTCGTCTACCTGATTCGGGGACGGTGCGGCACCGGGAAGTCCACGCTGCTCGCGGCCGTCCGAAACAGATTGCGGCGCAGCGGTATCGGCTGTTTCGACGATGTGAGCGCGACGACCACGCCGCCGGATACCCGCGCCGCCGTGGTCGTCGACGACGCGCACACCCTGGACCAGTTGCAACTGGAAAAGCTCTGTGCCGCCGTGGAATCGGATTCGCGCACGATCATCGTCGCGACCCGGCCGCAACCGCACGACACCGCCCTGCGCGCCCTGGCGGACGCGGTGTCGCGGCGCGGCCGGGTGGTCGACCTCCGCCCGCTGGGGACCGCCGATATCGCTCCGTTCGCCCGCGAATTGGGGATGACCGTGCCGCGCGCGGTCGCCGACCATATCCACCGGCACACCGGCGGCATCCCCGGTGGTGTGGTGGCGGCGCTCACGGCGGCGTGCGCCACCCGGCTCGAGGGCGGAATCGAGGCGGTCGATCAGGCCGTGACCTCGTGGGCGCGAACGCTTCTCGACGACACCGAACCGCAACTGCTCGAGGTCCTGACGGTCGCCACCACCGGCGCCGGCCTCGATCCGAGCGAGTTGGCGGAGGTGCTCGGCACCGACGAGGCGACGGCGGTCGGACTCGTCGACCGGGCCCGCGCCGGAGCCCTGATCACCGACGCCGACCTGTTGCTGAGTCCCGCCATCGAACCGCTGCGCACCCTGGTCGGCGAACGCCGGTTCGTCTCGATTCAGCGCCGCCTGCTCACCGCCCGTCTCGAGGCCGGGCTCCTGCGCGACCACACGGCCCTGCAGCTCGCCGAATCCGGGGTTCGCGACGAGCGACTTGCCGAATTCCTCCGCGCCGCGGCCGACACCGCGGGCAGTGAGGCGAGTCGCTACTACACCGCCGCCGTGGCCAGCGGGTACGAGGCGCAGCGAATCGCCGTCCCGCGCGCCACCGCGGCCGTATTCGGCGGCGACGACGAATCCGCCTTGCGCTTGGCCGAACCCGTGCTCGCGCGCACCGACGCCGAACCCGCGGAACTGGCCGCCGCCGTGCGGATCTGCGCGAGCGTCCAGGCTCGCCGCGGGCTGATCGGCCGGGCCGTACAGCTGTATTCCTGGCTCGGCACGTCCCGTACCGGCGCCGACTGGGCGACCGCCGCGGCGGTGTTCCACCTCGCCGGCGCGGTCGGCGACGCGCGGGCGGTGTCGGGTTCGGCGGCACAGTGGCCGCCCACGGAAACCAACGCCCGCACCGGTCGGTTCGCGACCGCGCTGGCGCAGAGCATCACCGGCGAATCCCGCAGTGCCGCAACCTCGGCCGCGGCCGCCCTGATCCAACTGGCCCGCACCGCGGCGCCGGAGGACCGCATGCTGCCGTGCGCTCCGGTCGCGCTGGCGACGCTGCTGTGCCTGAGTATGGGCGAGCCCCGCCGCGCCGCCGACGCTCTGCGCGGCACCGATCCGCACGATCCGCAGATCCGGGTGCTGACGGCCTGGACGGCGATGCTCGGTGGCGACGAACAGACCGCGGCGAAGACGGTCGCGGCCGTCGACACCACCGCCCTGCCGCCGCGCGATCGCCTGCTCGCACACGGCGTGCTGGTCGGACTGGCCCGCCGCGCGGGTGATCACGGCGTCCTGCTGCGCGCCTGGGAGGCCGCCTACCCGACCTTCGACGAGGTCGACGCCGACCTGCCCGCCCTGCTGCCCATCGGTGAACTGTGGCTGGCCGCCATCCGCCTCGGTGAACAGGAGCGGATAATCCGGCTGGTGGAGGCGGCGCGAGATGTGTTGCGCAGCGCGGGAAATCCCCCGGCGTGGGCGAATGTGTTCCACTGGTACGAGATTCAGGCCGCCATCGCGCACGAGCGCCCGGACGAACTGATGCCGCCCGCTCGACTGCTGAAAACCGCTGCGCAGGCGGGTGATCCGCATGCCGCGATCCTCGCAGACGCGGGACGCACCTGGGTGCTGGTACTGCGTGGTGAGGTCGCCGAGGATCGGGTGACGGCGGCGGTGCGACGCCTGGCCGCGATCGGCATGGTCTGGGATGCCGCCCGGCTGGCCAGTGAGGCGGCGTTGAGCGCCGGCGATCCGGCCACCGCGACGGCCCTGCTGAAACTGGCCCGCACGGTGCGCACCGGCTCCCGGCCCTCGGCCGCGCCCGAGCGGACCCCGGCCGCCCCGCGCGCCGCGACGGCCCCCGAACCGGCGGCCGCCTCGGTCCTCAGTGAACGCGAGCGCGAAGTGGCCGAACTGGTACTGCTGGGCCTGACCTACCGTGAAATCGGCGCTCGGCTGTACATCTCCGCGAAGACGGTGGAGCATCATGTCGCGCGGATCCGGCGTCGAATCGGGGCCGGATCGCGCTCGGAGTTATTGTCGATGCTCCGCGCAATGGGACACGGTTCGTTACTCGTGTGATCGGCGCGCTCGAGACACCGAAGCGAGGTATTGAGGATGGCCACAGGGGTGGGCCTGCGGATCGCCGAGGACGAATGCGTCGCGGCGATCGTCACCAGCGGTGGCGAGACCGACGAGACGCCCGAACCCCTGTACATCGCGCGCGAGTCGGTGCTGCACATGTCCGACGACGGCGACACCGCACTCGGCGGTGAGGCGCCGCCCGGACATACCCACTCGATCACCGGATTCGTTCGCGCGGTCGGCGATCCCGCCGGTATCACCGTGGACGACGGGGAGGCCTACCGCGCCGAGGATCTGGTGGCGACCGCGATGTTCTGCCTGATCAACCTGGCCGCCGAACATCTGAACGGCCCGGCCGAGTTCTACGCCACCCACCCGGGTGACTGGCCCGCCGAACATGTGCGCGGTTTGCGCGAGGCCCTCGACTACCTGGGTTTGCGTTCGGTGGTTCTGGTCAGCGAGGCCGACCTGCCCGCGGCCGGCGACAGCCGCGGACCCGCGCGCGACGCCGCCCGGGCGGCCCTGGCCGCTGTGCTCGCCACCCCGGCCGGAACCACTCCGCCCGATCCGGCCGGTGCCGAGAACGCGCTGGTGGTCACCGATGTGCTGCCCGCGGTGCAGGCCTCCGACGCCACCATGCAGGCCTATTCGGCGGCCGTGCCGGCTATCGAACCCCTGCCCGCCCCCGTCACCCCGACCGTAGCCGTTCCGGCGGCAGAGGTGGTCCCACCGCCCGAACCGGTGAAGAAGCGTCGTGTACCCCTGCTGATCGCCTCGGCGGCGGCCGTCGTGGGCCTGGTCGTCGGCGGGATCGCCGTAGCACTGATGTATCGCGACAGCAGCCCGACGCAGGTGCCCGCCTCCGATGTCTCCGGACAGGCCGACGCCCGCACCCAGCCGGTGACGACCACGATCCAGCCCCCGCCACCGCCGCCACCGGCCACCACGGTCGAGCAGCAGCCGCAGGAGTATCCCGAAACCACCACGGAGACCACACCTGCGCCTCCGCCGCCGCCGGCCGTCACCCCGACCACTGCGCCGCCCAGCCTGCCCACGACCACGTCCAGGCGGCCGACGACCACACCCCGGACCACCACGACCGCCCCCGGCGGCCTGCCGGAGTTACCGCTGCCGGGCTTCCAGGTGCAGTAGTCCGCCAACTCCGTGATGATTTCGTAGCGAAACTCACGCCGTTGTGCCCTAAAGTGATGCGCTGACCGGTCGTACCGGGCTTTGCACCGGGCGGACGGTCTGCTTGATGGTCGAGGGCTGTTGCCACCCAATGGTTTACCGCCCACGGGTGGCCGGCACGTATGTGCCTGACGAAGGGACTCCATGCGCAAGTTGGCGGCGCGTCGCGCCACGATCGGACGCGCCTCGGTGGCACGCGCGTCGATGAAAACCGCTGCTGTCGCCCTCGCTTCGACCCTTCTGCTCGGCCCGTGGATCGCCACATCGCCCGCGCTCGCCGATCCCGCGCCCGCCCAGTCGGCAGCCGACCAGCTACCGCCGGAACTGGTGCAGGCCATCGGCCGCGATCTGAAGATGTCGCCCGCGGAGTATCTGGACCGCGCCGCCCGCGCTCAGCAGTTGCGCGACTACGCCCGCGACTTCCGGTCCTCACACCCGCAGGCCTTCGCCGGTGCCTGGCTCGGCGCCGACGGTAAGCCGGTGATGGCGGTGACCTCGCTCGACGCCGCGCGCATCGCCAACTCCGCCGGATATCAGACTCGCCTGGCACCGATTTCGGCCGACAACTTGGAGAGCTCACTCGACCAGCTCGTCAAGTGGATCGGCGGGCTGCCGCGGGAACTGTCGGCCGGAATCAATTCGGTCGCCGTCGATTTCCTGAACAGCCAGCTGGTGCTGAGCGTCGCGAACACCCCGGCCGGTCACCTGCTGAACCTTCCGACGCTGATCGCCAACGTCAAGGTCGTGCTCTCGCCCGACGGCGGCGGCCCGGTCGAGCATCGCCCGATGGCCGGTGACACCTACATCAGCGCACCCACCTCCCTCGACGATTCCGCGCTGAAGTCGGTGGACGTCTGCTCCTTCGGCTTCAACAGCATCGACGCCGCCGGGAACGCGCTGAACATCAGTGCCGGACACTGCGATCCGAATGTGGGCAAGGGCGACTCCGAGGCCGGGGTCTACCTGCCGAACCTGCGCAACCTGAAGGCCAGCCCGCAATTCGGCACCTTCGTGAAGGCGCAGCTGGGCGGCAGCACCGGACTGGACTACTCGGTGATCAAGCTCAACGAGCGCGCGATCACCGCCGGGATGGACCAGCCCTCGGTGCGCGGTGCCAACGGCACCACCCTCACCCTGACCGGAATCGCCGAGCCCATCACCGGCGCCCCGATCTGCAAGTCGGGCCAATCGTCCACCTTCACCTGCGGATTCGTGGTCGCCGACCGGGTCGAGACGGCACTGTTCACCGCCGAGGGCGAATCCAAGACGGTGCGCGGCTTCGCCAGCTCGGCGTGCACCCTCGGTGGCGACAGCGGCGGCGCGATCGTCTCGGGCACCCTCGCCCTGGGCATCACCAGCGGTTCCAACGCCGCCGACGCACCCGATTGCAAGGCCGCCAACATGGATCTGGCGCAGTACGGCGGCACCGCCACGCTGGGCATCCCGATCCGGCAGATCCTCAGCGATATCGACGCCAATTCCGGTGGCGGACTGGGCGCCGGCATCACGGTGCGTACTCGCCCGAACGTGGGCTGACGATCCTTCCATCGCGCCGAGGGGCACGTTCGCAGGCCGAACGTGCCCCTCGGCGCGATCCGGGCCGGGTGAACAGCGGGTATCGATTTCCGGTATGGCCGGTGTGAGTTCGGCCAAAGTCCGCGACAAGTAGGCATAGCCGCGCAAACCCCATATAGTCGCCTCATGCTCCTGCCACGCATCCGACTTTCGTCCGCCGCGGGACGTGCCCCGCGCACCCGCCTCCGCAGCGCGGCCGTCGCCGCCTCGGCGGCGGTTCTGGTTCTCGGGCCGCTCGCGGCGACCTCTTCCGCGGACCCCGCGCCCGCCCCGGCGCCCGCCCTGCCCGCCGAGTTGGCTGCGGCGGTACAGCGCGACCTGAAGATCTCGCCGGAGGAGTATCTGCACCGCGCCGATGTGGCGCAGCACGTGGCGGCGTTCGCGGCGACCGCGCAGCGTCAGTTCCCGCAGGCGTTCGCGGGCGCGTGGCTCGACGACGCCGGTAAGGCCGTGGTGGCGCTGGCTCCGGGTCAAGGCCTCGACGACGCGAAGAAGGCCGCTCAGGACGCCGGATTCGGCGTGAAGGACGTGGCCAAGAGCCAGACCGTGCTGCGCAGCGAGAAGAACGCCTTCCAGCAGTGGCTGTCGGGGCAGCCCGAGGCTGTCGCTCAGGCCGTGCGCGGTGTCGTGATCGACACCGTCAACAACAGCATCGCGGTGCGCGTGGACAAGGCCGGCGTGCCGATGCCGGGCTTCGTCGACCCGGCGCACGTGATCGTGATGGCCGCTCCCCCGGTCGGCCCGCCGGAGTCGGACCCGCAGGTGAAGCCGATTGCCGGTGAGCAGCCCAACGCGCCCCGCGCGGGCGGCGACTCCTATGCGTCGGTGGCCGGCAAGATGCAGCTGGTCTGCTCCACCGGATTCAACGGCGAGGACCGCAACGGCAACCCGGTGAACATCACTGCCGGACACTGCGATCCGAACATCCCGGCCGCCGGTACCGCGAACGCGCCGGGCATGTTCGAGCTGCTGCCGGGCAATCACGTCGGCGCCCAGCTGGGCTCGTTCCAGAAGTCGATCCTGGGCAACCAGGACTACTCGATCGTCTCGATCGACGCCGGCAGCCGGGATCGCTTCGCCAACAACCTCGTTCGGGTTCCGGGCGCCGCGCCGATCGCGATCACCGGTGTGGCCGACCCCGTCGTCGGCGCCCCCGTCTGCAAGTCGGGTTCGCGCACCGGCTTCAGCTGTGGCGTGGTGAACGCGGTGGATCAGACCGTCCAGGTCGGTGACCGCGATCTGACTCAGTCGTTCTCGGCGAACATCTGTGCGCTGCCGGGTGATTCGGGCGGCCCGATCGTCACCGGCACCCTGGCCCTGGGCATCTCCAGCGCCTCTTCGGTGGCCGACTACCCGATCTGCGAGATCCCGAACCTGATCGGCGCCCTGACCGGTGATGCGCCGCAGCTGTTCGCGCAGCCGGTGAACCAGGTGCTCTCCGACAACCCGGGTCTGCGGATTCGCACCAACTGAGCGCTTCGAGCATCGTCGAGGGCCCGGCAGAAATGCCGGGCCTTCGTCGTCTCCGCGGGAGCTGTCGTCTCCGCGGGAGCTTGCGATGGCCCCACCTGCCGGCTGCCGTCCCGATATCGTGTTCACCCGGCTGGTGCATGCTGGAGTTATGTGTCTGGTGTTGATCGGGTGGCGCGCGCATCCGGAGTATCGGCTGATTGTGGCGGCCAATCGGGACGAGTTCTACACGCGCCCAACCGAATCGATGCGGTGGTGGCCGGAGCGGCCCAATCTGCTGGCCGGACGTGATCTGGGAGCCCCGAACGGCGTGCCGGGCACCTGGCTGGGACTCGTCCCCGAGGCCGGTCGTTTCGCGACCGTCACCAATGTGCGTGGCCCGGCCGAGAAGCGCATCGATGCCCGCTCCCGCGGCGCTCTGCTGATGGATTACCTCACCGGCTCCGCGGCACCGGAGAAGTTCGTTCGCACCGCTGCGGCCGATCTGGACGACTACAACGGTTACAACCTGGTCGTCTCCGATCTGGAGACGCTGTGGTGGCACAGCAATCGCAGCGAGGCCACTCCGCTGGCCCTCCCGCCCGGAGTGCACGGGCTGTCCAATGCCGCCCTGCTCGGCTCGGCCGCACCCGGCTCCGAACGGCCGACGGGCATCGCGGATCGTCACACCGCCGAAAGCGTGGGCGGCGTGCACACCGACACCGGTGCCACGGCGTGGCCGAAGGTGCGCGACGGCGTGCGCGCGCTGGGCGCGGTGATCGGTTCCCCGGCGGTGGAGGACTACTTCGACGTCTTGGCCGACCGCACCATCGCACCCGATGCCGAACTACCGCGCACCGGATTGTCGCCGGAGCAGGAACGCTCGGTATCGGCCCGCTTCGTCGCCAACGACTGGCACGGAACTCGCTGCAGCACAGTACTTTTGGTGCGCGAGGACGGGCGGTTCGAGATCGCCGAACGGTCCTTCGCGGAATTCGGGAAACCGCTCGGCGAGGTGAGTTACACGGGTCGGCTGCGGATGCGCACGGCCTGACCGCCGCAACGACAAGCCCGACGACAACGGCCCGCCTTCCGCGAGGAAGACGGGCCGTACACGTCCCGGAGCCGGCTGATCACCGGCTCCGTGCCGCGAATTACCTGGGCTGGTTGGCCTGCTGCGGCTGACCGCTGGCCGCCGCCATGGCCGCATCCGACCACTGGGTGCTGCCGTCGGCAGCCTGCATGGTGTTGACCAGCTCGACGCCCGCGGCGACGAGAGCAGGGCCGCCCACGGCGACGGTGCCCACGATGCCGCCGACGCCCGCGCCGGTGACCAGACCCGGGATGCAGCCCGCGACGATCGTGACGACACAGCCGATCACGGCGCCGATGGCGGTGCCGACGAAGCCACCGATCGCGGTCGCCAGACCGAACTTGGTGGCGAAGTCGCTCATCGCGCGCTGGTTCTCGATCGGCGAGGCGACGTCCTTGGCGACCAGAACCGGCTTATCGGCCTGGATCGGCGTCTGCTGGTCGGCCTTGGTCTCCGCGACCGCGGCCACGGGGGCGGCGGCAACCGGCTTGGTCAGGTCGACATTGCCCGGCTTGTCCGGGGTCAGCTCGAGCACCGTGCCGTTGTCCTTGAGCACGGGCTTGATCGGAATCTGAACGCCCGCGATCCGGTAGTCGATCGGCATCTCCAGGGCGACATTGCCGGCCTGATCCTTGATGTCGACGACCTGCTGCTTCTGATCAGGAGTCGCGCCGTGCTTCTCCACAAGCTCGAACGTGCCGTTCTTGAGCTTGGTGACGACCGTCTTGTCGACCAGTTTGGTGGAGTAATCGATCCCCGGCTTGGCGTCGGCGGCCGGAGCCGGGGCTGGTGCAGGGTCGGCGTTGGCAGTTCCCAACGCCACGGTCATTGCGCCGATGACCATAGCGGCGACCGCAGTACCTCTGCGGAGCTTCATTCGGTTTTCCAATCCGTCATCAGGGTTTGCCGCACGCAACTTCTCCGCGAGAGCCCACGCATCCGTCAGGCCATCAACCCCGACTTCAAACCTGACGGACCTCCCCGAGCAGTGTGAAGGTGCACACAGCAAGCAGGACGAGGTGAGCTTAGTCGAATACCCCGACCGAAAGCGAGAATTGTTATGTGCCCTAACAATTAAGGACCGATTCGCCAACTGTTCGTCTTTGCGGCGAGTAAGCCTGACCTGGCTCGAACACCGGATTTGCCGGGATTTACCGTGTCAGACGACCGCGACCACGGCAAAACCGCAGGCCAACACGTGAGAACGGTCACACCCTGAGTACGGTTGGACCCCACAACCTGGGATAGACCACTCGTGCATCATACGATGGACAGATAAGTTACCGGCGGGTAACTTACTGCCCGTTACGATACGAGCAACCGACGGCGACCCCAGCCCGGTCGCCGGAATGCTCGTGGAACCGAAGGAAGGTCGCGACATGAATGCCCTGACAGTGACGCTGGGCACGATTGGAGCGGTGCTCAGCCTGGTGTGCTGGGCGTCGTTCATCGGCGGCGCGTGGAAGATCTTCAGCGCGATCAGGGTCGGGCAGCCGGCGCCGGATCGTTGGCGACCGTTCTTCCCACGCCTCAAGACGATGCTGGTCGAGTTCATCGCGCATACCCGCATGAACAAATTCCGCACCGTCGGCTGGGCGCACTGGCTGGTGATGGTCGGCTTCATCACCGGCGCCATCCTGTGGTTCGAGGCGTACGGGCAGACGTTCGACCCCGAATTCCATTGGCCGATCATCGGCAACTGGGGTGTGTACCACTTCTGGGACGAGCTGATGGGCATCGGCACCGTGGTCGGCATCCTGACGCTGATCACCATTCGCCAGCTCAATCACCCGCGGGTACCGCAGCGCCTGTCGCGATTCAGCGGTTCGAAGTTCGGACCCGCCTACGTGATCGAAGCGATCGTGCTGATGGAAGGCCTCGGCATGATCTTCGTCAAGGCCGGCAAGATCGCGCTGAACGGCGAGGGCAATCCGGCGACGGACTTCTTCACCATGCGGGTCGCCGAATTGCTGCCCGCCAACGCGACCATGGTGTCGATCTTCGCGTTCATCAAGCTGATGTCGGGCATGGCGTTCCTCTATTACGTCGGTCGCAACATCACCTGGGGCGTGGCCTGGCACCGGTTCTCCGCCTTCTTCAACATCTACTTCAAGCGCGAGGACGACGGCGGCGTCGCCCTGGGTGCGGCCAAGCCGATGATGTCCAAGGGTCGCGCCCTGGATATGGAGAACGTCGACCCCGATACCGACACCCTGGGCGCCGGCCGGATCGAGGACTTCTCCTGGAAGGGCTGGCTGGACTTCACCACCTGCACCGAATGTGGTCGCTGCCAGAGCCAGTGCCCGGCCTGGAACACCGGTAAGCCGCTCTCGCCGAAGCTGCTGATCATGTCCCTGCGGGACCACGGTGCGGCCAAGGCTCCGTACCTGCTCGCCGGTGGCCGCAAGGATATGGGCGGCGACGAGGTCGGCCTGGTCGACGCCGAGGGCAAACCGAACGAGGCCGCGCTGGCGAAGATCTCGGAGGCGGCCAAGGCCGAGGCCGAGCGTCCGCTGGTCGGCGGCGAGGATGTCAACGGCATCATCGATCCCGAGGTGCTGTGGTCCTGCACCACCTGTGGCGCCTGTGTCGAGCAGTGCCCGGTGGATATCGAGCACGTCGACCACATCATCGATATGCGTCGCTACCAGGTTCTGATCGAATCGGAATTCCCCTCCGAGCTGGCCGGCCTGTTCAAGAACCTGGAGAACAAGGGCAACCCCTGGGGTCAGAACGCCAAGGACCGGCTGAACTGGATGTCGGAGCTGGACTTCGATATTCCGGTATTCGGTCAGGACGCCGAAAGTTTCGACGGGTACGAGTATCTGTTCTGGGTCGGCTGTGCCGGCGCCTACGAGGATCGCGCCAAGAAGACCACCAAGGCCGTCGCGGAACTGCTCGCCACCGCCGGCGTGAAATTCATGGTGCTGGGTGCGGAGGAAACCTGCACCGGTGACTCGGCTCGCCGCGCGGGTAACGAATTCCTGTTCCAGCAGTTGGCGATGCAGAACATCGAAGCGCTGAATTCCGTCTTCGAGGGTGTGGAGCCGTCGAAGAAGAAGATCGTCGTCACCTGTGCGCACTGCTTCAACGCGCTCAACAACGAGTACCCGCAGGTGGGCGGTACGTACGAGGTCGTGCACCACACCCAGCTGCTCAACCGGCTGGTACGGCAGCGCAAGCTCGTGCAGGTGAAGCCGGTGTCGGAGAAGGTCACCTACCACGACCCCTGCTACCTGGGCCGGCACAACAAGATCTACAACGCGCCGCGTGAGCTGATGGCCGCCTCGGGCGCGAACGTCACCGAGATGCCGCGCCACGGCGAGCGGTCCATGTGCTGTGGCGCCGGTGGTGCCCGCATGTGGATGGAGGAACAGCTCGGTAAGCGAGTCAACCTCGACCGGACCGACGAGGCCCTGGCCACCCTGGACGGCGGCAACTCGCCGTCGCTGATCGCCACCGGCTGCCCCTTCTGCCGTGTGATGCTCACCGACGGTGTGACCGCGCGCAAGGATTCCGGCGAGGTCGGCCAGGGCGTCGAGGTCGTGGACGTCGCGCAGCTGATGCTGCAGTCGATCGACCGGGTCGAGCCGGCGGCACTGTCGGAGAACCTGAAGGTGATCCAGCAGCCCAAGGCTCCCGAACCGGTCGCCGAGACCGCGGCACCGGCCGCCGAAGCGGCAGCCGCACCGACGGCCGAGCCCGAGCCCGAGGCCCCCGCCGAGCAGTCCGCCCCGGCCGCCGGTAAGGGTCTGGCGATGAAGGGCGGCGGCAAGGCGCCCGGCGGTGGCGGTCTGGCCATGAAGGGTGGCGGTAAGGCACCCGGCGGCAAGGGTCTCGCCATGAAGGGTGCCGCGAAAGCACCGGGCGCCAAGGCGACTCCGGAGCCGGAGGCCGCCGAGGCGAGCGCGGAAGCACCCGCGGAGGCTCCGGCCGCCAAGCCGGGCGGTCTGGCCATGAAGGGCGCCGCCAAGGCACCCGGCGGCAAGGGCCTGGCGATGAAGGGCGCGGCGAAAGCACCGGGCGCCAAGGCGACCCCGAAGCCCGCCGAAGCCCCGGCGGCCGAGGCGTCCGCTGCCGAAGCGCCAGCGGCCGAGAGCACCGAGGCGCCGACCGCCAAGCCCGGCGGCCTGGCCATGAAGGGCGCCGCCAAGGCACCCGGCGGCAAGGGTCTCGCCATGAAGGGCAAGGCCAAAGCTCCGGGCGCCAAGCCCGCGAGCGAAGCCCCGGCCGAAGCCGAAGCCGAGGCTGCCGAGGCGCCCGCCGCCGAGACCGCGCCTGCAGAGGCTCCTGCGGAAACCGCCACGTCCACCGGCCCCACCGAGACCAAACCGACGGTGGCGCCGAAGGGTCTGGCGATGAAGTCCGGCTTCAAGCGCCCCGGCCCCAAGGCCCCGGGCGCCGCGAAGCCCGCCGCTGCCGAATCCGCCCCGGCGGCAACGGAATCCGGCAACGGTGCGGCACCGGCCGATACGGCTGCCGGCGAAGCAGCCGAGGCCGAGGCCCCCGCGACCGAGCCGGCGTCCGCATCGGAGGCACCGGAGTCGACGGCGACCGCCACCGGCTCCGCCGACAGCGGCAACGGTGAGGTCCAGCCCCCGACCGCAAAGCCGGGTGGCCTGGGCTTCAAGTCCGGAGCGAAGGCTCCGGGCAGCCGCAAGAAGTAAATTCGCCACACCGCGTAGGGGCGCTGCCGACACCGGCGGCGCCCCTTCGTCGTATCCCCTTTTCCCTGCCGACGACGGCAATCGGCTCGAGGTGTCGTCGGTGTGCGGTGGGTTCACCGATAACGCCGAAGGCCGGCCGCTGCTCGAGCGACCGGCCTTCGATGGTGCGTGGCGTAACTCCCTAGTTGCCCGCGGTGTCCTTGGCCCACTTGCTGGTTCCGGGGGCGGCCTGCAGGGTGTTGATCAGATCCAGTCCCGCGATGCCGAGGGCCGGTCCACTGACGGCGATGGTGCCGAGGATGCCGCCGACGGCCGTGGCGATTCCGAATTGCGTGGAGAAATCGTTCATCGCGCGCTGGTTCTCGAGCGGCGAGGCGATCGGCTGGACGGCGACCGGATGGTCGGTGGTCATCGTCTTCTGCGGCGTCAGTTCGAGGACGGTGCCGTCGTTCTTCACCGCCGGCTTCACCGGAACGGCGACGTCGTCGACCCGCACATCGGTGGGCAGCGAGACCACGGTGGCACCGTGGGAATCGGTGACGGAGTAGGACTTTTCGTCCTGCGCGAGCCGGAAGGTCCCCCCTTGCAAGGTCGTGACGACCGTCTTGTCCACGAGTTCGACCGAGTACCTGATCCCGGTCTGCTCCGGCGTGGGAGCCGGGTCGGCTCCGTCATCGAATCTCGGCGCTCGCCCCCTCGACGAGCGCCGTCACACCTGCGGGTTGGCGGTGAATTCGCTTGGAGCTCAGCGCTTTCGGCCACACAGGCGGGTCGATGCTACGCGCACGCCCACCAGGGAAGGAGCCCCCAGTTCTGGGGGCTCTCACAATGCACGGTGTGGCGAATCGGGTTGCGGCACAGCCGGACCGCGATCCGCCGGAGCGGACCTACTTGTCGTCGGCCCATTTCGTCGTGCCGGGCGCGGCCGACAGCGTGCCGATCATGTCGAATCCGGTGATCGCCAGCGCTGGTCCGCCGATCGCGATGGTGCCGAGGATACCGCCGATGCCGGCCCCCGCGACCGCGGCCGGAATGCAGCCGACACCCAGCAGCGGCAAGCCCAGAATGCAGCCGGTGACACCGCCGACGATGGCGCCGACCGCGGTGCCGAGGAAGGTGCCGACGGCGGTCGCGACACCGAAGTTGGTTTCGAATTCGTTCATCGCGCGATGGTTTTCCATCGGCGACGCGATCGGCTGGACGGTCACCGGCTTGTCGACGGTGACGGTGCGCTGCGGCGTCAACTCGAGGACGGTCCCGTCGTTGCGGACCACCGGTTTCACCGGCACCTCGGTCCCGGCGACGCGCACTTCGGTCGGGAGTGAGACGACGGTGGCGCCGTGGGGATCGGTGATCGCGTAGGACTTGCCGTCCGCGGCGATCCGGAAGGTGCCGCCCTGCAGGGTGGTCACCACGGTCTTGTCGACGAGTCTCATGGAGTACTTGATCGCGGCCGGTTGGGGCGCGGCGGCCGGTTCGGCGTGCGCGGCAACGGTTCCGGCGGTGACGGCGCCGACGACCAGTGCGGATATCGCGGTAAGGCGCTGGAGCTTCATCCGGCAATCTTAAACGTCTTCATGTCACAAAAGGGTCAAATCTGAAGAAGGTACGTTCCGGATCTGATTTTCGCACCCGTGTTCCGAATCCGGGTCCGCCCCCGACAGGTAACGAGGCGGACCCGGATCGGCAGCGGCGAGGACCGGTCTGCGGGTTCAGTCCTCGCCGCCTCTTCCCACCGCCAGCGCCGTCGTGACGACTATCGAAAGGGGTGGAAGTTCCAGGCCGGACCCCGGCGCCACGATCCAGTGGCAGCCCTCGCGGGTCCATCGGCCCAGGCTGGTGGGCATCATGATCTCGCCGCCGACGGCCGGGATGCCGATATCGAGACGCTGCAGAATGTCCGCGACCTGCCCACCGGGCCGGCTGTCGGGGAACACGAGGAAGCTCCACCGCACGCGCCGGGCCAGTACGGGCCCGCATCCGCCGTGCTCGGTGAGGGATCGGCACACCGCTTCGGCGCGGTCGGCCGGCAGATGCACGACACCGACGGTGCCGGTCACCGGCAGCGTGACGAATCCACCACGCTGGATACATGTCAGACCGGCGTGATGCCGATAGAACATCACCCAGTCGTCGGCGGTTCTGAGCTTCTCGACGTTCACAGTTTCCCGACCTTCACGGCGACTCCCTCGATATCTTCAAGGCTCCCGCCACTGCGACGTCTCCGAAACGCCCCCACGCGCGCTCTGCACTGCCCTTTCACTGCCCAAACCGCCGGGACCAGCCAATTCCCGTGTACCAGCTCGGTTTCGGATGTGGCCGTGCTCACCGTCCCCTCGTACTCTGGAGACGAGTTCGCGCGGAAGGGGACATCGTGGTCCGGCAGTGGTCAGGTAAGGAAGCCCGTGCCCTCCGCGATGCCAAACGCATGAGCATCAGGGAGTTCGCGGCCCATCTGGGAGTTCACGAACGCCTGGTGTCGAAATGGGAGGCGGGCGGCGCCCGGGTGCATCCGCGCCCGGTCAACCAGGCCGCGCTGGACACATCACTCGCCAGGTCCGACGAAGTCGTGCGGGCGCGGTTCGCGGCCATGATCGATCAGCCCGTCATCGATCGGCCGGGACCGGAATTCGAGGTGCGTCAAGGTCATTCGGCGCACAGCAAGTATTCGAGCGACGCGGAACTTTTGGCACTCGTAGACGCCGGTGCGATGAGAGGTGATGCGTTAGCCGAGATTTCGGAGAGGGATCTGATCATGGCGGCTGCCCACGAAGCCAGCGAGCACGCCGGTCGCGCCGAGGCGAGTAATGTCGGCGCCTCCGCGCTGGAACAACTCGACGCCGATGCCACCCGCATCGCCAGGGAGTACGTCCACGTGCCGCCGGTTCCGATGATGGTGGAGATGCTGCGGGTGCGCCGGCGGGTGTACCGGTTGCTCGAGGGCCACCAGAAGCCCGCGGACACAAGCCATTTGTATCTGCTGGCCGGCACGCTGTCGGGTCTGCTGGCCAACGCCAGTACCGATCTCGGACATCTCGACGCCGCCGGGGAACAGGCCCGCGCGGCCTGGGCGTACGCGGAACTGTGCGGCCACAACGGATTACGCGCGTGGACGCGCGGCATGCAGGCGCTGATCGAATACTGGTCCGAACGGCCGCGCCGGGCGGTGGCACTGGCGCAGAACGGTCAGCAGTACGCGGATTCGGTGACCGCGAAGGTCCGGCTGCACAACATCGAGGCGCGGATCTGGTCCAAACTGGGTAGCGCCGCCGACGCCGAACGCTGCATCCGCGCCGCCGAGGCCGCGCGCACGGGTACCGGGACCGACGAACTGCACGACGAAACCGGCGGCGTCTTCGGCTTCCCGGAGGCCAAGAGCCATTACTACGCGGGCGCCACGTACATCCACCTCGGCCAGGCCGAGCCGGCACTGGCCGAAACCCTGCGCACCATCGAGTTGTACAGCGGCGGCCCGCGCGAACAGCGGTCCTACGGGGCCGAGGCGCTGGCGCGGGTGGACAACGCGGCGGCCCAGTTGATCAACGGCAGTCTCGACGGCGCCGGGGACGCCCTCAGTCCGGTACTCGAACTCTCCGAGGACCGCCGCATCGCGCAACTCGAGGAACGGCTCACCGGATTGCGCCGCCGCATCGCGACCCCGCGCTTCCGCGACGCGGTCGAGGCGCGGCGCCTGGACGAACGGATCGAGGAGTTCTGCGGCACCACGGTCGCCACGGGGATGCTGCCGGCCAATCCGCCCACCTGAACGGCGGCCCCACGGCGCCCGATGTGACCGGCACAACGCCGATGTGGCGCGGTGGCGATGCCTCGGATATGGAGTTGCGGGGCGGTGGCACCATTGAACAGGTGAGCCCTACCAGTCAGTCACCGCATCAGCCGCCCCGGGTTCTGGAGCAGTCCCTGAAGCTCCAGAACGTTCTCTACGAAATCCGTGGGCCGGTGCACGCACATGCGGCGCGACTGGAGGCCGAGGGCCATCGCATCCTGAAGCTGAACATCGGCAATCCGGCGCCGTTCGGTTTCGACGCGCCCGATGTGATCATGCGCGACATGATCGCCGCGCTGCCGTACGCGCAGGGCTACTCCGAATCCAAGGGCATCCTGCCCGCGCGCCGCGCGATCGTGACCCGGTACGAGCTGGTCCCCGGCTTTCCCGAGTTCGATGTGGACGACGTCTATCTGGGCAACGGCGTCTCCGAGCTGATCACGATGACGATGCAGGCCCTGCTGAACAGCGGCGACGAGGTGCTCATCCCCGCCCCGGACTATCCGCTGTGGACCGCGATGACCAGCCTGGCCGGCGGCACAGCCGTGCACTACCTGTGCGACGAATCCAACGGCTGGCAGCCGGACGTGGCCGATATCGAATCCAAGATCACCGACAAGACCAAGGCGCTGCTGGTGATCAACCCGAACAATCCGACCGGCGCGGTGTACTCGTCGGAGGTGTTGCAGCAGCTGGTCGACCTCGCTCGCAAGCATCAGCTACTCCTGCTCGCCGACGAGATCTACGACAAGATCCTCTACGACGACACCAAGCACATCTCGCTCGCGAGCCTGGCTCCCGACCTGCTGTGCCTCACCTTCAACGGCCTGTCCAAGGCCTATCGCGTGGCCGGATACCGGTCGGGCTGGCTGGTCATCACCGGTCCGAAGGAACACGCGGCCGGATTCCTCGAGGGCATCGACCTGCTCGCCTCCACCCGGCTGTGCCCGAACGTGCCCGCTCAGCACGCGATTCAAGTGGCGCTGGGCGGCTACCAGAGCATCGAGGATCTGATCCTGCCCGGCGGGCGGCTGCTCGAGCAGCGCGATGTGGCCTGGGAGAAGCTCAATATGATCCCCGGCGTCTCGTGCGTGAAGCCGAAGGGCGCGCTGTACGCGTTCCCGCGGCTGGATCCCGAGGTCCACGAGATCCACGACGACGGCAAACTGGTGCTCGACCTGCTGCTTCAGGAGAAGATCCTGATGGTGCAGGGCACCGGTTTCAACTGGCCGCAGCACGATCATCTACGCATCGTGACGCTGCCGTGGGCCCGGGACCTCGCCGTGGCGATCGAGCGCTTCGGCAACTTCCTCTCCAACTATCGCCAGTAGTCGGGGCCGGGACGAGCCAAAACAAACCGGGAGTTTGGAAAAGTAGGTTTTTGAAGACTTCACTGGCGCAAACTTCGAACTTTTGTGTACAGTAGTCCTCGGCACTCACAGTGCCCGGCCGAGCCGCCTACCCCCCTGGGTCGCTCGGCCCTGGATTCGACCGCCTACCCCCCTGGGCCGTCGGATCCCTTTCGGGCGGCGGAGACATCCCCCTGCTCTCCGCCGCCCGCTCCCCCGCTGTCCCGCCCCTCCGCATATTCAGGCCTGGTTCAGGTGCGGGGTTCTTTGCTTCGGCGACCGGCGGAGGGTCGATTTGGTTCTGTTAGCCCGTGCCCGGTGAGTTACCCATGTTCTTGCGTGATCAGGTGTGCGGTTTGAATACGGCCAAAGCACCCAGAGACGTGGTACAGGCTGCTGTTGAAAATACTTTCCTTTAAGCTCGCTGCGGTGAGCGAGCATCATCATCACCATCATGACCATTCCGGGCCTATTGCTATCGGGGCTACGGCGGCTCGGGTGGTGGTGGGGATGCTCACCGCGGTCGGGGTGATCGTCGTGATCGCCATGATCTGGCTGTGGCCCAGCCGGCAGCATGTGGATATTCCGTTGCCGATGCAGAACGGCGGCGGTGGGGCGGTGCAGACCGAGGCCGGCACCGTGGCGATGCAGGATATGGGGCCGTGCGGTAGTCCGTCGAACGGGCGCGCCTTTCCCGATACTCCGCAACCGCCGCCGACGAAATCCTATACCTGCCAGCGCAGTCTGGTCTCGATCGATTCGGGGCCGAACAAAGGCAGCCGGACGCTGCTCGAAATCGCGCCGGGGCCGGGACAGCCGGATTTGCATGCGGGAGACCACATTCGGCTGGTTCGGCAGGACGATCCGAGCGGCACCACCATCTATTCCTTCGACGACTTTTCGCGCGGAATGCCGCTGTTGCTGATCACGCTCGTCTTCGTGGCGGTCATCGTGGTGGTGGCGCGGTGGCGCGGATTGCGCGCGGTGCTCGGCCTGGTGTTCGCGTTCGGGGTGCTGGTCGTATTCCTGCTGCCCGCCCTGCTCGACGGGAAGCCGGCGATACCGGTCGCCCTCGTATCGGGAGCGCTGATTCTCTACGCGGTCCTGTATCTGGCGCACGGCGTCAATCTGCGGACCAGTTCGGCGTTGCTGGGCACGCTCAGCGCGATGGTGCTCGCGGCGGTGCTGTCCTGGGTCGCGCTGGAGGTGACTCATCTGACCGGACTGTCGGAGGAGCAGAACACCAACGTCGCGACCTATATCCAGCACGTCAGCATTACCGGCCTTCTGCTCGCGGGCTTCATCATCGGCTCGCTCGGTGTGCTCAACGACGTGACCATCACCCAGGCCTCGGCCGCCTTCGAACTAGCCGCCCTCGACGAAGAGGCGACGCGGCGTGAGATTTTCGCGGCCGCCATGCGCGTCGGCCGCGACCACATCGCCAGTACGGTCTACACGCTGGTCCTCGCCTACGCCGGCGGTGCGCTGCCGCTGCTGCTGATGTTCTCCGTCGCCGGTCGCTCCATTCGCGACGTGCTGACCGGTGACGCGGTGGCCATCGAGATCACCCGTTCCGCGGTCGGCGGCATCTGCCTGGCGCTGTCGGTTCCCTTGACCACCGCCATCGCGGTCCTGCTGGCCCGCCCGTTCGGCCGGAGCGCCGACTTCGACGACTACGAGCCCGAACCCGTGCCCCGCCGTGCCTCCGTGCCCGCGGGCCGCCGCCGGGCGGAGAGCGCCGCGGAAACCACCGGCAGCCACCGCCGAGTCGCCGCGCGCGGCGAGACCGCGGGAAGCCGCCGGCGCGTGGACGGCCCGGAGAACAGGGCCGGCCACGACCACGCCGACCACCGCGGCGGACCCAACACGGGTAGTCATCGCCGCGTCGAAGGACGTCCAGCCGAGCCGCCTGCCCGTCGACGCACCGCCCCCTCGTCCGATGCGACCGGGGGCCGACGCCGCGCCGACGACCGCCGCGCCGACACCGGCGGCCACCGGCGCACCGATGATCGCCGGACCGATACGGGCAGTCACCGGCGTATCGATGATCGCCGAACCGATACCGGCAGTCACCGGCGTATCGACGCCCGAACCGGAGAGCCGACCGGCGGCCACCGGCGCGTCCCGTCCGGCCGCCCCCACGACGACCCCCGGCCGAGCTGGCCCACCCGTCCGCCGCGACCGGACGCGGACCGCCAACCCCGGAACGACCCGCAACCGCGCAACCGATCGGCTTGGCCCACAACAGGTTACGAGGAATGAGCGAGTGATCTGCCGGCGGTCATCACTGCCGCGACCACGATCGCGAAGGCCGCGATCACCGCGGTGGTAGCCCAGCCGAGCCGGCTCACCGCGGCCGCACCGAAGGCGGTGCCGGCGCTGCCCCCGACGAAGTACACGGCCATGTAGGCGCTGTTGAACCGGGCGGGTGAGCCCGGGGCGATGGCCAGCACCGTGCTCTGATTGGCGACCTGCGCCGCGAACAGGCCCGCGTCGAACAGACCGAGGCAGACGAGGGCGAGCACCGTATTCGACAGGGCCACAGCGAGTGTCACGGCGGCGGCACCGGCGACGACGAGACCCACCAGGATGACGCGACGCGACCCGACCCGATCCGTCCACGCCCCCGCGATGCGGGTCGCGGCGACACCGGCCAGTCCGGCGAACGCGTACAAGCCGATTCGCTCGGACGAATAGGAGAACGGCGGCTGCGACAGGGCCGCCGCGAGCCCGGCCCACACCGTACAGAAGGCGAAGAACCACAACGCGCCGCGACCGGCCGCCGACCGCAGCAACGGATAGCGGGTGAACAGTCCCGGCAGCTCGCGCAGCATCGTCAGGTACCCGGAGGCCACCGTGGCCGTCGCGGCGGGCAGCACGAAACGGGTGGCCACCGCGAGTGCCACGCAGGCCGCCGCGAAGACGAGCAGCATGCCCCGCCAGCCGATGAGGTCGGTGAGCCAGCCGCCGACGATGCGGCCGGCCAGTACTCCGGCCGAGATCCCGGCCGTCACCGTCCCCAGCACCGTCGCGCGCCGGTTCGGTTCCGCGAAACGCCCTGCGACGGAGCTCATCTGGGCACCCACCGAGGACGCCGCACCGACCAGCCCGATCACCGGGCCGAGCAACCACACCACCCCCACCGCGGCGCCGATCGCCGATGCCGCGGCGAGCGCGGCGAACTGCAGCGAAACCACCGTCCGAGGTGGATGTCGGTCCACCAGCGGAACCAGGAGCGCCAGCCCGAGCAGATAGCCGACCGGCCCGCACGCCAGTGCGATCCCCATTTCCGCGACCGATGCGTGCAGTGAGCCTGCCACTGCCGCCATCCCCGGCTGCAGCACATACATGGTGGCGGTGCCGAGTCCCGCCCCCACCGCCATGAGTCCGACGACGGATGTGCGCAGCACCGGGTCACGGGTATCGGTCAGCAGGTCGTTTTTCATGACCACGACGCTAGGAACCGCTCCCGGCGGGTGCTGGCGCTAATCGGACGCGACCGTAGGCGCTCACGGCGAGAGCGTGAAAGGCGCACTCGTCCAAGTTGTTCAGTCCGGAAGCAGGCCCATCGCCGTGAGGATTCGGTCCGCGTAGCCGGAATCGATGGTCTCTCCACTGATCAGCAACCGGTAGTAGAGCGCGCCGTAGATCAGATCGATGGCAGTGTCCGGGTCGAAGCCGGCGGGAAGGCTACCGGCGGATCGGGCCTCGCCGAGGAGTTCGCCCACCTCGGCCCGCCGCCCCGCGATGAACCGATCCCGCAGCGCCGCAGCCAATTCCGGGTCGTGTTGCGCCGCGGCCACCAAGGCCACGAAGGGGCGCCGGGCGTCGGGATCGCTCATCAGCGTCGCCACCCGGCGGACCGTCGTGCGCAGACGGACCAGGGCATCGCCTTCGGCGGGGACGCTCATCCGGTCCGCGAAGGCGTCGGTGAACGCATCCATCAGGACGGCCGCCTTGGTGGGCCACCAGCGGTAGATGGTGTTCTTGCTGACTCCCGCGTGGGTGGCTATCTCGTCCACACTCAGCCCCGGCAGTCCGCGGTCGGTCAGCAGGTCGCGGGCCGCCGCGAGCACCGCGCGCCTCGAACGCTCACTGCGCGGCCGTCCAGGACCACGCGACTGTGTCATCTCGACCATGGCGCAAGTCTAGCGTTTTGGATACGATACGAGCAGTATCCTAATTAACCGCAGATGAGAGGCATATGATGGCGACAGACAAGGTGTGGCTGATCACGGGAGCCTCCTCCGGATTCGGATTCGCGCTGACTCGCGCGGTCGCGTCCGCCGGCGGCCAGGTCGCTGCGACGGCCCGCGATCCCGAGCGCGCGCGGGCCCTGCGGGAGTTGGCGGCCGAGCATCCCGAACGAATCCTGGTCGCCCCGCTGGACGTCACCGACGCCGAGCAGTCCCGGCAGGCGATCGCGGAGGCGAAGCAGGCCTTCGGACGGATCGATGTCGTGGTGAACAACGCCGGCTACGGGGTTTTCGGTGCGCTGGAGGAGATTCCGGACAGTGACGTGCGCGCCGTATTCGAGACCAATGTCTTCGGATCGCTCAACGTCGTGCGCGCCGCGCTGCCGGTATTGCGCGAGCAGCGGAGCGGTCACCTCGTACAGATCTCGTCGGTGGCCGGTGTCGCCGCGCCGTCACCGGGGCTGGGCCTTTATGCCGCAACCAAATTCGCGGTCGAAGGCATGAACGAAGGATTGCTCCGGGAGGTCGCCCATCTCGGCATCGGTGTGACCATCGTCGAGCCCGGCATGTTCGGCACCGGTTTCGTTGCGTCACTGGGGATTACACCCACCGCCCATCCGGACTACGGCGACAGCGTCCGGGCGGCCTACGACCGTTTGTCCACGCTGGATCCCAGCGTGTACGGCGATCCGGACGACGCCGCGCGGCAGATCATCGCCGCGGTCGAATCCCCCACGCCTCCGCTGCGACTGCCGATCGGCCGGGACGCGATCGCCGCGATTCGCGCCAAACTGACGGGGGAACTCGCCGCCCTGGACGCAGTGGACAGCGCCACGGCGAGTGTCGGGTAGTTGCCGGATCGCGGTACGTCGCATCGGCTCGAAATCCGGGGTGGCAGGTGCGCGAGAATGCCGCTAAGGTCGTTGCGTTCCATCGGCACGGTGCCGGTGGAGTTCTTCAACGGGGGTGGGCCACATGGCATTCCGTAAATCGACGATTCAGAAACAGCTGGCCGAGAAGCTGACGGAATTCGCTCCTCCGGGTGAGCAGATGCAGCTGGCCTTCCAGGCGATCACCGGCCCCAGCCCGTGGGTGGACGATCTGCCCTACGTGCGGTTCGCGATGCTGTTCGTGCGCAAGTACTACTTCGTGGTGCTGACCAACACGTCGGTCGTCATCGTCGAGGCGAACAAATGGTCGGGCCGGCCCGCGAGCCTGGTCTGCGCCGAGCATTTCAGCACGGCCATGTTCACGGAGATGAAGATCAACCCGCTCTGGTCGAGGGTGTACTACCGCATGCCGCACACCGGAGCGCCCGAACGCCTCAACGTGCATCGCCGCTGGCGCGAAGAGCTCGACGCGCTGGTGTCGCGACTCCCGCAGTTGGCGAATCTGGCTGCCTGAGAGCAGGCGGGTTCATCGCCGCCACTTCCGCGAATCCGATTGCAGGGAAATGATCTTCGCGTCCTCGCTGTCGGTCGTGTTTGCGCCCGAATCCGTCGCGGTACGTCCGGAGTCCCCGGGCCCCATTTCGCGCGTCCAGAACGGAACGACGTGCGGGTTGTGACTCGGGGCGATGGTCGTGACCACGTACTCCGCTTCACGCAGCGGATATGGTCCCCACACACCGCTCGGACACGCCCCTGCATGGACGCCGCAGGAGGCAGCGGTGGTGACGATCGCCCAGTGCGAGAACAACTCTCGATTGTCACGCTCCGCCATCACCTACTCCGCTCAGGTTCGTCGCGTACCACGCGGGCGGCGAGGTAGTGATCCCAGAATTCACGGCGAACCACATCCCACAGATCCGCCAGATCCGGACGCAGCTCCCGCGCGGCGGCGAGATCAGTGCCCGGCGGAAAGGAGTCCTCGGTGTTGCTGACTATGTCGTGCACATCGAGAATTTCGATGCCACCGCGTCCGTGCCGCCACGTCGCGCGCAGCCCGCGCACTTCGGTGATGCGGGTCGTCATCCGGCACCGCACCGATCCCGGCACCACCGCAACCCGAGTTCTTCGAGATCCAGACGCTCCCTGATGTCGCGAACATCCACCGGCAAGGGAATGGTGTCGGATTGCCCGGCCGGCAACGGCATCCGGCGCGGACATGCTTCCGGAAGTCGCACGCCGACCGCAACCCGAACCAGGCATAGGATGCCGAAGCACAACCCGACCATCAGTATCAGGTTCATGTCACCGCATTCCCTGTGCTGCAACGCATTCCCGGACAGCCGTAAGTACGTCGCCCGCCAGGGGACGGTAGTCACCGACGGGGGCATCGGTCCACAATCGGTACACATCCGACTGCAGAAATCCCGGAGAGGGCAGCGCGATCTCGGCATTCACACCGGCGATGTCGACGTAGTGCCGAAACATCTCGGCGTGCAGCAGCGGATCGGTCAGATCGGCATCGGCGGGAAGAGTGAGAAAGGTCCACCGCATCGAGCGCGGATGAGCGATGATCGGCCCGGCCGATCCGGACATGTCGACCAACCGCCCCCGCACCCGCGCCCCGAGCACACTCGGCATCGTCAAGGCGGCCAACGCCTTTCCCGCGCGCACGACCAGCCGCCCCGACCCCGGATGCACCTCGGCATCCAACCCGAACGCGCGCCGGTAGATCATCGCCCAGTTCTGCGGAGCACTCTCCGCACCTGCAGGTACATCGTTGAGCACATCAGTCATCGCTCCCTCGATTCGAATAGGCAAATGGACGGCCGTTTCGTTGCTGAACACGCTGTGAGGCAAGTCGATTCGTAGTTGCCCGGCCCGCACTTCAGCTCCGCGGACAGTTGACTGGTGACTCGCCGGTGAGATCCGGCCGCGTGGAACCCCTCTATGACACACCGGAAATCGCATCCGGTCACTCCGAATCGGAGTCTCCGTTTGAAGTTCTCCGAAAGCCCTGCAGACTCTCCACACCAGATGAGAGCATTTCACCGAAGCGGAGAATTCATCGTCCCCGAAACGGAGATTCCATGTCAGACCCGCAGCGCGCTACCGGATCAACTCTTCCGCGGCGGCAACTGGGCCGTTATCTGGTCGAGTGGCGCACACGCGCCGGGTACACCCAGGTGCGCGCGGCTCAACTGCTGGAGATGGGTGCGACAAGCCTGAACCGCCTGGAGAAGGGCGAGGTCGGTCGAATCAAATCGATTGTCATCCAGGCTATCTGCGATCTCTACGGCATACCGTCGGACCTCACGGTTGCTCTGAAAGGACTTGCCCAGCAAGCCAACGTGAAGTCTTGGTGGCACCAGTACGGCGACCTGATCCCGAACAATTTCGATGTCTACGTGGGTCTCGAAACCGCTGCCGGCCGAATCATCACCTACCAGCCCGACTTGATTCCAGGCCTACTTCAGACAGCCGACTACAACCGCTCTCTGGTTCGGTCGATCTGGCCTGACGAGGAACCTGAACAGTGGGAACAACGAGTCCAGATAAAAACTCAACGGCAGACTGCCGTCACCAGAAAGACGCAGCCGGTACTTCTCGACGTTGTGATCGGCGAGGCGGCCCTGCGTCGCGTCGCGGGCAGTCACTCGATCATGGCCGCTCAACTGCGCTACCTTGCCGACATCGGCACACGAGACAACGTCTCCGTACGCATACTCGGGTACGACGCCGGTTTCCCGGACGGGATATCAATGCCCCCGTTCGTAGTTCTTACGTTCGGAGAAACCCCGACCGGTGAACAGCTCGAGCCCCCCGTGGTCTTTCTCGAGGGCGCTGTTGGCGACATGTACCTTGAGAAGGAAGACGACGTGCGGCTTTACCATCGGCGGTACGACAGCATCAGGGCTGCGGCCTTGGATGAGACGGTGAGCAGGAACCTGCTTCGGCGGGTGGCAAGGGAGCATGAGCAGCGTGAACGTTGACCTATCTGGCGCGAAGTGGTTCAAGAGCAGTCGCAGCCAGGGCGGCAAGGAGTGCGTCGAGGTCGCCTTCCTCGACCACGGCATGGTCGGCGTCCGTGACAGCAAGAACCCCTCCGGTCCCGCATTGATCTTCACCCCCGGCGAATGGAATGCCTTCGTCGGCGGCGCGAAAAGCGGCGTGTTCGATCGAGCGTGAGCGTCCGGCACCCACCATGTGTCAGGACTCTGCGACCTCGACCAGCTGCTTGCCCAGATTGCGGCCCTCGAAGACGGCGCGCAATGCGCTCGGCGCGGATTCCAGTCCCCTGCTGACGGTTTCGGCAATGGTGATCGCTCCCTGGGCCTGCCAGTCGCGCAATGCCGTGAAGGCTTCCGGAAAACGGTCGAGGTAATCGAGGAAGATGAACCCTTCCATGCGCGCCCGGTCCAGTGCCAGCCTCATATAGTTCCGCGGCCCGCACGGCGGATCGGCACCCTCATAACCGGACGAGATCGCCCCGGCCAGGACGACACGTGCGCGGGGGGCCAGGTGCGCCAGACCGTATTCGAGAATACGGCCGCCGACACCGTCGAAGAAGACGTCGACACCGTTGGGGGCGAGATCGGTCAGACGGGCATCGATATCGTCGTGCTTGTAGTCGAGGGCGGCATCCAGACCCGCGTGGTCGATGATCCAGGAGCACTTCTCCGGGCCGCCGGCGATTCCGATGACCTTGCAGCCCAATGCCTTCGCTATTTGCCCCGCGATGGACCCGGTGATACCGGCCGCCGCCGAAACCAGCACCGTCTGACCGGGCTCGGGACGGCCGACATCCGTCATACCGAAGTACGCGGTCAGACCCGGCGGTCCGAACAAACTCAGCATCGACGTAGGCGGCACACCGTCGGGCACAAGGTTCAACCCGAACAACCCGCCCGCAGACCGAACGACGTAGTCCTGCCATCCCACCATTCCCGCGACCCAGCTACCCACCGGAAAATCCGGGTCGTTCGAGCGAACCACCTGGCCGACACCACTGCCACGCATCACCGCGCCGATCGGCACGGCGTCGATATAGTTGTCGGACTCGTTGAGCCAGCCCCGCTGGGTGGGATCTATTCCCAGCCAATGCACGCGAATCAGGGCCTCACCGGGCCCCGGAACCGGCACCGGCACATTCCTCAACTCGAAATCTTCGTCCCGCAGTGCCCCGACCGGCCGTCGTCGCAACATCCACTGCCTGTTCACCGCGTCCACCACCGGGCGATAGTAGATCGCCCGGCACCCGCCACTCGACTCCTTTTCCGCCCGCGCGACAGCGCACGACATTCGATTGCTGCTCGAGCGGTCGAAGTCGAGCTCGCCCGTCGCGGCTTGGCCTTCATCGACAGACGTGCTACTGAAAACTGTTCGTGTACAACTCGTTTCGTGGCTTTGCGCGTGACGCCAATTGGGCGCATGGTCTACAGCTGAACCCCTCCGGCTGTCGTAGCCTCGAGGTAGCTTCGCGTTGATCGACGATCTGCGCGCGCTACTGTCCGGCCCGGACGGAAAAGTCGAGTTCCAGGCCGCGATGACGTACGTGATGACAGTCGGCGACACCGCCGAAGCCGATCTGGTGCCCGTGATCGACCAACTCGGACCACCAGCGAAGGAGATATTCGTGACCACAGCAGAACGGCTCCGCGCAGAGGGCGAAGCACGCGGCGAGGCACGCGGCGAGGCACGCGGCGAGGCACGCGGCGAGGCACGCGGCGAGGCACGCGGCCGCGCAGAAGCACTGATCGAACTGCTCACCCTCAAATTCGCTCCACTACCCACGCACATCACCGAGACCGTCCACTCGGGCACCACCGAGCAAGTACACACCTGGACAGCACGCATCCTCACCGCGACCACACTGGACGAAATCTTCACCTGAGCCCGCCGCCGCTCATCCCTACTGCGCGGGGCGGAGTTCCACGCAGCATTCGCCGGCGGTCGGCGCCAGCACCGCTTCGAGTGTCTCGGCTTTCAGGCCGGACAGCACTCCGCGTAGATAGGCGTGGTTGAGGCCGCAGACCAGGCCGGGGGCCTGGGTGGAGAGGGGGTGGAAGGGGCAGTTGCGCAGGCGTAGGCAGTTGAGCGGGTCGCGGCTGGGTTCGAAGCCCTGGTCGGACAGGATCGCCTGCACCACGGTGAGGGCGCGCTCGACGCCGAGGCGACCGGGGCGTAAACGCTCGCGGGCGGTGTGGCCCAGGGTGTTTCCGCGTTCGGCCGCGACTCGTTCGGCGGCGTCGCGGGCCGTTTCGCCGGTGCTCTCGGCCAGCACCGCATCCATCAGGATCTCGGCCAGCACTTCGTGGCGGCGTTCGGGGATGTTCACCCGCACCTCGGCGTCGGTGGGCTCGTACACCTTGGGGGCGCGGCCGACGCGGCGCAGGCCGCTGGTCTGTTCGTAGCGCGCCTGGAGGAGTCCGGCGGCGACGAGTTTGTCCAGATGGAAGGCGGCCAGCTTCCGCGAGATACCGACCTGTTCGGCCGCTTCGTCACGAGTCACCGGCCGCCGGGCGGCGCGGATGAATCTGTACATGCCGCGCCGTAGTTCGTCGTCGAGTACCGCGACCGCACCGATCGCCGAATCGCTGGTCATCCGACCACAATAACGCCTAATCACATAGGTCGAAAGATCGATCACATCGATTCACGGGCGTTGTATTGACCACAGATACAGTTTCGCCAATACTTATTGGCGAAACTGAACCTCGACCGAGGGAGGGTGGAGTCATGGCGGATGGTGTCGTGGCCGGAGATATGGAGCAGGCCAAACAACCCGTCAGTGCCGCACTGGCCGGGCCGTACGGGCATCCGTTCCACCCGATCCTGGTGACGGTGCCGATCGGGGCGTGGGTCGCGAGCCTCGTCTTCGACATCGGCTCCCACATCGTCGACGACCCGCAGTTCCTCGCCCGCGGGGCCGAATGGCTGGTGGCGATCGGTGTCCTTGGAGCGTTGGCCGCGGCCACGGTCGGCTTCCTGGACCTGTTCGCCATCCCGTCCGGCACGCCCGCGTTCCGCACCGGGCTGACGCATATGAGCCTGAATCTGGTCATCACCGTCGCCTATGCACTGAACTTCTGGTGGCGGACCGCGGCCGGCACCGATCGCGCGACACCTGTCGGGCCCCTGGTCTTGTCGATCGCATCCCTGCTCGTACTGGGCATATCCGGATATCTCGGCGGCAAACTCGCCTACCGCTACGGCGTGCGAGTCGCCGGCGAAACCACCCAGGCCACCGGCTACCGCCGCTGACCTTCCTTCTCACATTCGGGAGTCATCATGGGCATCGCAGCTCTGATCCTCTGGCTGCTCACCGCCGGCGGAGGCTTCTTCCTGCTGGCCACCTGGATCGCCAAAGGCGGTGCACGACAACCAAGTTCGAGTCATCTGCCGCCACCGGTGGTCTTCGGGCACTTCCTGCTCGCCGCCGCCGGTCTCGTGGTGTGGATCATCTACCTGATCGTCGACAACGACGCCCTCGCGTGGGTCGGATTCGCCCTGCTCGTGCCCGTCGCGCTGCTCGGATTCGTCATGTTCTTCCGCTGGCTACCGGTATTCCGAGCCCGCACCGCGAACCAGGCCACCCCCGACCACGCGGCGACAAACGTTGCCGGGGCAGACGAGACCGCGGAACCCGCCGAGCGGCATTTCCCGGTGGCAATCGTGGGCGGACACGGCGTCCTGGCCGTCGCGACGCTCGTGCTCGTGCTGCTCACCGCTCTCGGCGTCGGTGGGAGCTAGCGTGTCCGTCCCCGCGTTACACGTCGTCCACGACACCGGCGCCATCGACCTCTCGGTCGCCGAGGATGCCGCTCGCACCTTCCTCACCGCGCTGGGCGTCAGCCTCGACAGCGAACATCTGCAGGCCACGCCGCGCCGGATGGCGCGCGCCTACGCCGAACTGTTCACCCCGCGCTCGTTCGACCTGACCACCTTCCCCAACGAGGAGGGCTACGACGAACTGGTGCTGGCTCGCCGCATCCCGTTGCGCTCGGTCTGCGAACACCATCTGCTGCCGTTCGTGGGTGTGGCCCACGTCGGGTATCTGCCCGGCGACCGCATTCTCGGACTGTCGAAGCTGGCCCGCATCGTCGAACATTTCTCCCGCCGACCGCAGGTCCAGGAACGCCTGACCAAGCAGATCGCCGACTGGCTCACCGAACACCTCGAGCCCAAGGGCGTCGGCGTGGTCATCGAGGCCGAACACACCTGCATGACCCTGCGCGGAGTCCAGGCCGCGGGCACGACCACGGTCACCTCGACCCTGTTGGGCACGCTGCGCGAAGACGCCCGCTCCCGTCAGGAGTTCTTCTCCCTCACCGGAATCGCGCCCTGAGGCGAGCGTCAGCCGCCGGGTCGAGCACCTGCCACGGCGAATGCCACCGCCTCGGCCGCATTCGCCGCCCGGTGACTCCCCTCGATCGTTCGGCCCTCGCCATCGAGGATCTGCCAGCCACCGATCGACACCACCGGCACGTCCCCACGTCGATTGGCGAGTGCCAGCTCCGACAGCGTTCCCCAGGAACCGCCCACCACGATCACCGCGTCCGCCGACCGGACCAGAATCGCGTTTCGCGCCTCACCCATACCCGTGTACACGACGGCGGACAGGCCGTCACACACACCCGCGCGGTCGGTGTCCGGCCGGACTCCGATCACCAGGCCGCCTTCGGCCGACGCACCCTCGGCGACCGCCGCCATCACCCCGGTCCCGCCGCCGCACAACACGATCGCGCCGGCCCGGGCCAGCAGCCGCCCGACCTCCCGCGCGGTATCGGCCTCGGCGTCCGTGCAGTCGCGCGGCCCGCAGACCGCGACCTGAACAGGGGGCATCTCGCACACTCCTCGGGCGTGGCCGATAGGTGAGGATCAGGCTAATCCGATGCGCGGAACCGCCCGCCTACTGCGGCAGCGGCGAAACCACCTACTGCCGCGGCGGGAACGGCGGCAGCAGCGGCGGAATGGTCGGCACCACGATCGGCGGCAGGCCCGGGACGACGATGGTCGGCGGCCCCGGCGTCGGGGATGTGGTCGTGGTGGTCGGCGCCTGCCAGTTCGGAGTGGGCGCGGCCACGGAGGCATTGGTGGCATCGGTGGTCGGCGCGACCGAGGGGTCCGCGGAGGCACGGGGCGGCGCGACGGGCACCGAAGTGGAGGCGGAGGTGTTGCTCTGGGAATCGCCCCGCAGAACCGATTGGCCCCAGCCGAGCCCGATCCCCAGCGCGGCGACCACGACCAGGGCACCGACCGCCACCCCGGCCACACTCAACTCCCGGCGACGACCGGCACCCACCTTGCCGCCGAGTGTGCTCGTGGCGCGCGCCTTGTTCCGCTTGCGCGCGCGTCGCAGCGCATCCTCGGACAACCACACCGGCGCCAATTGCACGGTGTCGTCGGCGGATCCGGGCCCGGGAGCCTGTGGAACCGGCGCGGGCGTGGCCACCTGGGCGGGGCGGGCGAGCAGTGCCGCGCCGCGCACGATCACCGTCTCCGGATCGGCGGGCACCAGCACCGGCATCCCCATCCACCGCTCCAGAATGCGCGCGATCAGAGGAATCCGGGCGCAACCGCCGATCACGAAGACCGCCTGCACGGCCTGTTCGGAGCGCATCATCACATCGCGGGTCATGCGAGCCGAGGATTCGACGGCGAGCATGATCAGCGCTTCGAAGTTCTCCTGCGACAACAACACCAGGCCGTGCTCGGACGGCACCGCGACCGCCGTGGTACTCGACAGCTGCTCCTTGGCCTGCCGGCATACGCCGTCCAGGGCCGCCAAACCCTGTGCGGTGGGGGGATGTTCGATCCGGCCGGAGGCGATCTGCTGTTCGCGGATCAGCGAATCCAGATAGTCGCCGCTGATGTCGCTGGTGCGCTCGCTGTGGCTCACCTGTCCGGACTCGACGTCGATCACGCTGACCGAGAGGCCGGAACTGCCGAGGTCGTAGAGCGCGACCGTGCGATACCCCTGCAGTTCACCAGTGGCGCGCAGGAATTCCCGCGCCGCCGCGACCTCGGGCACGAGTTCGTAATTGGTGAGCTGGCGGCGCGCGAGGGCGCCCCGCAGCGTGCGCGCATGCTGTTCGTTGCGATAGGCCAGCGCGGTCGCGGCGATCTCGGGCGCGGAACCGAAGACGGCGCCGACGGTTTCGGCGGCCACATCGTCCATGGAGTGCTGCTCGCCGACCGGCATCGCCTGCACGTCGAAGGCGGTGGCGACGAATCGTTCGGCGGAGTTACCGGGATGGGGGATCGCGACGCGAATGGCGCCGGCCCCCACCGAAACTCCCAGTACCGAACTCATCTGCCGCCCATCTCGTTTCACGCTTCGCGACCGGTACGCCCCGGCCACCGCCCCCGTCGGCCTGTGCTGGGCCGTGCGAGCGTCCCCAGGCCGCCGTGAACGGGCCCGATGCGCATGCCGCAGGGCGCCGCCACTCTACCTGGCTCCCGCCACACTACGACGTGCCGAGTCCCGCGTACACCCATCCCGCGGCGGTCCACGCGGCGCGCTCGAGACAGTTGCGTCCGTCGATAATGGAACGCCCGCGCACCACCGGCTCGAGGTCGCGCGGCGAGAGTGCGGTGAACTCGTCCCATTCCGTGAGAACCAGCACCACATCCGCCCGATCGCACGCCTCCGCCACCGAGGTCGCGTAGTTCAGCGTCGGAAAGACGCGACGGGAGTTCTCCAGCGCTTTCGGGTCGTAGACCGTGACCACCGCGCCGTGCAGCTGGATCATTCCGGCCACATTCAGCGCGGGCGAATCGCGCACATCGTCGGATTCCGGTTTGAAGGCCGCGCCCAGCACCGCCACGTTGGCGCCCAGCAGCGAACCGCCGCACGCCTTGGCCGCCATATCGACCACCTTGGTGCGCCGGCGCATATTGATGTTGTCGACCTCACGCAGGAACGCGACCGCGTGATCGGCGCCGAGCTCACCCGCGCGGGCCATGAACGCCCGGATGTCCTTGGGCAGACAGCCACCGCCGAAACCCAGCCCGGCGTTGAGGAATCGGCGGCCGATGCGGGCGTCGTGGCCCAGCGCGTCGGCCAGCATCGTGACATCGGCCCCGGTCGCCTCGCAGACCTCGGAGACGGCGTTGATGAACGAGATCTTCGTGGCCAGAAACGCGTTGGCCGACACCTTCACCAGTTCCGCGGTGGCCAGATCGGTGAGCAGGAACGGCACCTGCGCCGCGATCAGGTCGGCGTAGATCTCGCGCACCTGCGCTCGCACCCAGTCGGCGCGCTCACGTTCGCCGTCGACCCCGAGCACCAGCCGGTCGGGCCGCAGCGTGTCGCGCACCGCGAACCCCTCCCGCAGGAATTCCGGATTCCAGGCGACCTCGACGTCGGTGCGGGCGCGAGATCGCATCCGGCGGCCCAGTTCCGCGGCCGTGCCGACGGGCACCGTCGACTTGCCGATCAGCACCGACGGCCGCTCCAGCAGCGGCGCCAGCGAATCGGCCACGGCGTGGACATATTTCAGGTCCGCGCCGTATTCGCCCTTCTTCTGCGGGGTGCCGACGCCGAGGAAGTGGGCGTCGGCGTGCGCGGCCGCCTCCTCGTAGGAGGTGGTGAAGCGCAGTCGCCCGGCATCGAGGTTGCGGCGCAGCACCGCTTCCAGGCCGGGTTCGTAGAACGGCACGACGCCGTCGGACAATTTGGCCACCTTGCCGGGGTCGATGTCCACTCCGAGCACCTCGTGACCGAGCTCGGCCATGCAGGCGGCATGGGTGGCTCCCAGATATCCCGTCCCGAATACCGTCAGACGCATAGTCGATTGATACGCGGCGGGTATGGCCGGTCCGCGTCCACGAGGCGAGGGCGCAGGCAACAGTGGGTGTACAGGGAGAAACCGCCGCCGATCAGCGCATTCGCCGACCACCTACCATCGCAGAGTGCGAAAACGGTGGTGGGTGCGCGGTGCGGTGGGGGTGGTGCTCGTGCTCGCCGTCGCGGTGGCGGCGCTGTGGCCGGTGTACGTGCGCCCGCATACCGACGCGCCGCGCCCGGCCGATGCCATCCTGGTCCTCGGCGGCGCCCACGACGGCCGCGAGGAGCTGGCGCTGCGCCTGGCACACGACGGTTACGCCCCGCAGGTGGTGTTCTCCGATCCCTACGACCACTCCCCGCTGATCAATCGAATCTGTCACGGCGGATACAGCTTCCGGGTGAGCTGCTTCGATCCCGAGCCGCGCACCACACGCGGCGAGGGACGCGAACTGGCCGCCCGCGCGGCACGGGAGAACTGGCGACGCGTGATCGTGGTGACCTTCACTCCGCACATCTCCCGCGCCCGGTATGTGCTCGGAAAGTGCTGGGGCGGTGAGGTTCTGCTCGTCGACGCGCAGCCGCACATCGGTGTGGCGCGGTGGGCCTACCAGTACCTGTATCAGTCCTCGGGATATGTCAAAGCCGCCTTCGAGGACTGCTGAACCGGCGGCCGTCGAGCCGGGCATCGGCTCCACGGCGTCCGGCTCGCTCACCGGCCGATCCGACACCTCACCGATCGGATCCCGGAAACCCTTGTGCCGCACCACCTTCCGGAAGCACCGGCCCGGAATATCCGGCGATGCGCACCCGCTCGTCCATGCGGTCGCGGATGTGGCGAACGCGTTCGCCGACCGCGGTGCGCGGCGCGTACGCGGACACCGAGAGTGCGTACAGCGCCGCCGCGTCGCCGGACTCCGCCCGCCGTTCCTGCAGCGCCACACCGAGGTCCGTACCGTAACCCAGGTCGACGGCCGCCCGGTCGGCCCGGTAGTCGATGCGACGCACGACCGGAACGAGAGCGCAGGCCGCCACCTCCGGAGCGATACGCAGCAGCAGCGCGGCCGGAAGCCCCACGATCACGGTGGTGGCCGCGATCGCCGGGCAGGCGACCAGCACCCGGCTGACCGCACTCCAGCCGATACCGAAGATCCGGGCCGCCGGCGGAGTCATCCGCCGCGTCAGCCACGCTCCGACCGCCGCGGGGCCGGAGAGCAACACCCGCTCCAGCCACACCAGCGGCAGATTGAAGTACCGGAACACGAACTGGCACAACGACACCCGCCCCTCGGACCGATACCCGAGCTCCCGGGCGAGCACCGCCTCGAGTTCCCGCGGGGGCGCACCGAGTACGGCCGAAGGGACTGCGATCATCCGCCGGGGCAGTAGCAGTTCACGCTCGCTCTCCCGGATCCACAGCGAATGCGAGGAGGAGGCGATGCCGGATCGGCGGGCCACCCGCTCCCACGCCGTCGTCAGCGCATGCCGCTCGCCGGAAGTGGGCGCGCGCACCCCGAAACGCGCCGACAACCACCGCCGCTCGGCGCCCAGGAAGCACACCACCGCGACGAGAACACACACCACCAACCACGCGATGGCGAGAATGCCGAGGGTGCCGAAACCCATCGCCAAACCGAGCCCGTAGAGCACCACCGTGAGGATCGCCGCGGTGGGTGCGGCGGCCAGTACCAGCGCCGTCCAGGAGCGGATCCGGTCGGTCGCGGAGGGCCGGATGGCCGCGCCCGCACCGGGGTCGTTCGCCTTCGCTGTCGAGTCAAAGGTCATGCACCACGGTAAAGGGAGGGCGCAAAGCCGCACGTCGCGGGGCGTTACACGGCGGTAACCGAGCGGCAAACCGGACACCACATCGGGCCTGCACCCTCGAAAGGCCGCGCCGAGCGCGGGAACGATGAGGAGTAGATCGTGGTTGATGTGCAAACCCGTCCGGCGACCGCTGCCGCCGCGACGAAGGAAACCCTCGAGGACTACACGCTGCGCTTCGCGCCCCGCAGCTATCGCAAATGGAGTCCGGCCGTGGTGGGCGTCTCCGCGCTGGGCGGCATCGCCTACCTCGCGGATTTCTCCATCGGCGCCAACATCGGCATCGCGAACGGCACCGGAAATGCGTTGCTGGGCATCGGCATCTTCGCGATCATCATCATGATCACCGGATTTCCGCTGGCCTACTATGCCGCTCGCTACAACATCGATCTGGATCTGATCACCCGCGGCAGTGGATTCGGTTACTACGGTTCGGTGATCACCAACCTGGTGTTCGCCTCGTTCACCTTCATCTTCTTCGCCACCGAGGGTTCGATCATGGCGCAAGGCCTGAATCTGGGCCTGCACATCCCACTGTGGCTGGGTTATCTGCTCTCCACGGTGCTGATCTTCCCGCTGGTCGTCTACGGCATGAATACGCTGGCGAAACTGCAGGTCTGGACGACGCCGCTGTGGCTGCTGCTGATGGTGTTGCCGTTCGCGTTCCTGCTGATCCGCCACCCCGAATCGATCGACTCGTTCTTCGCCTACGGCGGTAAGGACGGTGCGGGCGTGAGCCTTTCCGGTGCGCTGCTGGCCGCGGGTGTGTGTCTGTCACTGATCGCACAGATCGCCGAGCAGATCGACTATCTGCGGTTCATGCCGCCGAAAACTCCGGAGAACGCGCGCAAGTGGTGGGGCTGGATGCTGCTCGCCGGGCCGGGCTGGGTGATCTTCGGCGCCGTCAAACAGGTCGTCGGCCTGTTCCTCGCGGTCTATCTGATCGCGAATCTGCCGGGAGCACAGGACATCGCGAATCAGCCGGTACATCAGTTCCTGGAGATCTACCGCGATATGGTTCCGTCCTGGCTGGCGATGACGCTCGCGGTGGTGCTGGTGGTCATCTCACAGATCAAAATCAATGTGACCAACGCCTATTCGGGTTCGCTGGCGTGGACCAACTCGTTCACCCGCGTCACCAAGACCTATCCGGGCCGGCTGGTATTCCTCGGAGTGAATCTGGCGATCGCGCTGATCCTGATGGAAGCTAATATGTTCGACTTCCTCAACGACATCCTCGGCTTCTACGCCAACTGCGGTATCGCCTGGATCGTCACCGTCGCAACGGATATCGCGGTCAACAAGTATCTGCTGAAGCTCTCGCCCAAACAGCCCGAATTCCGGCGCGGGATGCTCTACAGCTTCAATCCCGTGGGCCTGGTCGGCTTCGGATTGTCGGCGGTGCTGTCGATCATGACCTTCTTCGGCGTGTTCGGCGCCGCGTTGAAACCGTATTCGCCGATCGTCGCCGTCGTGATCGCCTTCGTCGCGACCCCGCTCACCGCGGTTCTCACCCGGGGTAAGTACTACCTGCGCCGCGGCGACGACGGAATCGAGCTGGATATGTTCGACGAACATGGCAACCCCTCCGGCGAGACCCTCACCTGCCACGTCACCGGAATGGACTTCGAACGGCCCGACATGATCGCCTCCGCGGTCCCCGGGCCGGAGGGCGAAATCCAATACATCAGCTCACTGGCCCTGTCGACGGACAAATCGGGCGCGCACGTGCTGCCGCCGAGCTAACCGGATGCCGACGTAGTGAACGTATCGTGCAAACCTCGGCGGTTTTTGCGGTTTTCTCGCATTGACGTCGAGGTTTGCACGAAAAGTTCAGGTCCCACTCCAACCACGCTTCCCGCAAAGGTGCTGTTCAGGACTCCGCAGGCTGCGGAATCGAATCCTGCGGCAGCGGAAAGTTCATATACGCGCGCGAGGGCGTGGGCCCCCGCTGGCCCTGATATTTCGAACCGGCCGCCGCACTACCGTACGGGTGTTCCGAGGGGCTGCTCAGGCGGAACAGGCACAGCTGGCCGATCTTCATACCCGGCCACAGTGTGATCGGCAGATTCGCCACATTCGACAACTCCAGCGTGATGTGACCGCTGAAACCCGGGTCGATGAATCCCGCCGTGGAATGGGTGAGCAGACCGAGCCGCCCGAGGCTCGATTTACCCTCCAGGCGGCCGGCCAGATCATCGGGCAGGGTGCAGACCTCGAGCGTCGAACCGAGGACGAATTCGCCCGGATGCAGGACGAACGGCTCACCCTGGTCGGGTTCGACCAGGGTGGTCAGTTCGTCCTGGCGTTGCGCGGGATCGATATGGGTGTAGCGAGTGTTGTTGAACACCCGGAACATTCGATCCAGCCGCACATCGATACTCGACGGCTGAACCAATTTCTCGTCGAACGGTTCCAGCCCGAGCCGCCCGGCGGCCAGCTCGGCACGAATGTCGCGATCGGAAAGCAGCACGGCGGTCAGCCTAGTAACCCGTGTTCGCGGGCTCGCAGCCGCACAGCGAGCCGGCGCCAAATCCGTCCCCGATCCGCGATGGCGGACGGCGCCGATTCCGTCCACCGCCGAGCCGTGCGCCCGCCGGCCGCCCCCTACAACCGCGCCGATTCGCGGTCGTCCTCGCTTCGCGACGCCCCCACATACGCCCGCCACAGCGCCGCGTAGGTCCCGTCCGCCCGCAGCAGTTCCGCGTGCGGGCCGACCTCCGCCAACCGGCCGCCCACCATCACCGCGACGATGTCGGAGTCCGCCGCGGTCGCCAGCCGATGGGCCACCACGATCGTGGTGCGGCCCGCGGTGAGCACGTCGATGGCCGCGCGCACCCGGGCCTCGGTGGCGAGGTCGAGGGATGCGGTGGCCTCGTCGAGGATGAGGATGTCGGGTTCGACGAGTTGAGCTCGGGCGAGGGCGAGCAGTTGCCGCTGCCCGGAGGACAACAGCCTGCCCTGCGGTCCGATCGGGTGGTGGTAGCCGTGGTCGAGTCCGGCGATCATCTCGTGGGCTCCGACCGCCCGGGCCGCCCATTCGATCTCGGCCGGATCGGCGTCCGGTTTCCCGTAGGCGATGGCGTCGCGCACGGTATCGCCGAACAGGTACGGCTCCTGCGGCACCACGCCGAGCCGTGTGCGGTAGTCCTCGAGCCGGAACTCGCGAATATCGGTGCCATCCACCAGAATTCGCCCGTCGGTCGGGTCGTAGTAGCGGGCCAGGAGTTTGACCAGCGTGGACTTTCCGGCCCCGGTCTCGCCCACCAGCGCGACCCGCTGCCCGGGTTCGATACGCAGTGTCACGTCGTGCAGGACGGCGGCGTCCTCGGGCCGGTACCGGAAGCTCACATCCCGGACCTCGATCGCACCGTCGACGCGGTGCACCGCCTGTGGCCGCGCCGCCTGCGGGGTGGCGACCTCGACCGCGAACAACCGGCCGAGCCGATCGACACCGACCACCGCCTGTTGATAACTGTCGAACACCTGCGACAGCTGCTGAATCGGGGCGAACAGCAGATCGATGTAGAGCAGGAACGCGATGAGCGTCCCGGCGCTCAGCGCCGCGCCGCGCACCTGATGCACACCCACGGTGAGGACGGCGGCCGTCGCCACCACCGACAGGAATTCGATGAACGGGAAGAACACCGCCATCAGGGTCTGGCTGCGCAGCCGGGCGTCGCGGTACTCCCACGACAGCCGGTCGAACCTGGCCTGGTTCCGCGCCTCCCGGCGGTAGGCCTGCGTGACCTTGATGTTGTCGACGTTCTCCTGCAGATAGGCGTTGACCGCGCTGACCTTGTCCCGCGCCGTGTTGTAGGCGGGCACCGACAGCCGCCGGAACCACACCGTGGCGGCGAGGAGGATCGGCATCAGCGCCAGCACCACCACGGCCAGCCGGGCGTCGATCACCAGCAGTGCGATCACCACGCCGCCGATGGTCAGGGAGGAGGTCAGCGCCGTCGACAGTCCGGTCTGCAGGAAGGTGGACAGACCGTCGACATCGGTGGTCATGCGGGTCATGATCCGGCCGCCGAGTTCGCGTTCGTAGTACTGCAGGCCGAGCCGTTGCAGCTGGGCGAACGTCTTCACGCGAAGGCCGAACAGCAACCGTTCCCCGGCTCGCCCGGTCACCCGCACCTGCGCGACGCTGATCGCCCAGTCGATGAGTACCACCGCGGCCGCGAGCGCCGCCGCGCCGAGCAGGACGTCCCGCGCGCCGACCAGAACTCCCCCGTCGATGCCGTAGCGCACCAGGACCGGGATCAGAATCTGCGCGATCGCGTCCAGGGCGACCAGGCCCAGGCCGGCCAGCAGCGGACCGGCGAACGGCCGCAGCAACCGGCGCAACCCGAACTCGGGATCGGCTGTGCGAGTGAAGGTGTCGGACACCTCCGGTTCACCGGTCACCGGTGGCAGCGCGTCGATGAGGGTCTGCACGTCACCGCTGGGCGGTGCGGAGGTCATCATGCCGCCGCCGCGCCCGAAACCGCCCGCCCCGGCCGCATGGTGGGAGAATGCCCGGGCCATCTGCTCCAGGGTGCGGCTCTCGTCGCCGTACTCGGCGGGTTCGGCCCACAGGATCGCGGTCGGCACACCGTCGGTCGTACCGCGAAGTGCCGCACCGATTTCCGCGACATCCGGCGGCGTGAACAGCCTCGCGAACAGGGCTCCGGATTCCTGGAGCTCGGCCAGGGTGCCCGATTCCGCGACCCGGCCGCCGTCCAGGATCACCACCCGGTCCGCCAGGGCAAGCGTTGAAACACGGTGCGCTACGACAACTGTCGTGCGCCGCTGCACCTCGGCGGCGATGCGTTCGAAGATGGTCTGCTCCACCTTCGCATCGATGGCCGACGTCGCATCGTCGAGCACCAGCACGGGGGCGTCGGTGATCAGCGCTCGCGCCAGCGCGAGCCGTTGTCGTTGGCCGCCGGAAAGCCGTTGTCCTCGTTCGCCGATCGGCGTGTCGAGCTGTTCGGGCAGCCGCCGGACGAAGTCGTCGGCCGCGGCCAGATACAGGGCGTGCCAGACCTGATTGTCGGTGGCCTCCGGACGGCCGTAGGCCACATTCGCCCGGATGGTGTCGGCCATCAGGTGCGTGTCCTCGAAGACGATGGCCACCCGGCCGCGGAGATCCGGCACCTCGCGCACATCCACGCCGTCGATCCGCACCACCCCGGCATCCGGATCGATCAGCCGCGGCAGCAGTGCGGTCAGAGTCGACTTCCCGGATCCGGCGCCGCCCGCCAACGCCACCGTCGACCCGGCGGGGATGGTCAGGTCCAAGTGGTCGAGAACCGCGGTGTCGCCGATCCGCACGCTCACGCCGGACAGGTCGATCCGCGGCGGCGCGACGGCCGCGGCGAGCGGGTGAACCGCGGCTGCCTCGCGGACCGGGCCCGCATCGATGACCTCGCGCACCCGATCCAGCGACGCCTTGCCCTGCTGGCTCACCGTGAGCAGTGTCGAGAACTGCCGTACCGGACTCACGAACGACCCCAGATACGTCATGAACGCCAGAAACGTGCCCAGGCTGATGCTCTGGTGGAGGGCGAGCAGACCACCCACCACCAGGATGAACACCTGGCCCAGGGCCGGCAGGGCCGCCATCGCGGGGGTGAACCGGCTGGTGATCCGCACCACGCGCAGCCGTGACCGGAACAGGTCACGGGCGCGCTGCTCCAGTTCACCGGTCTCCCGGCGCTCCTGCCCGAACCCCTTGACGACGCGGACACCGGCGACCGCGGACTCCACCCGCATCGCCACCTCCGCCGCCTGGGCCTGTGCATCCCAGTTGGCGGGGAACAGTTCTCGCTGCGAGCGCCGGGTGACGAACCACAGTGCCGGCAGCAGCACCAGCGCGATGCCCGCCAGCGGCCACGACATCGTCGCCATCAACACCAGTGCCGCCACCAGCAGCGCCGCATTGCCGGTGACGATCGGAATCAGTTGCAGGAACATCTGAATCAGCGTGATGTCGCTGATCGCGCGGCTCACCACCTGTCCGGTGGACACCGCCATCTGCTCGCGGCCGGGCATCTGCACCAGCGCGGCGAACAGATCCGACCGCAGATCGAACTGGACGCCCAGCGACAGTGTGGACGAGCACACCCTGCGCAGCATCGACAGCCCGAACCGGAGCACACCGATGACGATCAGGACGGTGACGGCGGCGGCCGGCGGCACCCGGGAATCGCCCAGTGTATCGACGACATGGCGCACCACCAGGGGTAGTGCCGCGGTCAGCGCGGCACTACCGAGGGCGCCTGCGGCCGCACCCGCGACGGCACGCGGATGCGACAGACATCGATGCAGCAGATATCGCACCCAGCCCTGATCGGCAGCCGAATCCGTCCGGCTCACTGCGCGATCGCCGCATCGGCGGCCGCGCTGAACCGGTTCTCCGGACGCGCCAATCCGTAGTGCCCGCGCAAGGTGGTCGCCTCGTATTCGGTCCGGAACAGGCCGCGCTCCTGCAGGATCGGCACCACCTCGTCCACGAACCTCTCCAGCCCGGAGGGCAGGGCGGCCGGCATCACGTTGAATCCGTCGGCGGCGCCGTCGGTGAACCATTCTTGGATGGTGTCGGCGACCTGTTCCGCGGTGCCCGCGAAGGTCCGGTGCCCGCGACCACCGCCGAGGCGCGCGATCAGTTGGCGCACCGTGAGTCGTTCGCGGCGAGCGAGGTTGACGATCAGCGTGAACCGGCTCTTCGCCCCCTGGATCTCGTCCTCGGTGGGGAGATCCGCCGGCAGTTCGCTGTCCAGATCCAGCGCGTCCACCGGCAGCTTGAACCGCTCGGCGAGGGTGCGGCGCTGGTATTCCGGTTGGATGAGGCGGGTCAGTTCGTCGTCGAGTTCCCGCGCGTGCGCTTCGGTGTCGCCGATCACCGGGACGATGCCCGGCAGGATCTTGACGGTGTCGGGGTCACGTCCGAGCCGGCGCGCCCGCTCCTTCAGATCGGCATAGAACTGCTTGCCGTCCTCGAGGGTCTGCTGCGCGGTGAAGACCGCCTCGGCGTAGCGGGCGGCGAACCCCTTACCGTCCTCCGACGAACCCGCCTGCACCAGAACGGGATACCCCTGCGGCGACCGCGGCACATTGAGCGGCCCCGCCACCCGGAAGAACTCGCCCATATGGTGGATCTCGCGCACCTTGTCCGGGTCGGAGTGGATGCCGAGTTCCTTGTCGCCGATGAAGGCGTCGTCGTCCCAGCTGTCCCAGAGTTTGGTCGCCACGTCGACGAATTCGGCGGCCTTCTCGTAGCGCAGCCGGTGATCGGGAACGTCATCGAGGCCGAAGTTGCGGGCCGCGTCGGCACCGGCGGTGGTGACGATATTCCAGCCGACCCGGCCCCCGGACACCCAGTCCACCGAGGCGAATCGCCGCGCCAGATTGTAGGGGTCGTTGTAGCTGGTAGACGCCGTGGCGATGAGACCGATGCGGCGGGTGCGCAAAGCGATCGCGGTCAGCAGAATCGTCGGCTCCAGCTTGCCGACCGGTCGGCGGCCGGGATCGCCCTGCAGCACCGGCGAATCCGCGAAGAAGATCGAGTCGAAGAGGCCGCGCTCGGCGGTTTCCGCCAGATGGATGTAGTGCTCGATATTCAGGTGCGCCAACGGGTCCGATTCCGGCAGCCGCCACGACGCCTCGTGGTGGCCGGTCGACATCAGGAATGCGTTCAGATGCAGGGTTCTGCTCATCGGTAGTCGAAAGTCTTTCCGGTAGTGGATTATCGGCGCTCAAGCCGCGATCGGATCGGCGCCCAGCGCGCTCAGCAGCGAGCGGCGGATCCGCTGGAACTGCGGTTGCGCCGGATCGCGCGGGCCGTCGATGTCGATATCGATATCGACGTCGATGCGCCCGCGGTCCAGAATCAGCACCCGCTGCGCGAGCGTGATGGCCTCGTCGACGTCGTGGGTCACCAGCAGCACGGTCGGGCGATGAGCCGCGACGAGGCGGCGCAGCAGGGCATGCATGCGGATGCGGGTCAGCGCGTCCAAGGCGCCGAAGGGCTCGTCGGCCAGCAACAGTTCCGGCTCGCCCACCAGGGCGCGGGCCAGCGCGGCACGCTGCTGCTCGCCGCCGGAAAGTTCTCCCGGCCAAGCCTTTTCGCGCCCGGCGAGACCGACCTCGCCGAGCAGCGTGGAGGCCGCGGCCCGGCGGGAACGGGGCTGACCGTAGAGGACGTTGGGCAGCACCCGCTTCCACGGCAGCAGCCGGGAGTCCTGGAACACCATGGACGTCCGGTCCGGCACCCGTAACAGGCCTTCGCCCGCCACACCGTGGTCGATGCCGGCCAGTGCCCGCAGCAGCGTGGACTTGCCGGATCCGCTCTTGCCCAGCAGTGCCACGAACTGGCCCTCGGGGATGGTCAGATCGACGTTGTCGAGTACGGCTCGACCGCCGAATCTGCGGGTCAGCCCGTCCAGTTGCACACCCGCACCGGGGTCGGGGGTCAGTCCGCCAGTGTTTGCCGCCACGACAGCACCTTTCGCTCCAGGATCCGGATTCCGGAATCGCATGCCAGGCCGAAAATTCCGTAGACGGCGAGCGCGCCGAGGATGACGTCGGCCTGGCCGTAGTTCTGGGCGTCCTGCATCATCTTTCCCAGACCGTCGGTCGCGTTGACCGACTCGACCACCACCAGCACCAGCCACGACGTATTCACCGCGAGCCGCAATCCGAGGAAGAAGCCCGGCAGCGATCCGGGAATCACCACCTGCCGGATGAAGTCGAAGCGGGAAACGCCCTGGATCTCCGACAGTTCGACGAGCCGCCGGTCGATACCGGTCAGTGCGGAATGCGCGGGCACGTAGAGGGTCACCGCGGCGGCGAGCATGATCAGCACGATCTTGAAGCCGTTGCCGATACCGAGCCAGAGAATCATCAGCGGAACCAGGCCCAATGTGGGAATCGAGCGTTTGAGCTGAACCACGCCGTCCACCAACGAATCTCCGACCCGGGACAGACCGGCGATCAGCGCGAGGGTGGTGCCGATCAGAATGCCCAGGAACACCCCGGTGGCCACGCGCTGCATGGACACCGCGATGTCGGTGAGCAGTCGACCGTCGGTGAGCAAGTCCCACCCGGTCGTCACCACCGTCCACGGGGCGGACAATTTGCGCGGATCGAGTAGGCCGAGATAGGCCCCCGCCGACCAGGCGGCGAGCAGCAGAACCACACCGAGTAGCCGCGCGAACGGGAGCTGCCGGCGCAGGCCGAGGCGGCGGCGCGCGGGCCGGGCGGTGAAGCCCGTGGCGACGGCGGGACGCGCGCCGAGAGCGGGAAGATGTGCGGAGACGACGGTCATCGGGTCACCCCTGTGCCTTGGTGCGATATTGCGGAGCCACCGCGTCGGCGGCGATCTTCTCGAATCGCCGATCGAACAACTGATGGGCGTCGAAGGATTTCCCGAAGGCACCCGAGGAGGTGATCAAGTCGATCGTCTGCTGTTCCCAGTCGATCGACCTGTCCCAGTTATCCGGGAAATACGGCCGTTCGGTCGTGGCCATGATGCGGCGCCCGTCGGCCTCGCTCACGCCCTGATTCTCGACGTAGTAGTCGGCGATCCACCGGTCCTGGTTCTCCCATTCCCAGACCTTCGCCCGCGCCCAGAATTTGACGAATTCCGTGACGGCCGCCAGCTTTCCGTCGTCGGCCAGCACCGAGGTCGGCGCCCACAGAATGCTCAAGGCGTCGACCGCGTCGGATTGCACGGTGCCGGCTCCCTCGGATCGATACTGAGCGAGGTATTTCGTCAGCGACGGCTCGGCCAGCGGCGCCACATCGACCTGTTTGCCCTGCAGCGCGGTGAGGAATTGCGGGCTGTTGAGCTGAACGAGGATGACGTCGGAGGTTGTGAGCCCGGCCTGCTGCAAGGTCCGCAGCACCACACCACCTTGCGCTTGCCCGGGCGAGAAGGCGATCTTCTTACCGCGCAGGTCCTGCAGGCTGTGGATACCGCTGCCCGGGGCGGTGGCCAGGCCGTAGTTCGGGGTGCTGCGCCACAGCACGGCGACGATGCGGGTGTCGAGGCCCTGTGCGTGGGCTTGGATGGACGGGATTCCGGCATTACTGGCCAACTCCACCGCGCCGCCCTTGAAGGCCTGGATCACATCCGGGCCGGCGGAGACATTCGGCCAGTCGGGCACGGTGAAGGGCAACTTGTCGATCTGGCCGCTACTGGTCAGGGCGACCTTCATATCGGTCGCCGAGATCTTCAGCGAGGTGCCCGGCGGCACGCTGGCCGGTAGCGGTTTGCTGAAGTCGGCGGACCCTCCGGAGGCCGCACAGGCCGACGAGGCACAGGCGGCGACCAGCACCACGAACGACGCCGCGCCGACCCTGCGGGTGAGGCGCATCCTACGCGTGGACGGTCGCGCTTCGATGAGCTTTCTCATCTATCGATCGTCGCGAATTATGTTGCGGCCCACAATATTCGGTCTACTTAAAATTAACGAGACTCGAACTGCGGTGATTCGGACCGCGGCGCGGGCTCCTCCTTCCGGTGGGCGCCGAAGCCCTCCGCCGCGACGGCGAGCGGATCGGCGTAGAGGCGATGCAGCAACACCGCCGCGGCGGCGGTCTCCAGCGAGCGGTTGGGAAACGAGGTGCCGATGATGCGGTGCCGCGCGGAATGCACCTGCGCTCGCGCGGCGATCGCGTCGAAGTAGGTGGCGCGCACCGCCGGCAGGCCGGTGAAGGCCCGGTCGGTGATGATCAACGTCTCGGGATTCAGCACATCGAGCAGCGCGGCGGCCACTGCGGCCAGTCCACGCGCCCGGTCCTCGAACAGGGCATGAGCCCGCGGATCGGTTTCGGCGGCGGCGATGAGCGCCGGAATCGTGGGCTGCGCCATGATCCCCGAACCGGCCGCGCGCCGTTCGAGCGAACGATCGGAATAGGTGTCGAGCGGGCCCGGGCCACCCGGACCGAGGTCGGCCGGCACCAGCGTGGCCAGTGAACCGGCCGAGGAACCGGGGCCGTAGTGGACCCGGCCGTCCACGGCGAAGGCCGCATCGATGACATTGCCGACGAACAGCACGGCGGCCGAGGCGTCGAAATCCAATGCGCCGAACAGTTGTTCTGCGTGCACCATCGCGCGGGCGTGGCTGTCGAGTTCCACCGGCAGGCCGGTGAGCTGCACCAGCACGTCCCGGACGAGCATGTCCTCGAGGCGCAGCAGCGGGTGCGAGAGCACCACGCCGGCTTCCGGATCGACCCAGCCGCCGGTCGCGACACCGACCCCGGACAGGCGGGTGCCCTCCGGGAGATCGCGGCGCAGCGCGGCGAGTGCGTCGGCCGCGTCGGCGACCAGGTCCGCACCCTCGAGGGTGCGATGCGGAACCAGCGCACCAGCCACGATCGTGCCGGCGATGTCGACCACCGCCACCCGGGTCTGGGTGGCCGCGAAATGGATGGCCGCCACCGCATTCCGGCGATCGAGCTCCAGCGGCGAATGCGGCCGGCCCGCCCGCTGCGAGCGGTCCACCGGCGGCGATTCGCGCAGCAGACCGGCCTCGAGCAGCGCGCGGGTCTGACTCGTCACCGTCGCCGGGGACAGTCCCGCGTGGGCGGCGACCGCCGAACGCGATGCGCCACCCAAAGCCAAGATCGCGCGAAGTACCGCGCCCGCGGCCGTCGGCCACCCTCTCGCCGGTCTCATAGGCCTCGGTCCCGTCTGGTCCCCATACGTCTCCGGCCGACCCTACGAGACCGGGCGAGGTTCGGCACCGTTCCGCATCAGCGTGATCCGAACTCGGGCAAATCGGCCGGGCGGCGCGCCGGGATGCCATTGTAGAACCGTCCGGAATTTCTTTGCCGGGAAAAATAAATAACGCGGATATTTGAAATCACGGCGACGGCAACAAGTGCGGCGGAAGAGGTTCCGAAATTATCATCGGAACCGTCGTGGGGATCGGAAATCATTGCACCCCACGGTATCTCCCGCACCAATGGCGATTCTCGGCCGGGTGCATTCGAATGCGATGGAGTGTAGTGAGATGACACTGGCTGTCGAAAAGAACGAAACGACCGAAGGTAATGACGGCGCCTTCACCGTGCATCGGGTGGCCGGGCATATCGGTGCGGAAATCGGTGGACTCGATCTGAGCAAGCCCCTCGACGACGAGACCGTCGCGCGGCTGCGCCGCAAGCTGCTGAAGTACAAGGTGCTGTTCTTCCGCGACCAGCACCTCGGCCACCCCGAGCAGATCGAGTTCGGCCGCCGCTTCGGCGAACTCACCCACGCCCACCCGCACGAGGACGCGCCGCCCAGCGATGCCCCGCAGATCCTGACCATCGACCCCCAGGTCTACGAGCGGCGCTACGGCTCGGCACGCCCGGACTCCCAGGAGCGCCAGTACAGCTACTACAGCGGCTGGCACACCGATGTGACGGCCTCGGTGAACCCGCCGGCCATCTCCATCCTCCGCTCGGAGGTGGTTCCGGAATTCGGCGGCGACACCACCTGGACGAATCTCGTTGCGGCATACGAGGGGCTGTCGGAGCCGCTGCGGGCGTTCGCCGACGGACTCACCGCGGTGCACCGGTTCTCGGCCGGCCGCAAGTTCGACGACAACGAGGCCTACGCGCGCCGGATCAACGACAATCTGCTGATCTCGGAACATCCGGTGGTGCGGGTGCATCCCGAGACGGGTGAGCGGGCACTGTTCGTCAACCCCGGCTTCACCGACCACATCTCCGGCGTCTCTCCCGTCGAGAGCGCCAAGATCCTCGAGCTGTTCTTCGGCCACCTCAGCAGCCCCCGGTACACGGTCCGGTTCCGCTGGGACGCCAACAGCGTCGCCGTCTGGGACAACCGCTCGACCGCCCACCTCGGCCCCCAGGACCTCGGCCACCTCGACGTGACCCGGACCCTGCACCGGGTGACGGTGGTCGGCGACCGCCCGGTGGGCCCGGACGGCTTCGTCTCGCAGATCATCGCGGGCGAGGAGTTCAAGACCGAGGCCCACGTCAAGGTCTCCTGAGGAATCGGCGGCCCACCGGCGACCGGTGGGCCGCCGCAGCCCCGCGTCGCGGCGGATGTTTCGTGCGCCGTGGGCGGGTAGCCACCCCTCGAGACCGGCCGACACCGGCCGGGTCGGATTCCGTCGTACGAGGAGTGGTGACCGATGACATCGACCAACGTCCAGCCGATGAGCGCCTCGGGTCCCGACGCCGAACCGTTCGAGGTGATCGACGCCTATACCGGCGAAACCCTCGCCGAACTGCCCTATCTGGCGACCGAGCAACTCGATGCCCTGCTCGAACGCGCGGACGACGCCTACCGGTCGTGGCGCGCGACACCGGTCGAGCAGCGTGCTCGGGTGGTGTCCGCGGCGGCCGATCTGATGCGCGAACGCAAGGACGACCTCGCCCGGCTGATCACCCGCGAGATGGGCAAACGCATTTCCGAGAGTGAGTTCGAGGTCGACCTCGCGGCGAGCATCCTGCAGTACTACGGCGAGAACGGACCGCGCATCCTGCAGCCCACCGCGCTGCCGGTGGACGAGGGCGAAGCCCAGATCGTCAACGCACCGCTGGGAGTGCTGCTCGGTATCGAGCCGTGGAACTTCCCGCTCTATCAGGTGGTGCGGTTCGCGGCGCCGAATCTGGTACTGGGCAACACGATTCTGCTCAAACACGCGAAGATCTGCGCCCTCACCGCGATCGAACTGCAGAAGATCTTCACCGACGCCGGCGCACCCGAAGGGGTCTACACCAACGTCTTCCTGCGGATCTCGGATGTCGAGCGTGTTCTCGCCCACCCCGCTGTCCAGGGTGTATCCCTCACCGGCAGCGACGCCGCCGGTGCGTCGGTGGCCGAGATCGCCGGGCGGCACGTCAAGAAGTGCGTGCTCGAACTCGGCGGCAGCGACCCGTTCATCGTGCTCGACGCCGACGATCTGGACGACACGCTCGATGCGGCGACCACCGGACGAATGGCGAATACCGGTCAAAGTTGCGTCGCTGCAAAGCGTTTCATCGTTCCGGACGAACTCTGCGACCGCTTCGTGGCCGGTCTGGCCGAGCGCTTCGGCGCACTGCGCCCCGGCGACCCGTCGGATCCGGAAACCACCCTCGGCCCGCTGTCCTCGACGAAGGCCGCCGACGACCTGCTGGAACAGGTCCAGGATGCGCGTGAGAAGGGTGCCACGGTGGTGACCGGCGGCGGCCGGCCGGACGTACCCGCGCCGGGGCGGCGCGACGCCTTCGTCGACGCGACGGTGCTGACCGATGTCACCCCCGAGATGCGCGCCTATTCCGAGGAACTGTTCGGCCCGGTCGCGGTGGTGTACCGCGTCGGTGACGAACGCCAGGCGATCGAGCTGGCGAACACCTCGAAGTTCGGTCTCGGCGCCACCGTGTACAGCAGTGACCCGGACCGTGCGCGAGCGGTGGCCGAGCAGATCGACAGCGGCATGGTGTGGATCAACCATCCGACCTCCTCGCAGGCCGATCTGCCCTTCGGCGGCGTGAAGCAGTCCGGTTTCGGCCGCGAACTGTCGGAGCTGGGCATGTTCGGCTTCGCCAATCGCAAACTGATCCGCTCCCTGCCCCGTAAGACCGCATCCGCCGGTGTCGCGGGCTGACCGTTCGAAGGAGGAGATGCGCATGCGTGCAGCGGTGCTGCGGGAATTCGGTGGTCCGGACGCACTGGTCGTTCGAGACGTCGATACGCCGCGTCCGGGACCGGGTGAGGTGCTGGTGCGAGTCCGGGCGTCGAGCGCGAACCCGGTGGACGGAATCATCCGCCGCGGACTGGCGAATCCGAACTTGCCACTGCCTGCCGTGATCGGCAGCGATGTCGCCGGCGAGGTGGAACAGGTCGGCGACGGCGTCACCGACGTGTCGGTCGGCGATGCCGTGTACTACACGTCGGAACTGGCCTCGGGCGGCGGCGCCTATGCCCAGTACCACGTGGCGGCCGCCGCGATCGTGGCGCCCAAACCCACCACCCTGTCGTTCGCGGAGGCCGCCGCGATTCCGCTGGCCGGCGGCACCGCGTGGGAGGCGATCGTGCGCCGGCTCGCCGTGCGCCCGGGACAGACGGTGCTGGTACACGGCGGATCCGGCGGTGTCGGCACGTTCGCGGTGCAGTTCGCCCGCGCGGCCGGCGCCACCGTGCTTGCCACCGCGGGGGCCGATCATCAGGGGCTGTTGCGGGATCTCGGCGCGACCCCGATCGACTACAAGAGCGAGGACTTCGTCGAGGTCGCCCGTGCGCACACCGGCGGCGCCGGCGTCGACGCGGTACTCGACACCGTGGGCGGTGAGAATGTCGGCCGCAGTTGCGCCGCCACCCGCGACGGCGGACGCATCGCCACCATTCTGGGGCCCGACGGCCGGCTCGACGATCTCTACCAGCGCAACCAGACGCTCTACGGCATCTTCCTCAGCCGCGAACGCCGTCGGCTCACCGAGATGACCCCACTGTTCGAGCGCGGCCTGGTCCACCCGCGCATCGCGAAGACCATGCCGCTCGACGACATCGTCGCGGTCCACGAACAGCTGGACGAGGGCCACAACGCCGGCAAGCTCGTCATCGACGTACCGTGACGCCCTCGGCGCACGGCCTCGGCCGCCGCCGGTAGCCGTGCGTCCTCAGTTCTGACGCGGCAGCAGTTCGGTGACGAACCGGTCCACGAACTGCGCCGATATCGTGCCGTCGGCCGGCACCACCACGAATTTGCTCAGTCCGGCCGCGAGATACCCGTCCACGAGCCGGTGCAGGTCCGCCCAGCTCCCGGCGATCACATCGTCCGGATCGGCACCCGGTCGCTGCGCGCCGATCCGTGCCGCCAGTTCGGCCGGAATGCCGTTCTCCGCGAGCAGCAGCGTGATGCCGAAGTGGTCGGCCTCGATCTCCCGGCCCGCCGCGGCCGCCGCCGCAGTGATCGCCGTGACTCCGGCCGCCGCCTCGTCAGGGGCCACGAAGCTGCCCAGCCAGCCGTCGCCGTAGCGGCCGATGCGGCGGAAGGCGCCCGGCGCCCGGCCACCCAGCCAGATGTCGAGCGGGCGGGCCGGCCGCTTTCCGACCGTCGCCGCGCGAACGGTGAAGTAGTCACCGTCGAAGTCGACATCGTCGGCGCGCAACACCGCTCGCAGCAGGCGCAGCGATTCGTCGAAGACGGCGCCGCGCGGCCCCGGCACCGGGAACAGTTCCTTCTCCCCGGGCCCCGCAGGCTGTAATCCGAACACCGGCAGCACCCGCTTCGGAGCCAGGGCGGCCAGGGACGCCAACTGCTTGGCGACGAGCACGGGATGGCGCCCGGGCAGAATCGCGACCGAGGTACCGACCTTCAGACGGCTCGTGCGGGCCAGCGCGAACGCCATCCCGACCGTCGGATCGACGGCCGGCGCGAAGACCAGTTCGGAGAACCACAGCGAATCGACCCGCGCCGCCTCGAGCCGATCCACCAGGGCCGCCAGATCGTCCGGATCGGCGGCCGAACCCGTACCCACCCCGAACCGGATCTTCACCTCGCCATTGCTCACAACCCTGCACAACAGCCGCTGCCGGAACGATATTTCGCCCGGCAGCGGTCAACGATCGACGCGGGCAGAAGCGCCGCCGACCGCGGGCCGTTCGCGCCACCCAGCGGTAGCCGGTTCCGGACTGTCCCCAACCACCATGCGGAAATGACTGTGGCACTGCATGTTCGATATGGCGCTCTGGTTGATCGGGGACGCCCGCGACCACCCCGCGCATCCACGTCCTCGGCAGCTGAATTTCCGGGTGTCAGTTCTTGTCGTCGAGACTGTCCAGGGTCGTCAGGATCGCCTCGACCGGAATGCGGCCCGCCGCGACCGTTTCGGCGCCGTTGCGCCGCAGGGCCACCGACAGCGGTGCCGCCCAGGTGTTTTCGTAGATCAGCACGGCGGCCGAACGCCCGGGGTGCAACGCGGCGCCGGCCTCCCGCAGATCGCCGTCGTCGAGTACACCCGTCGTCTCCTCGGCGAACAAGGCCACGCTCGCTTCGCACTCGAGCCCGATATCGGCGATATCGATGCCGGTCAGCGACCCGTCGCCCTCCTTCCGGAGAAACGCCAGATTCAGCACCCGGATGATGCCCCGGCCGACCAGATCGCGCAGCACCGGCAATGCCGAACCGTCCGGCGGGCGGCCCGCGGGGAACTCGATGACGAGATAGTCGATCGGTCCCATCTCATCGATTCCGGCAGCACTGGTCATCCGAGCACCTCATCCGTGGCCGGATCACCGCGGTGATTCGGCGAGACAGCAGCTGATGTGACGCCGTCGGCGACGAGGACCTCGGCCACCGGCGTAACACCTAATGATTCGAAGCCACGCCGCTCGCGGATAAAGCGGGAATCGATTCTCGGGACGCGGACCGTCGGACACCGTGTCTCATCCCCCTGCCGTCCCGCCACTCGTTCATCCCGTGCGGCGGCCCGTCGATGAGTTCGAACGGCACTCCCGAGTTTCGCTCACGGTGAGTCTGGATGGTGGCAAACCGCGTGCGGCGGCGAAGAATTCGCGTGACCGCGGTGTGGAAGGGGTAGTGGTGACGACGTCCGTGCCTGTGCGACTGGAGCACGCGAAAGATATTCATCCGGGCGTCGACGGGCCGCTACTCCGCGAGGCCGTGGTGGCCGAACGCACGCTGTGGACACCGGCCGAACTGCACGAGCTCACCGCGGTGGTGGCGAGCGAACTGGCGACACCGCTGCTGGATATCGTGCGGTTCGACACCACGCGGCGCTGGTGGACCCGGCTCGCCCTGACGATGGGCGTGGAACTGTGGCTGCTGTCGTGGGCGCCCGGACAAGGCACCGAACCGCACGACCACGGCGGTGCGTCGGGTTCGTTCACCGTCTCGATCGGCGAACTCGACGAGGACTATCGCTACCCCACCGGCCCCGTACGCTCGGCCGGTCGCCGCGCCGGCGACACGATCGCGTTCGGCCCCGAACGCGCCCACCAGCTGCACAACCGCAGCGCCCGGCCGGCCACCACGGTGCACGCCTACTCGCCCCCACTGCGACCGGTCCGCGAATACCGGTCGCTGCGGGATTTCACCGGTGTGTGACCATGCCGGTGGCCCCCCATCGCACGATCGCCGAGGAGTGACGGTATGAGCGCCGAGGACCTGCTCGCCCGGGCACGCGCCGGACTGAACCGCGTCGAGCCCGTCACCGCCGCGCACCGGTTGGCCGAGGGCGCCCTCGTGGTCGATATCCGCCCGCACGCCGACCGCCTCGCCGAGGGCGAGATCCCCGGCGCGGTCGTCGTCGAGCGCATCGTGCTGGAATGGCGGCTCGACCCCGGCGGTGCGCATCGGCTCCCGGACCTGACGTCCGACACCGAGGTCATCATCGTCTGCAACGAGGGCTACGCATCCAGCCTGGCCGCCGCCGACGCACAGCGTCTCGGGCTGGCGCGCGCCACCGATCTGGTCGGCGGGTTCCGGGCCTGGAAGGCGGCCGGCCTGCCGGTAGCTCCCGGCGGCACCCCCGCCGTTCCGTAGTACTGCCGGCACCTCACTCGCGGCACCGCGTCTACCTCCCGGTTCCCGGAATTCTTTCACCTGCAAACGATCTGGCTGAGAATGTAGACGGGCAAACGGAATTACGAGGAGTGCGATGACCAGGTGTGCGCATTATGTCGGAAGTGTTCCAGCCGAGTTGATGACCGGGGATGCTGCGGTGCTGCAGTGGTTCGCCGATCGCAGTGCGGGCCATCCGGTGACCGGATTGCCCTGTGATCTGGATCCGGACTGGATTCTCGACTACCTCCGCCGGCGCAGAGAGCACGAGGACGTCTTCGAGGTCGTCCGCACCGGCGATTACTCCGACTACAGCGATTTCCCGAGCTACGGCTTGCGCCCGGGTGCGAAGCTGGAACCACGGCACGTGGCGATGGACCGGCTCGACCGCATCGGCGCCGTGGTAGCCGCGTTCGACGAGGTGCGCGCCGGGCGGCCCGAACTGGACGGGACCAGATTGCAACTGAGCCAACCCAATCCGCTGGATCTGGCGATGTTCGTCTTCGCCGGTGCGGCGGTGTCGAACGGTTTCCCGCTCGGTCCGGCACTGCGCCGCTCCGATCTCATCGCGGCCGCGCTGCGGCATCTGCCGGTGTTCACCGAGGCCGCACTGCACGAGATCGCGGAGGTGAACACGCGCTACGGCGATCGCGTGGTCTGGCAGGTCGAATCACCGTTCGCGCTGCTGGGCATGGTCAAGGCCGACCAACTGGGCGCGAAATGGGCGGCGGGGCCGCTGCTGGCTCGCCAGCTGGCCGGGGTACTCACCGGCATACACGAGATCGGGGCACAGGCGGTGGTCCACCTGTGCTACGGCGATTACCAGCACAAGGCGCTGCTCAACCCGCGTTCGCTGGCGCCCGCGGTCACCCTGCTGAAGCACACCGCGCGCCGGCTGCGCGCAGACGGCACTCCCTTTCCGGCGGTGCACATTCCGTGTGCGTTCGGTGCCGAACCCGCGCCGCAGGACGCCGCGTTCTATGCGCCCCTGCGCCGGCTGGACCCGGATTGGAACGTCATCGCGGGGGTGGTGTCACCCGATTCCGCCGACGACAGCGCTCACGCCCTGCAACTGTTCGAACAGGCGGCCGGGCGTACCGCATTCGGCGTCGCGACCGCGTGCGGCCTCGGCCGCTGCAGTGTTGCGGACGCGCAGCGCGCTGCGGAGACGACCGCGGCACTGACCGCCGAGACGACCACCGGTTAGCACCACGGCACGGGTCGCCGGGCCGTGCGTCAGCGTCCTGACGCACGGCGCCGCGGCCCGGCCCCGGGTGCCCGTCACCTCGCTCGCATACCGCAATCTCGTTCGGCCCCAATGATTCTGCGTCGCGCACCTCGCGACCAGGGCATACACCCGAGGGGACCGCCGGAATCAGACGGATGCCACGCGAGAACCGGACAAAGGCCTTACTCTGGATGAGTTGGTGGAAGTGGGGTGATGCCGGATGTGACCAACCGGGACCGCAACCCCGTGTCGGGCAGTCGTCAACGTCTCTTCCGCTTTGCTCGCCGAAAACGGCACTCACGTAACGCAACGTCGCGTCCCCTGTCGTGACCCCTAGCCGCGCATCACAGACAGCGGCATTCTCATACCTTCAGCAGCTATCATCCGGCTACTCATAGACGGTATGTACTTGCATCGAAACTTGCTGATTCCCTTGATGATTCAAGTACTACTGATAAACTGATTTCCCGTGTGCCGAGTTCGAGTTAACAAGCGGCTACGGAGGTTTCGGGTTTTGTCGTAGGACATGCCATCCGGACCAGGTCCGGTAGCCGATCCGGCGCACCGTCCGTTCGTACGCAGTTCCAGGGAGTTGCTATGGGGAACAACGAAATTCCGCGCGTTCTGGTGGTAGGCGGCGGCCCGGCGGGGTCCACCGCCGCCGCACTGCTCGCACGGTCCGGAGTACAGGTGACCCTCCTGGAGCGGGATACGTTCCCGCGCTACCACATCGGAGAATCACTGCTGGCCTCGTGCCTGTCCACGCTGCGGATATCCGGCGCCTACGACAAGGTCGCCGCGCACGGCTTCCAGATCAAACGCGGCGGCTACTTCCAGTGGCAGAACGACACCTGGTTGCTGGACTGGTCCAAGCTCGTCGATGCCGAGGCATGGTCCTGGCAGGTCGACCGAGCCACCTTCGACGACCTCCTGCTGCGCAACGCAGCCGACCAGGGCGCGCAGGTCATCGAACAGGCGACCGTCAAGAACATCCTGTTCGACGGTGAGCGTCCGACCGCCGCGGAATGGGTCAAGGCCGGCGACGACACCGTCCACACCGCCGAGTTCGACTTCCTCGTCGACGCCACCGGCCGAGACGGGTTGCTGGCCAAGCACTTCGGCATGCGTCGCCAACATCCCGCCTTCCGCAACGTCGCGGTCTGGTCGTACTGGAAGGGCGCACATCTGCACCCGGACAGCCCGGAGGGCGCGATCAACGTGGTGTCGACCCCGGAGGGCGGCTGGTTCTGGAACATTCCGCTCGCCGACGGTCGTACCAGCGTCGGCTATGTGATTTCGGCGCGAGTGGCGGCGGAAAAGCTGCGCGGGCACGATTCGCGCCAGTCGTACTACCTGGAGACCATCCGGGAGAGCAAGCCGATGTGCGAAATGCTCGAGGGTGCGGAGCAGATCGCCGACGTGCGGGCCGAACAGGACTACTCCTATGTCGCCGACCGGTTCTGCGGCCCCGGCTACGTCCTCGTCGGCGACGCGGCATGCTTCCTGGACCCGTTGCTGTCCACCGGAGTCCACCTCGCCACCTATTCCGGGCTCGTGTCCGCGGCGGCGATCGCGACCACACTGCGCGGTGAGATGTCCGAGACCGATGCGCTGGCGTACTACGAATACACCTACCGCCGCGGCTACACCCGGTTCCTCTCCCTGGTCTCCCGGATGTACGAGCACTACATCGGTTCCGAGGAATACTTCGCGCACGCGCACAAGCTCACCGACGTCCACGACGGCGATTCACCCGAACAGTCGTTCACCCGGATCATGGCCGGTCTGACCGACGTCGGCGAGACCACGGGCGATCAGGACCGTACCGGCACCGAGGTCATCGTCTCGGAGGCGGAGCGCCTGCACACCGCCCCGGACACCGACGGGGTCAACATCAAGTACATGGGCGGACTGGATATGTCGCCGGTCTGGGACCACTGGCGTGATCCGCTGTCCGACACCGAGATGGGCGAGATCCGCATCACCACCGAACCGGTGTTCGGCCTGACCAGCCGCCCGCGCTCCGACGCCGAGCGCGAGGCCGTGGCGCTGCCGGTCCAACCGCCCCGCAAGGGCGCCGGCGCCGCACTCTAGCGGTGACGTCACCAGGACTCCCGGTGCGCACCGAGACGTGGAGTCGACAGTGACCGTCACAGGATCCGTCCCCGGCCCGCTGAGCGAACCGACGCCCAGCGGGCCGGGATTCCGGACGAACCCGGCCACGCAGATCGAGCGATTCCACCACCCCACAACCCGATCCCTGCTGTCGGGCGAAGGCTTCACGACGACGGCGCTCGAACACATCCTCGAGACGACGTTGAGCGTGCACGTCCTGCGCCAGCACCAGGTTCCGCCCCGCACACTGCCCACCTTCATCGTCGACGAACTCCGGCTGCAGGATGCCGAGGGCGCGCTGGTCCGGCGCTCCCGTCTGGTCACCCCCGCGCTGGCGACCGTCTCGATCAATTACGTTGTGGCCGTGCCACAGTCGGCCGCCGCCAGTGGCATCGATGATGTCCGGATGCCGATCGGCCACGGCTTGCTCACCCGCAGCCTGCCGCAGCGCCGCCGCCTGCTCTGGGCGGGCATCCGCCCCTGGCCGGACGGCCGGCCCAGTGCGTCCAGGGCATACATCATGACGCTCGGCCGCCATCCCGTGTGCTATATCCGCGAAGTTTTTCATCCCGCGGTCGTCCCACCCGGACACACGACCGGTCCGCTGCCGGAACCGGCTCTGCGAGATGATGTCTCCGAGGAGAATTGAGTGCCTGCTCCCACCATCACGGTCCTACTCGACCTGGTTCTCATCATGGCGGCCGCACACCTGCTCGGTTGGCTCGCCGAAAAGATCGGGCAGCCACCGGTCATCGGCGAGATCGCGGCCGGAATCCTCGCCGGTCCGACCGTCATCGGACATCACCTGTCCGCCACCCTGTTTCCCGAAGCCGGACGCTCGTATCTGGCGCTGCTCGCCAATATCGGAGTGGCAGTGTTCATGTTCGTCGCCGGTCTGGAACTCGATCGGGAGATCTTCCGCGGTGCCCGCCGTTCGATACCCGCGGTGTCGGCGGCGGCCTACGCGATCCCCTTCGCGCTGGGAAGCGCGGTCGCGATCACCGTCCTGGCACGCCACACCACCGGCAACCGGCTGCACTTCGCCCTGTTCGTCGGCTGCGCGATGGCGGTGACCGCCTTCCCGGTGCTGGCGCGAATCCTGCACGACCGCAATCTGGTTCGCACCGAGATCGGACAGCTCAGCCTGGCCTGCGCGGCGCTGGTCGACGTCGTGGCATGGTCGGTCCTCGCCGTCGTGCTCGCACTCGCGCACCCGGGTGGCGTGCAGTGGCGGCTCGTCCTGCTCCTCCCGCTGGTCGGACTGCTGTGGTGGTTCGTGCGACCGCTGCTGGCCCGGATCTCGGAATCGGGCACCCAGCAGACGATGATCGTGCTCGGCGTGGGTGGTGCACTCGGCCTCGCCGCAATCACCGAATGGATCGGCTTGCACCTGATCTTCGGCGCTTTCGCCTTCGGTGTCATATTCCCGCGCGAACGCCGCCGGACGGTCGAGTCCGGTGTGCGAATTCTGTGCCTGCTGCTGATGCCCGGCTTCTTCGTGATCGCCGGGCTGGCCGTCGATCTCGGCTCGGTCGACGCGACCTCGATCGGCGAATTGATCGCGGTCATCGGTGTGGCGGTGGTGGGAAAGGTCGGCAGCGTCTACGTCGCAGGCCGGCTGACCGGGATGCGGTCGCGGGCGGCCGCCGCCGTGGCAGCGCTGCTCAACACCCGAGGTCTGACCGAACTGGTGATTCTGAACGTGGGCTTGACGAGCGGCCTCATCGGCACCCAGTTGTATTCACTGCTGGTGATAATGGCCCTGGTGACGACCGCCTCGACGGCGCCGATGCTCCGTCTGCTCGGCATATCGCGCGGCGGCGACCTGTCGTCGCGTCCGCCGCACGCACCGGACTCGGAGCACGACCTGGATCCGGACGCCGTGACCGCGGCGGTGCAGACGCCGGATATGAGCGGAAAGCACTGAACCGCAAGTACATCCGATCGACTCCGGGCGCCGGCGGCGGCAGCCCTACTCCCACGTTCGCAGACACCGTCCCCGCGTCGCTGCTATGTTGCTTGCGTGGGCGAACCGCCAGGCACCGCACGACAGGTCATCGAAGTCTGCAGATCTGTGGGCGTCGAGACGGTCCGGCATACAGTCTTCCTCGCACCGCCCATGTGAGTGCGACACGTGCCGCACCCGCCGAGCTCTCGTCGAATTTCTGTTCCATCCGTCTGGAGTCCCGTCTTTGACCACACCACAGTCACCCCTCCCCGAGCCCTACACCACGGCGACCGGAATATGCCCCGTCCAGCACGGCTCGCCCTTCGATGCCGACGACGACCGATTCCCGATGTACACAACCGAATTCGTCGCCGATCCCCACGCCGCCTATCGCGAGATGCGAGGGCAGTACCCCTCCCTCGTTCCCGTCGAGCTCGCCCCCGGTGTGCCTGCCACCCTGGTCATCGACTACGCCGTCGCGGTTCGCATCCTCAACGACCCGGACCACTTTCCCTCCGATCCGCGCACCTGGCAGAAAACCATTCCGCAGGATTCACCCGTGCGCCCGATGATGGAGTGGTATCCGGCGGCCCGGTACAACACCGGTGCGCCCCATGCCCGCTACCGCGCTCCGTCGGTCGCCGCGATCGACCACATCGACCTCCACAGCGTGCCCGCGATCGTGGAAAGGGTTGCCGTTCCGCTGGTCAACTCCTTCTGTGAGCAGGGATCCGCCGATCTCGTCATGCAGTACTCGTTCCCGCTCGTCCTCGAGGTCCTCAACCGGATGGTCGGCTGCCCCGCCGACATCGGGACCCGAGTCGCCAACGGCATGGCCGCCCGGTTCGACACCGTCAGGGGTCAACAGGGTATGGACATGCTCAAGGAAGCGCTCATGGAACTCATCGCGTACCGGCGCGAGCAGCCCGGCGACGACGTCACCTCACAGCTGGCCCATCATCCGAACGGCCTCAACGATATCGAGGTGTTCGCCCAGCTGATGTCCTTCTACGGCGCCGGCTTCGAGGCCCAGCGCAACCTCATCAACAATGCGCTGATGCTCATCCTCACCGATGAGCGATTCCGGTTCGGCGACATCCTCGGCCGCAACCTGTCCACCACCGACGCCCTCGACGAAATCCTGTTCAACGACCCGCCGATGGCCAACTTCTGCACCACCTATCCCCGGCAGCCGATCATGATCGACGGCGTGTGGCTGCCCGCCAACCAGCCGGTCCTGATCAGCCTCGCGGCATGCAACAACGATCCGAAGATCCGCGGCGAAGCGGCGAGCAGTATCGGCAACCGTTCGCATCTGGCCTGGAGCACCGGACCGCACGCCTGCCCCGCCAAATCGGTGGCCTATCTGACGGTCCAGAACGCCATCGACCAGCTCTTCGACGCGCTGCCGGAGATCCAGTTGGCCGTCCCGGCCGCACAACTGGAATGGCGGCCCGGTCCGTTCCACCGGGCACTGACCTCGTTGCCGGTCGTCTTCCCGAAATCGCCGCCGCTGCCCGTGATGTAGCAACCGCATCGCCCGGCCCGGGCGACCGCCGTGACGGTCGCCTGGCCGGGTGGCAACTCGCCCCGTCGGGGCCAGGACCGTTCTAGGTGGGAAGTTGTGACCCGGGGGAGGGCCTCTGCTATCTTCTCTGCAGTGCCTCACGCACCGGCCGGTGTAGTTTAGTGGTAGAACATCAGCTTCCCAAGCTGAGAGTGCGGGTTCGATTCCCGTCACCGGCTCTCTCTTCTTCCCGGCGACAGCGCCCATCGGTTACGCGATACGTCCATCCGGTCGAATTCCCTTGTCTCTCTTTCACTTCGGCTGCCGGTGAGCTACCGACAGCCGATGTCTTCGGCCGGAGTCTTCATCAGCCGGCGCCGAGGTCGATGCCGAACGTCACCTCGATCCGCCGCACGGCGAGATCCCTGCAACCGCGGCGACCGAAACGCCCGAGCCCCGCGTACGGCGCTGATTCCGGCCGAAAGGTTAGGCGGGGCGATTCGTGGCTACCCCTCCCGAGGTGCTGGGTGCCGTGGACGTCGAGCGGCCGGGTCGGAGGGCCGGTCCGCGGCACGGATGTACAGCACCGACCGTGACCTGTGACGACGGCGGAAGGAAACCGGACAGATGCTCATGCTCACGCCCACTGCCATCGAGGCCGTTCGCACCATCACCTCCGCGGACGGGATGCCCGACGATGCCGGACTGCGCATCTCCACCAACGACGGGGCCGAGACCCTGCAGCTCGCAGTAGCCGCGGGGCCGTCGGACCAGGATCAGGTGCTCAATGCGGAAGGCCCGCGGGTCTTCCTCGACGAGCACGTCGTCGACTTCCTGGACGACAAGATTCTCGACACCGGACTGGGTCCGGACGGGCAGGGCACCTTCGTGCTCGCCCAGCAGGACCCGAACACCGCGGGACACTAGACCGACGCCGATTCGGCTCGATTTCGGCCGAATCGGCGCCCTCCCGCCGACGGCCGGCCTAGTCCGGCCAGATCGGCGTGCGCTTGTTCAGAAAGGCATCCATACCCTCGCGCGCACCGGGCAGCTGGGACGCGGCGGCCATGACCTCGAGCGCGATCGCGTAGGCGTCGTCCTCGGGGCGGTCGAGCTGGGCGTACAGCGTCCGCTTGCCCAGCGCCTTACTCGCCCGGCTACCCCGGGTGGCCCTGGTGAGCAGGTCGGTGACCGCTCGATCGAGATCGGCATCGGGAACGGCGCGATTGATCAGTCCCCAGTCGGCGGCGGTGCGGGCATCGATCGGATCGCCGGTGAGGGCGAGTTCCATCAGGCGTTTGCGGCCGATCGCCCGGGCCACGGGAACGGCCGGAGTGTGGCAGAACCAGCCGCCCTTACCGCCCGGGAGAGCGAAGCCGGCCGATTCGGCGGCCACGGCGAGATCGCAGGAGGCCACCAGCTGGCATCCGGCGGCGGTGGCCAGGCCGTGCACACGCGCGACCACGACCTGGGGCACGGATTCGACGGTCGACATGACCTCGGTGCACAGGGTCAGCAGATCGCGGACGCCGAGCAGATCACGGGCGGCGACATCGGCGAAATCGTGCCCGGCGGAGAAGATGGGACCGTTCGCGGCCAGAACGATCCCGCTGGCATCACTGCCGCCCGCCCAGCGAAATGCCGACAACAACTCCCTCAGATGCTCGGCCGAGAGCGCATTGCGCCGGTCCGGCCGATTCATCGTGATGCGAACGGTCTCACCGTTGCGCTCGACGAGCAGGTGCTGGTACTCCGCTGTGGCCATACCCCACGGTAGATCGGTCCGGAGGCGTTCGGGCGGGCGAACTCGTCGAGCGATCGGTGATCGTCGCGCGGTGCTACTGCGGCGCCCCGACGCAGGTGGTCGCGATCTTCTGGGTCGCCGCGCGCGCCTTGTCGGAGTCCTCCTTGCTCAGGCCGCCCATCGAACCGTCGGCCACCTGGGCAGTGCTGCCGGGCTTGGTCATCTTGCGCAGGCCGTCCTGCGAAATGCCTTCGTCCACATAGAGTTTGGCGGCGCAATCGGCGAGTTTCGCATCCTTGAGGCCGCTGGACTGCAGGGATTTCGACAGGTCGGCCTGGGTGACGGTCGGCTCCGAATCCTTGTCGGAGCCGCACGCACCCAGCAGCGGCAGGGCGATGCAGACGGCGGCGATCAGCGAAATCCTCAACTGTTCCTCAATTCTCAGGCGTATCAGCTATGGCGCGCTCCGGCGGACCGGACACGAACCGCGCAGGTGATACTGCCGCATCACGCGGCCGGACAACAGTCCGAGTGTCGCGAACACGGAGCCTTCACAACGGCGGCGCGCACGGATCCGTCGTCCGCGGGGCCGCGACCTCTGTTGGCATTACGTCAATGATTGCTAGGGTGTCCCCGTTCCTCGTCGGCGTCCGAGTCTCGGTGCGGGAGTTTCGAATGATGTTGAACCATCACCGGGTCGGCACCGGTGAACCACTGGTCCTGATCCACGGCGTCGGCAGTCGCTGGCAGGTGTGGGAACCGGTCATCGACACGCTGGCGGCCCATTTCGACGTGATCGCGGTCGACCTTCCCGGTTTCGGCGGGTCCGACCCGCTACCGCACACCACGGTCGACACCCTCACCGACGCCCTGCACGCATTCCTCACCGAACAGGGCCTGGAACGTCCCCACCTCGCCGGCAACTCCATGGGCGGCCTGATCGCGCTGAACCTCGGGGCCCGCGGGGTGGCAAGTTCGGTGACGGCGTATTCACCGATCGGCTTCTGGTCCGACGCCGGGCGCATCTGGTGTCAGCAGGCGCTCGCCCGCGCGGCCACCCTGGGCCGGGGGCTGCGCAAGCAACTGCCGGCCATCCTCGGCACGCCGGCCGGGCGGACCGCCTTCCTGAGCATCGTGTTCGGCCGGCCGTGGGCGCTGGACACCCGGACCGCGGTGGCGACCGTGGACGGCGTCCTCGGCGCCCCCGGATTCCGTTCGGCCCTGGCCTCTTTCGATCACGCGCGGCTGCGCGACGGTGGGCGCCTCGCCCGCGTTCCGGTCACGATCGCCTGGGGCAACCGCGACATTCTGCTCACCTATCGGACGCAGAGCCGGCGGGCGCGGCAGTGGCTTCCCCAGGCCCGGCACGTCACCCTGCCGGGCAGCGGCCACACCCCGTTCTACGACGACCCGGCCGGTTGCGCGAAGATAATCCTCGAGCAGATGCCTACCCACGGGTAACCACGGGAGGCCGACCCGATCAGCACGGAGTGAGCGATGAGCGACGTATCCCTGACCTTCGACGGTGATCGTGCCTACGTCGAACTCGACCGGCCCGACAAACACAACGGGCTCACCATCGACATGTTGAACGATCTCGTGCGGGTGGCGCGGGTGATCGGAAAACGCGACGAGATTCGCTCCGTCATCCTCGCCGGCAACGGGCCCAGTTTCTCCAGTGGTCTGGATATCGCGAAGGCGACCGGCGACCCGCTGAGTATCGTGCGCAATTTCCTGCCGCTACCGTGGCTGGGCACCAATGCCTTTCAGGAGGCGTGCTGGGCGTGGCGGCGACTGCCGCAGCCGGTGATCGCGGCGGTGCACGGCCATTGTTTCGGCGGTGGACTGCAATTGGCGTTGGCCGCCGATATCCGTTTCGCCACACCGGATTCCGATTTCGCCGTGATGGAAGTCGCCCACGGCCTGATCCCGGATATGTCGGGCGCGGTCACGTTGTCGCGCCTGATCGGCGTGGACAAGGCGCTGCTGCTGACCATGACCGCCGACCCCGTCGACGCCGCCTATGCCGCCCGCATCGGATTGATCACCGAGGTCAGCGAGGATCCGCGCGCCGATGCCGAGAAATTGGCCGATCGCATCGCGGCGCGCCCGGCACCCGCCGTCGCCGCCGCCAAACAATTGTTCGAGCGCACCTGGCATGCGGGCACCCGCCGCACCCTCGGAATCGAACGGGCGACCCAGATACCACTTCTGGTCCGGCAGGCGCTCGGCCGTCGGTAGATCCGACAAAGGGACACACCGCCGACACGGGAATTACCCGAAAGTGCGAGCGGGAAACCCATTTACCTGCGATTCGCTGTTAGCATTTTCACACTTTGCCAGCGAAGCCGGTGAACGGGGGCGCATCGGCGAGAACGGGAAGGGCTGCATTTGTCCAAGACCGTATCCGTCCTGCTGTCCGCGATAGCGGGCGCCTCGGCCGTACTTCTGACCGTGACCGCGCCCGCGGCCGCCAACCCCAATGCCATCAATCCGATTCCTGTTCTCAACGGCACCACCGGATTACCGAACCTGGTCGGCCGTTCGCGAGCGATATTCCAGGTCACCGGAATGGCCAGCCCGAACGCCACCGAGAACTACAACGTCCTCGGCACCGACCTGGGAATCATGTGGGACAACGGCCGCGGCGAGATGCTCACCGCCTTCGGCGATACCGCCGGCGTGGGGCTGCCGAATCTGCTGGCGGGCAGTTTCTGGGCGTGGCGCAGCAATATCCTGGTGCGCAGTCACACCCAGGACCCCTCGGGCGGCATCTATTTCGACAGCGCCGTGCGCGACGTGTTCGGCCAGGCGCGGGATCTCATTCCCAGCCCCAAGATTCCGTTCATCGAGATCAGCCGCATCCCGACCGCGGGTATCTCGGTGAACGGGGTGCAGTACATGAGCCTGATGTCAGTGAAGAGCTGGGACGACGTCGGCCAGTGGACCACCAACTACTCGGGCCTGGCGGCTTCCGCCGACAACGGGGAAACCTGGGCCGACCTCGATTTCACCCGCCGGCCCAACGAGGGCGGCAATGCCAACTTCCAGATGAACGCCTTCGTGAAGAGCGGCGGCTGGGTGTACGAATACGGCACGCCCTCGGGCCGCAATCACTTCGCCTACGTCGCGCGCGTACGGGAGAACGACATCCAGAATCTCGCCGAATACGAGTACTGGGACGGCGGCGCCTGGCGCAAGAACGATGTGAACGCCGCCCGCCCGATCACCGGCGGGGTAGCCGAGATGTCGGTGATGTGGAACGACTACCTCGGGCAATTCGTCATGCTGACCACCGATCCGTGGAATTCGGTGGTGATGAGCCGGGCGTCTTCCCCGGAGGGGCCGTGGAGTCCACCCGAGGTGCTGATCGATACGCGCGAATTGCCGACCGCGTACGCCCCCTCGATCTTCCCGTACCAGACCGGGCGGGAGCTGTATTTCCTCACCACGGTGCACAGCCAGTACAACGTCGTCCTGATGCGCACGACGCTGTAGTTCGCCTCGAACAGCCCACGCCCGGCCGGGTTCCGCTCGGCCGGGCGTCGCGCTGTCGCTGGCTAGACTCGCCCCATGGACGCCGCCGAGTGGGACGAGCGCTATGCGCAGAGCGAGTTGGTGTGGGGCGCACCGCCGAACGCGACGGTCGTCGAGCACATCTTCGGATTGGAGCGCCGCGTCCACCTGGTGCCCGACGCGCCCGGGGAAGAGCCACCGGAATTGCCGCGTGCCCTGGATCTGGCGTGCGGCGAGGGGCGGCACGCGCTGTGGCTGGCCACGCACGGCTGGCAGGTGCGGGCGGTCGATTTCTCCCAGGTCGGCATCGACAAGGGGCGCACGGTCGCCTCGCGGCTGTCGCGGTCGGTGCGCAGCCGGATCGACTGGGAATGCGCGGACGTCACCGATCTGGCCGGAGCCGGGATCGACGGCCCGTTCGAACTGATTCTCGCCGTCTACATCCACCTGCCGGCCGAACAGCGGCGCACCCTGCTGCTCTCGGCGGCCGAGCGGCTGAGCCCGGGTGGCACCCTTCTCGTTCTCGGCCACGACACCACCAATATCGCCGACGGTTACGGCGGACCGCAGGATCCGGCGATCCTGTTCACTCCCGACGATGTGGTGGCGGATCTCGCTGCGGCAGAACATATCCGGGTCGACACCGCGCAGCGGATGATCCGCGAGACCGAGGGGCGCGACGCCATCGACGCCCTCGTGGTCGCCACCGCGACCGTGCCCGATCTGGAGGAGCAAGCGACGGCCACCCCGGACGCGTGATCCGGGGTGGCGACGCCTCACAGTCCGGCGCTGCCGGTGGGTAGCGGCGCCGGTCCGTGGGACTGTGCGGGCGGATCCGCCCGGGGGTGATCGAATCGGTCCCGGCCGAATTGGTCGTATCCGTACCGGTCATAGCCGTTACGGTCGTAACCGAACCGGTCGTAGCCGAACGAGTCGTAGCCGGAGCGGTCGCGGCCGAACCGGTCGAAGCCCGAGCGGTCGCGGCCGAACGAGTCGTATCCGGATCGGTCGAAGCCCGAGCGATCGCGGCCGAACCGGTCGACACCCTGGGCGTTGAACCCGTCGGAGCCGAAGCCGTCGGCAGTGCACGGCGGGGCCGCGCCACACGGAACGCTCGCCTCGGCCGCCCCCGCCCCGGCGACGGCGATACCGGTCGCGGCGAGGACAGCCAGTGCGACACCGGCCACGGGACGGCGAGCGGCACGAATCGGGCCTGCGATCATGGATCACTCTCCTCTCGAAATCCCGACCGCAGTCGAAATTACCTCCCCGATCCCGGCAAGACATCGGGGTATTCCCGGAGCTGGGACCTGAGATTTCGTGGTCCGCAGAGATTTTCGGCTCCGCTCAATCCAGCGTTGCCCACCGGCGCAGCCACGGTTCCACCGTCTGCGCGATCAGATCGAATCCGGCGCGGAAGGAATGCGGCTGGCGAGGAACGACTTTCACCTCGGCGGCATCGGAGGGATCCGGAATGCCGAAGGGATCGCGCTCGCCGTTGATCACCACCACATCGACGTGCGCGGACGCTGCCACCAGTTCGTCACGCCGCGTCTTCTCCGGCTTGCCGGGCGGGTGCAGTGGGAAAGACAGGGCCAGTACGCCTTTCGCGTCGGCTTCCACCGCCGTCCGGCAGGCGACCCGGGCGCCGTTGCTGCGACCACCCTGGATCAGCGGTACGCCGGGTACCCGGTCCCGCAGGGCGGCGACGATCTCGAGCCAGGCCGCGTCCTGCACGGTCGCCGATCCCGGCGCCCGCCGGCCGGCGACGCGATACGGCTGGACCACCCGCGCGACCACCCCGCCCAGCGCCACCGCGCGATCGCGGACGGCCAGCAGATCCCCGGCCTCCACCCCGCCGCCGGAACCGTGGGTGAGCAGCAGCAGAAAACGATCGCCGGTACCCCGCTCGATCTCCACCTCGGCATCCCCCGCAGTCGTCTCGATGCGCACGTGGTCCACGGTAAGCGCCGTTCAGCTCGCCGCGACCACGCACCGGAAGCCGATATGGCTCATGCCGGTGTCGATCATCTGCGGGCGTCGTGCCGCGGGCCGGTACCGGCGGCAGTAGCTGTCGGCGCAGAGGAACGAACCGCCCTTGATCACCTTGCGCGGCACCCGGAACTGCGGCTGGCGCGGATCGAAACTCCGTTCCTGGTCCCCACCGCGCGGATTGCGCGGAACGCAACATCCGCCGCCGCCCGGATGGCGTTCGGCGTACCAGTCGTCGGTCCATTCCCACACGTTGCCGGCCATATCGAACAGGCCATAGGGGTTGGGCGGATACGAACCGACGGCAGCGGTGCGACCGTAACCGGGGTCCGGGCGCCACGGGAATGCGCCGTGCCAATAGTTGGCCAGTCGCACATCGCCCGCTTCGCCCTCCTCACCCCAGGTGAATTCGGCGCCGTCCACACCGCCGCGGGCCGCGGCTTCCCACTGCGCCTCGGTCGGCAGCGCCCGCCCCTGCCATATCGCGTAGGCGGCCGCGTCCTCGTGCGCGATATGGACCACCGGGTGGTCGGGCCGGTCGGCGATCGACGACCCGGGCCCCTCGGGATGCCGCCACGAGGCGCCGGGCGTCCAGCGCCACCACAGGTTCAGATGCCGTAGGTCGACCGGGCCGGAGGTCCCGGTGAACACCATCGAGCCGGGTTGCAGGTTCCCGACCGGCGCCCCCGGGAAGTCGGCGGGATCGAGCGGACGTTCGGCGACGGTGCGGTATCCGGTTTCGGCGACGAACCGTTCGTACCGGGCGTTGGTGACCTGCCGAGTCTCGATGGCGAAGGCGTCCACGGCCACCCGGTGGGCGGGCCGCTCCTCCGGATAGTGACGGTCGGAACCCATGGTGAAGGTCTGTGCGGGTATCTGCCGTACGTCGGTGGCGATCGACATATTCACAGTCACGGGCCGTTCCTACGAATCGGGTGTGAAGATCTGCGCCCAGTCATTCTTCATGCTGACCACCGTCCAGTCGGTGCGACGCGCGTGCGCGAGGGCATCCTCGGCGCCGGCGACGTAGTCGAATTCGCGATCGGCGTCGTCGTGCAGGATGAGCATGCGCAGCGACGGCGCGCCCGCGAGTTCGGAGAACGACAGCATGGGCAGATCGCCGTTGGAATTGCCGACCGACAGAATGGGCCGGCGGCCGATCCGGCTCCAGATTCGGATCGGTTTCTCCGGTCCGTCGTCGAAGAAGTCCATCGCGGATTTGTAGAGCAGGTCGCTGCGGCCTTCCTGTTCGCGATAGGTCAGCCCGAGCGCACTGCCGATCACTCGTTCCGGTGGCACCCCGTAGAGATCACCCGCGACCGGGCGCATGAAATCCCGGTCGCCGCCGGAGGCGATGTAGGTGGTGAATCCGTTGTCGCGCAGATACCACAGCAATTCGACCATCGGCGCGAAACCACAGCCGTGGTACGGGCGGCCGAGAGTCGGGTGGGCGGCGTCGGCGAAGAATGCCGCCACCCGTGCGTCGTAGTCCTCGACGGTGATCTCACCGAAGGCGCGAGTCACCGCGCCCATCAACAACTTCAGATCGTCGTCGTCACCGTGATAGTGCTTGACCATCGCCGCACCGAGCCACTGCAGGTCCTGCTCGTAGGCCGCCCGCCACGGCTGTTGCGTGCGCAATTCCGGTTCCCGCTCCGCCATTTCGGCCAGTCGCCGGATGGTGAAATCGAGCTGGATCGGCATCGGTTTCTCACACCACAGGGTGCCGTCGTTGTCGAATACCGCGATCCGGGCGGACGGTTCGACATATCCGATTCCGTCGCGATCGGTGACGCGAGCGACGAAATCGACTATGGCGGAGGTGGTTTCCCCGTCGTTCCAGGACTCCAGCGACACCGCCATCGTCAGTCCCGGGCGAGGAAGTCGTGCAGTTTGGCGACGGCGTGATCGATCGTGAACGACGCCGGTTCCTGTCGCGGCGGGAATTCCTTGAACGTCTCCAGGAACGCCGTGCAGATGGCCGTCCCGTAAAAGGCGATGTAGTCGTGGTCGATGAACCAGTCCCAATAGGTGTTGGAGGTGACATCGGCCCGCTCGAACGGATCGGTGCGCAGGTTGAACAACTTCGGCACCCGCAGCGGCGTGAACGGTTCGGCCCAGATTCCGAGCGTGCCTTCCTTGCGCTGCTCCATGAACACGATCTTCCAATTCTCGAAACGGATTCCGAGTACATCGCAGTCGTCGGAGAAATAGACCATGCCGCGCCGTGGGCTGTGCTCGGCGGCGCCGGTGAGGTAGGGCAACAGATTGTAGCCGTCGATGTGGACCTTGAAAGTCTTGTCCCCCACCGAATGTCCCTGTTTCAGCTTGTCGACGATGTCGGCTTCGCCAGCTGCGGCCAGCAGCGTCGGAAGCCAATCGTGATGCTGCACGATGTCGTTGGATATCGACCGCGCGGCGATGTGGCCGGGCCAGCGGATCACCTGAGGCACGCGGAACGCGCCCTCCCAGTTGGTGTCCTTCTCGCTACGGAACGGGGTGGTCGCGCCGTCCGGCCAGGAGTTGGCATGCGGACCGTTGTCGGTGCTGTAGACGACGATGGTGTTGTCGGCCAGGCCCAGCTCGTCGAGGGCATCGAGCACCCTGCCCACGTTGCGGTCGTGGTCGATCATCGTGTCGTGGTATGGCGACTGCCAAAGACCCGCCTGCCCAACGCTTTCCGGCTTGGTATGGGTGCGCAGATGCATATGGGTGAAGTTCAGCCAGACGAAGAACGGCGTGCCCGCCCGCTGCTGGCGCGTGAGGAAATCGACGCAGGCCTCGGCTACATCGTCGTCGATCGTCTCCATCCGCTTCTTGGTCAGCGGGCCGGTGTCCTCGATGCGCTGTTTGCCGACGCGCCCGAAGCGCGGATCCTCGGTGGGGTCGTCCGCGTCGGTCGCCCACGAGTGCAGCACCCCGCGCGGGCGTTGCAGGTCGTAGAGCCGCGGATAGGTGTCCTTGTGCGGATAGTCCGGCAGTTCGGGTTCCTCCTCCGCGTTCAGGTGGTAGAGGTTGCCGAAGAATTCGTCGAAGCCGCGGACCGTCGGCAGGAACTCGTTGAGGTCGCCGAGGTGGTTCTTGCCGAACTGCCCGGTCGCGTAGCCGAGCGGTTTCAGCAGTTCGGCGATGGTCGGGTCGTCCGGGGACAGACCGATGCCGGCGCCCGGCATCCCGACCTTGCTCATGCCGGTGCGGTAGACACTCTGCCCGGTGATGAAGGAGGCCCGCCCGGCCGTACAGCTCTGTTCGCCGTAGGAGTCGGTGAACCGCATGCCCTCCTCGGCGAGCCGGTCGATGTTGGGCGTGCGATAGCCCATCAGACCGTCGCTGTAGCAGCTGAGATTGGTGATCCCGATGTCGTCGCCCCAGATCACCAGGATGTTCGGCTTCGAATCCGGCACAGCGGCCTCCTTCGGCGCAGGTGAACTACCCTGCCGAAACCCTGCCCGCGCCTGCCCGCGGGCACCTCACCCGCGGCGGGTGATTGCGGTGAGCCGGGGCCCGGGTGTTCATCTCGTCACATCGCCCGGTCAGCGCTTTCCAAGCCCATTACTCATCGGTAATATACGGTGTAAGTTACCCGCGAGTAGAAGGCGGACATTCCGTTCGACTACCCGGTGTGGAGACACATGGGCGGGAACGGCACACACCGACCCGCACCAACTCAACGGAGAGTGAGTAACAGAGATGGGCCATTACAAGAGCAACGTCCGCGACCTGGAGTTCAACCTCTTCGAGGTGCTGGGCATCGGCTCGGTGCTGGATTCCGGCGCCTACGGTGACCTGGACACCGACACGGTCAAGAACATCATCGACGAGGTACGCCGCCTGGCCGAGGGCCCGGTCGCCGAGTCCTTCGCCGACGCGGACCGCAACCCGCCGGTGTTCGACCCCACCACCCACAGCGTCTCCATTCCGGAGTCGTTCAAGAAGTCCTTCAAGGCCTACGAAGAGGCCGGCTGGAACAAGGTCGGCCTGAACGAGGAGCTGGGCGGCCTGCCCGCGCCGCGTTCGGTGGTCTGGGCCCTCAACGAGATGATCCTGGGCTCCAACCCGGCCGTCGCGATGTACGCCGCCGGTGGTCCGTTCGGCCAGATCTTCTGGAACAACGCCACCGACGAGCAGAAGAAGTGGGCCGAGATCGCCGTCGAGCGCAACTGGGGCGCCACCATGGTGCTGACCGAGCCCGACGCGGGTTCCGACGTCGGCGCCGGCCGCACCAAGGCCATCCAGCAGGAGGACGGCTCCTGGCACATCGAGGGTGTCAAGCGGTTCATCACCTCCGGTGACTCCGACGACATGTTCGAGAACATCTTCCACCTGGTGCTGGCCCGCCCCGAGGGCGCCGGCCCGGGCACCAAGGGCCTGTCGCTGTTCTTCGTGCCGAAGTTCCACTTCGACTTCGAGACCCAGACCCTGCGTGAGCGCAACGGCGTGTTCGTCACCAACGTCGAGCACAAGATGGGCCTGAAGGTCTCGGCCACCTGTGAGGTCACCTTCGGCGGCCACGGCGTGCCCGCCAAGGGCTGGCTGGTCGGCGAGGTCCACAACGGCATCGCGCAGATGTTCGACGTGATCGAGAACGCGCGAATGATGGTGGGCACCAAGGCCATCGCAACCCTGTCGACCGGTTACCTGAACGCGCTGGACTACGCCAAGCAGCGGGTGCAGGGTGCGGATCTGACCCAGATGACCGACAAGACCGCGCCGCGCGTCACCATCACCCACCACCCGGACGTGCGCCGCTCGCTGATGACGCAGAAGGCCTACGCCGAGGGCCTGCGCGCCATCTACCTCTACACCGCCGCGCACCAGAACGAGGACATCGCTCAGCTCGTCTCGGGCGCCGACAAGGACCTCGCGTTCCGCGTCAACGACCTGCTGCTGCCGATCGTCAAGGGTGTCGGCTCGGAGCGGGCCTACCAGTACCTGACCGATTCGCTGCAGACCTTCGGTGGCTCCGGCTTCCTGCAGGACTACCCGATCGAGCAGTACATCCGCGACGCGAAGATCGACTCGCTGTACGAGGGCACCACCGCCATCCAGGCGCAGGACTTCTTCTTCCGCAAGATCGCTCGCGACCGCGGCGTGGCGCTGGCTCACGTGGCCGGACAGGTGCAGAAGTTCATCGAGTCCGAGGCCGGCAACGGCCGCCTGAAGGGCGAGCGCAAGCTGCTGGCCACCGCGCTCGAGGATGTGCAGGCCATGGCCGCCACCCTGACCGGTCACCTGATGGGTGCGCAGGAGGACGCCAAGGAGCTGTACAAGGTCGGCCTGGGTTCGGTCCGCTTCCTGATGGCGGTCGGCGACCTGCTGATCGGCTGGCAGTTGCTGCGTCAGGCCGAGATCGCCATCAAGGCACTCGACAACGGTGCCACCGGCTCCGACGAGGCCTTCTACACCGGCAAGGTCGCGGTCGCGCAGTTCTTCGCCCGCAACGTCCTGCCGGAGCTGACCGCCACTCGCACCGTGCTGTCCAACCTGGACAACGACGTGATGGAGCTCGACGAAGCGGCCTTCTGATCGCCTTCTCGACCACCACGTGAACACAGCGGCCCCGCCTCTCGCATTCGGGAGGCGGGGCCGCTGTCGTCCCGGGTTATAAATGTGACGAGAGTTTCGTCGGCATACCGCACGCCGTCGGCCGAGGGCAGGCACAATACCCACGGCGCGACTCATGGAAGGAAATTCGGAATATGAGACGACTGTCCGCCCTGGCCGGAGCTTGCGCGGCGGTCGCGCTGCTGGGCCTGACGGCATCGCCGGCCGGAGCCGACCCGAACAACATCAATCCGATTCCGGGGCTGAACGGCATCAACGGATTGCCGCAGCTGCCGGGCCCGACGCAGGCGGTCTACCAGGCCACCGGGATGGCCTCGCCGAACCGGACCCAGAACCAGAACGTGCTGGGCACCGACCTCGGCATCATGTGGGACGACGGGCGCGGGCAGATGATCACCGCCTACGGCGACACCGCCGGACTCGGCGTGCCGAACGTCCTGGCCGGCAGCATCTGGGCGTGGCGCTCGAACGTGCTGTTCCGCAGCCCGGCCGGTGCGGACCCGTCGGCGGGCCTGAACTACACGAGCTTCGTGGACAATCCGCTGCCCAGCCCGAAGATTCCGGGTATCGAGATCAGTTTCATCCCGACCGCGGGCATCTCGGTCAACGGTGTGCAGTACATGTCGATGATGTCGGTGCGGGAATGGGGCCCGGACGGGCACTGGGACACCAACTTCTCCACGATGGCCGTCTCCGGTGACGACGGCCAGACCTGGGCGCAGCTGCCGACCACCCGCCGCGGCAACGAGAACGGCTTCCAGAGCTTCCAGCAGAACGCCTTCCTGAAGGCCGGCGGCTACGTCTACAAGTACGGGACCCCGGCGGGCCGCAACCAGCCCGGATTCATCGCCCGGGTCAAGGAAGCCGATATCGCCAACATCGACGCCTACGAGTACTGGGACGGCGGCGCGTGGAAGCCGAAGGACGCCAATGCCGCCAAGCCGATCGTCGGTGGTGTGGGCGAGCTGTCGGTGCAGTGGAACGCGCATCTGGGCCAATACGTGATGCTGACCACCGACCCCTTCGATTCCGTGGTCATGCGGACCGCGCCGAACCCGGAGGGTCCGTGGAGTGCGCCGCGCGTGCTGGTCGATGTGCGTGATCTGCCGACCATGTACGCGCCGATGATCTACCCGTATCAGACCGGCAGCGACCTGTACTTCCTGCTGACCATGCACAACCAGTACAACGTCGTGCTCATGCGCACGCCGCTGTAGGCGGGCAAGAGCCGGAGTTGTCGACGGGCGGAAGCCCGGAGGATACGAAGACGGCTCCGTGCGGTTGCCGGGTCGGGGGTCTGGCAACTGCACGGAGCCGATCTGATTATCGGGGCCGAGCCCGGGGCGTTACACGATTCGTTTCGACACCGGAGAAATTCTCGATCGGGGCACCGGGGACAATCGAGGGCGATTGCGGTGCGGGGCGCTGATCTCACGCCGCGGTGCAGCAGCAAGCAGAGCTCGGACCTGCCGAAGCTCGGACGACTCGAGGAGAAGAGTATGCAGCTGGGAATGATCGGGCTCGGCCGAATGGGTGCCAATATCGTGCGGCGCATCGTCAAGGACGGGCACACCGCGGTCGGCTACTCCCGGCACGAGGACCAGATCAAGGAATTCACCGACGAACTGGGCGACAGCTTCCAGGGTGCGACCGACTACGCGGCGTTCGTCGCGCTGCTCGAGAAGCCGCGCGTGGTCTGGGTGATGATTCCGGCCGGCGCGACCGGCGCGGTCATCGACCAGGTCGCCGACCTGCTGGAGCCGGGCGACATCATCATCGACGGCGGCAACAGCCGCTACCACGAGGACATCAAGCGGGCCGCGGCGCTGGCACCCAAGGGGATCCACTACCTCGACATCGGCACCTCCGGCGGCGTGTGGGGTCTGGACCGCGGCTACTGCCTGATGATCGGCGGCGAGGCCGAGCAGGTCGGCCACCTGGAACCGCTGTTCCGGTCGATCGCCCCGGGTGTCGACGCCGCCGAGCGCACCCCCGGTCGCACCGGTGAGCCCTCCCCCGCCGAGCAGGGCTACCTGCACTGCGGCCCCGCCGGTGCCGGGCACTTCGTGAAGATGGTGCACAACGGCATCGAATACGGCGCGATGGCGGCCTACGCCGAAGGCCTGAACATCCTGCACAAGGCCAATATCGGCAAGGAGCTCGACGACGCGCATTCGGCCGAGGTGTCCCCGCTGGAAAACCCCGAGTACTACCAGTTCGACATCAACGTGCCGGAGGTCACCGAGGTGTGGCGACGCGGTTCGGTGGTCGCGTCCTGGCTGCTGGACCTGACCGCGGCCGCCCTGCACGCCGATCCCGACCTGACCAGCTTCGGTGGGCGGGTGTCGGATTCGGGCGAGGGCCGCTGGACCATCCACGCCGCGATCGACGAGGGCGTGCCGGCCCCGGTGCTCTCGACCGCGCTGTACGAGCGCTTCTCCTCGCGCGGTGAGGCGCTCTACGCGGACAAGGTGCTCTCGGCCATGCGCAAGGCCTTCGGCGGGCACAACGAGCTGCCGGGCAAGTAGGCCGCGGCGCACGCCGAACCGGAACGAAGGCCCCTACCGCATCGGCGGTAGGGGCCTTTCTCGCATCGTGCCTCGCTCAGCTCAGGCTCTGGACGGCGCGGCCGACCATGTCCAGCGCGGCCAGCGGTCCGAAGGTGAGCAGATAGCCCAGTCCCCAGAGGAATGCCATGATGCCTCCACTCAGTCGAATTGCCGGTCCATCCAGTCGATGGTCTGCATGCCGAACAGATCCGTACCCCAGCCGTACAGGTCGGTGAGCATCGTGACCATCGAACAGTCCGTGGGCTGGTAGGTGACGTCGGTGCCCTGCGCCCGGTAGCTGTCGGCGAGCTCGCGCGAGTCGGCCGCGGGGACCAGCGACATCGGCGAATCGTCCTTCGCGCATGATGTGATCAGCACCTTGGACGTCGGCGCGCCGGAGCGGCCGAGCCGGTTGTCGTCGAACACCGGCTGGAACGCCGGTTCGTCGGCGGGATTCAGCCCCGAGTCGAACATCGTTCGCAAGGGGACGAACGGCATGCTGAAGTAGGCGTCCTGACATTGACCGCGGAAGACCTTCGCCACCGCCTGCCCGGCCGGATTCAGTTTCGAATCGAGTTGCATCTCAGGATATTTCGGCTCCAACCCGAGCAGGGTGGCGAACGCGAAGCCCGAACCCACCGAACCGTCGGCGACCCGCATGAAGTTGCGCTGATCGACCACCATGCCTTGCAGCACAGTGGATTTCACGTTCAGCTCCGGCGCGTAGGACGGTTGCAGTTCGGCCGAGAAGCCGGCACCGACACCACCGCCGGCGATCCCGAACAGCGCGACCTGAGCCTGCGGATTCAGCCCGGCCGCATCGAAATTCAGCGCCGCCCGAGTACCGTCGAGCTGGGTGTGCGCGGCGTACTTACCGGCGAAAACACCGTGCGGGGACCGGTCGGCGTCGTTGCCGACGTCGGAGATCATCACCGCGTAGCCCTTACCGAACATCAACGCCAGCGGGCCCAGCGCCGACCAGGACGCGCCGTCCAGCGGATCGCCGCCGGTCCACTGGGTACTGGGATGGCAGTTCCAGCCGACGCTGTCGTTGGCCTCCTGGTAGGAGACGACGTGCTTCTCGTTCGCGGGCTTGCCGTCTCGCGGAATCATCAGGATCCCGGTGCTGATCGCGGGCGTGATGCCGTCGCGTTCGGTGGTGACGTACATCAGCTTCCAGGCGTCGAGATTCGCCGGCTTCACGCCCGTGAACAGCACATCGACCCTTTTCGCCTTCACCACCGTGCCGGGTTTCTCCGCACCGGTCAGCGGTGGTTCCCGATAGAACGGGTCGTCGGCCCGCAACGCCTGGAACGCCTCCTGCGGGCTCGCCGGGGACGCGCCTTGCAGCGAGCCGACGACGAATCCGTTGAAGACCTCGTTCAGGGTGGGCGTCTGCGGCGGAACGGGTTCCGCGGCAGCGGTTCCGGATACTCCGGCGCCCGCCGCGGCACAGACCACCGCGAGGGTGGTCATCGCCGCCAATGTGTACTTCCTCATCGGCCCTCCTGTGTTCCGCCGGACGCCTGCACCGGATCCGCCGGCGTGACCGTCATTTCCTGTGCCGCCGAACTCAGCAGCTGCGGGATGTTCAGCAGCGGCCGATGGGATTCCAGTTGCACCTCGTACGGGGTTCGCAGCGTGGCTTCCAGTGCGGGCCAGTTGTTTTCGACCTGCCACGTGTATTTGGGCAGCAGTTCGGTGGTGATGTAGTCCCAGCGGTCGTCGAGGACCGACCAGTTCCAGCTCGGCAGCGGCAGGCCGAGAATCATCGGGCGTCCGTCGGCGCCGGTGAAAGGCACACGTACGGACCGGAATTCGCGCGGCGGCACGACACCGGCCACCGACGGCGAACCGGCGGCGCCGCTGAGGTAGGTGATCGCCGCACCGACCGGCCCCTTGTAGTTGCGCACCTGGTCCCACTGCGCGCCGATCGCCCACTGCTGTTCCCGGCGCAGCAGGACCGCATTGCCGGCGGCGATCCGATCGTGCGCGCCCGAGGCCACATCGCGCCAGGCGTCCATGATGTCGGCGCCGAACAGTCCGGCCCGCTCGAATTCCGCCAGCGCGGCGAGGCCACCGGTGACGTAGGCGTCGTGCATCGGCATCAGGTCGGAGAAGATGTTCTTCTGCATCACCAGGATCATGCCCAGAATCCACTGCAGGTCCTCGGGGGTGATGGTCGGCGCCGCGTCGGCCAGCGCGCGCAGCCCGTCCGGCAGCATCGCGACCGCCTGCGGGCCGGCCGTCCGCTGCACGGCGCCGAGCACGGTGCGCGCGGCGTCGGCGATACCGGGCAGGTCGTAGAGGTTGCCCATCAGTTCGGCGTCGACGAGTCCGCCGCCGAAGTCGGAGCCGACCTGGCCGCCCATTCCGGCCCACCGCAATTCGCGGTGGCCGAGTTGCAGATTCTCGTAGTAGCGATAGGACTTGATCAGATTGTCGCGGTTGGCCTCGACGCCGGTGCGCGGATCCCAGCGGCGCAGATCGATACCGGCCTTCTCGGTCGCGTCCACGAGCCAGTACTGGTACAGCAGTGCGGCGTACCGGGCCGGCGCCACACCCTCGGCGCGGGCCTCGTCGAGCAGGCGGCCCAGTTCGGCGTGGTCGTAGGGCAATTCCGGGTTCACGCCACCGGGCGACCGGGCGGCATCGCGATTGACCAGAGGCAGGTCGAGGTACCGGTCGAGATCGGATGCTGCGACGGCCGGGGCCGCGCCGAGCGCACCCACCCCGACGACCACCGCGAGAATCAATCCCGCGCCGCGCGCGATTGCGCTGATACGCATATTGCCTCAGCCCTCCGCTATCGGTTCGTTGATGGAGCGGAAGATTTCCGCCGTTATCGGTAGTGAATCAATAGCCGAATGCAATCGATAGCGATCCCAGCCTTCAACAGGGCAGGACCGGACCGTGAATCATCGACAACCAACTACCGACCGTCAGGTTACCGGGAGATTACCAATCGCAGCTGTAGCTATCGACTCGCCCCAGCGCGGGCAATTGTCAGCATTCAATATCTACTGCCGTCTGGAAATAGCTGGTTATTGACCTTTTATTCGGTCCGAGACGGTCCCGAAGATGCTCGCGAGCGACGGATGGTTGAATGACTGATATCACAATTCGATAACTGAGGTATTGCCGCCGCAGGCGTTTTTCCGGCCCCCGAGACAGTGCACGCGGCGGTGGGAGCAAGGCTCGGCGGCGCGCGCACAGGGTTGGGTTCCCGGGGCCGGGGTGCGGATGGTGACCACGGGTAGGTTCCGGCGCCTCGAACGGCTACGGTCGGTCCATGCGCAACGTTGCCGGGATCGTTCTCGCAGTAGCCGCAGTCGCCCTCGCGGGGTGCTCAGGTGGTGGTGGCTCCAGCTCCACTACCACGACCAGTCCCAGCGCCGCACCGGGCACCACGAGTGCGACCGGCGGCACCGCCGCGAACACCACGACGGGTAACCAGCAGGACTGCGCCGCAGGCTATCTCGCGCAGTTCACCACCCGGCAGAAGCTGGCGCAGCTGCTCACCGTGGGCGTCAAGAACACCGCCGACGCCGAACAGGTGGTGCGCGGGGAACAGGTGGGCGGCATCTTCGTCGGCAGCTGGACCGATCAATCCATGCTGTCCGGTCAGGGCCTCGAGCAGGTGAAGGCCGCCGCGCGCACGCCGCTCATGGTGACCATCGACGAAGAAGGCGGCCGGGTGTCGCGGTTGCAGAATCTGATCGGGCAGGCGCCCTCGGCCCGGGTCGCCGCGCAGACCATGTCGACCGACGAGTACTACCAACAGAGCCTCACCCGCGGGCAGGCCATGAAGAAGCTGGGCATCACCGTCGACTTCGCGCCCGACGTGGATGTCAGCGACGAGCCCGACGACGCGGTGATCGGCGACCGCTCCTACTCCCAGGATCCGCAGGTCGTCACCGAATACGCCGGCGCCTACATCCGGGCCATGCACGATGCCGGTGTCGGCGCGGTGATGAAGCACTTCCCCGGCCACGGCCACGGATCGGGCGATTCCCACACCGGCGCGGTGCGCACGCCCCCGCTGGATCAGATGCAGCAGGTGGATCTGGTGCCGTTCCGGAACCTGATCGACTCCGGCGCCGCGGTGATGGTCGGTCATCTCGACGTTCCCGGTCTGACCTCGCCCAACGTTCCGGCGAGCATCAGCCCGGAGGCGATGGCACTGCTGCGCCAGGGCACCGGCTACAACGCCAAGCCCTACAACGGCCCGATCTTCACCGACGACCTGAGCGGCATGGCGGCCATCACGGCGCGGATGGGCATCGAGGAGGCCGTCGCCACCGCCCTGGAGGCCGGTGCCGACGAAGCGCTGTGGATCAGCACCGACGCCGTCAGCTCGGTGCTGGACCGGCTCGAACAGGAAGTTCGCGACGGGAAACTGACCATGAAGCAGGTCGACGATTCGGTCCTGCGGGTGGCCGAGTACAAAGGCATCCAGCTCCCCTGCTGAGCCCGGCTTCAGCGAATCGGTGGCAATTCGTTGCCCTCGGAAACTTACCTTGGAGTAAGATAGGGGTTTCGATATGGGCTAGGAGTGGTGGATGGCAGGCGGAACGAAGCGGCTTCCCAGGGCGGTTCGTGAGCAGCAGATGCTGGACGCCGCCGTCGAGGTCTTCTCCCGAAAGGGATATCACGACACGTCGATGGATGCCATCGCGGCCGAGGCCAAGATCTCCAAGCCGATGCTGTATTTGTACTACGGCTCCAAGGACGAACTGTTCCGGGCCTGCATTCAGCGCGAGAGCGCACGCTTCATCGAGGCCGTCGCGGTGGCCGGCAACCCCAAGCTCACCCCGCACGAGCAGCTGCGGGCCGGGCTCGAGGCATTCCTGTCCTATGTGGACAACAACCGGCTGTCGTGGTCGGTGCTGTACCGGCAGGCCCTCGGGCAGCAGCCGTTCGCCTCCGAGATCGCGAACAGTCGTGAGCGCATCATCGAACTGACCGCGAAACTGCTCGAGTCGAGTGCCAAATATGCCGAGCCCGGTACGGATTTCGATATCGTCGCGGTGGCCGTGATCGGTGCGGGCGAGGCGATCGCCGACCGGATCGCCAGCGGTGAGGTCGATGTCGCCAGCGCGGTCGACCTGCTCGACAATCTGGCCTGGCGCGGTCTGGCCGGTAAGAAGAAGGCCGAGTAGACACCGGCGAAACGCGCGGTCCGACTTGCGCGGCGCTGTCGGCACCTGCCAGAGTGCGCAGTGCACAGATGGCCGGATTGCCGATGCGGCCGGGGTTCTACGGGGCGGAATTGTTCGGACTTCTCACGCCGTGCGCGCACAGCGCGGCGAAATACGGCCTGGATGCGGCAGATTGGCGCACGCATATGTGCGGACTGTGCCTGGGCCTGCGCGACGGGCACGGCCAGTTGGCCCGCACCGCGACCAATACCGACGCGATCGTGCTGAATGTGCTCACCGAAGCACAGACCGGCGCGTCCGCGCGGACCCCGGCCGGGCCGTGTGCGCTGCGCGGTATGCAACGCGCCTCGGTCGCCGCGGCCGGATCCCCCGGGGTGCGGCTGGCGGCGACCGCGTCACTATTGCTGGGAGCGGCCAAGATTCGCGACCACGCCGACGACGGCGACGCGGGTCCGCTCGCTCGGCGGCCCATGCGGAAGGTAGCCGATCGCTGGTTCGCCTCGGCCCGCGCGAACGCCGCCGACATCGACCTGGACATCGAACCGCTGATCGCCGCGATCGGCCGTCAGGCAGAACTCGAGCAGACAGTGCGGATCCGTTCGCGGACAGCCGATTCCACGCCGCTGAAGCTGCTCGCCACACTCACCGAGCCGACACAGACGTGTGCCGCCGAACTTTTCGCCCACAGTTCCGTTCTGGCGGACCGCCCGGAGAACGTCACTGCCCTGCGAGAGGTCGGTTGGCATTTCGGGCGCATCGCCCACCTTGCCGACGCCATCGAGGATCTCGACGACGACCGCCGCCGGAATCGCTTCAATCCGCTGCTCGCCACCGGAGTGAGCGCCGAGGGGGCACACGGTCTGCTGCGTGAGTCCGACGCCGAAATACGCCGTGCCCTGCACCAAGCGAAGCTCGCGCACGTTCCCACCGTCCGCTGGCTGTTGCTCGATCCGTTGCGCAGCGTCGTCCGGAAGCTGGGCCGAACCGCGGCTGTCGCATGCGGCACCGCGACATCCGCCTGCGGCTGCGGAAAGCGAAGTGGCACAGCCCTTTCCCACGGCACCGATACCAACGCGACGGCACAGTTGCTGGGCTACCCGGTGGCGGCCGGGCACATTCGGCCGTGGGCAGCCGCCACGGTGCAGCCCTACGACATCCCGCCGCCGTTCGGTGATCGACCGCCGAGCGATCCGTATCCACCCTCGGATGAGCCACCGCACGAGCCGCCGCGACGACCCACCTTCTGGCAGGGAGTCGGAATCATCTGCGGGGTGTACTGCACCGGGTACGCCTGCTGTGCCGGGCATCGGCGGCCGTGCAGCGGCGAACATCGGGATGCCTGGCTGCAGCGGTGCGACTGCGATTGCGATTGCTGCGACTGCGGCGACTGCGAGGGCTGTGGCGATTGCTGCAGCTGTTGCAACGGTTGCGGCGACTGTGACTGCGATTGCTGCGGCTGCGACTGCAGTTGCTGATCGGGCCGCCTATCACCGGCCCGGATCGACAACAGCCGCCCACCTTTTCGCCTTCGCCACATATCGAATCCCCCATGCGATCCGATATGCGGCCGCCGAGAAGGTGGGCGGCTGTTCGTGTGCCGTTCGCTGCTCAGTGCAGCGTCGCGGTCAGATGAGGGTAGCCCTTCTTCGGATGTTTCAGCGACAGATCCCAGCCCTCGGCGGTCTGGTCGGCGTAGACGTTGACCGTGGATGGCAGCAGGATCGGCTTGCCGAATTTCACCGCGTAGGCCGTTTTCGCGGGCACCCGGCCCTCGATGACGCCGAGGATCGCGGCGGCCGACCACATGCCGTGGGCGATCGAGCGCGGGAAGCCGAAGGCCTTCGCCCCGAGCGCCGACATGTGGATCGGGTTGCGGTCGCCGGAGGCGGCCGCGTAGCGATGGATCATCGCCTGGTCGACCTTCAGCGTGCGTAGCGGCGGCGGCGGCACCTCGTCCGGCTTCGGCGCCGCCTTCGGGCCACCGGACAGCGAGGTGCGCTGCTGGTGCAGGAAGGTGGTGACCTGCCGCCACACCAGTTCACGCCCCACGCTGATTTCGCTGATGGCGTCGACCAGCAGACCCTTCGGATGCTCGCGCAGGTTCTCCACGTGGGCGCGGATGTCGAGCGGTTCGCTGACCGAGATCTCGCGGGTGCGCTCGATCAGGTTCTCCGCGTGCACCGCACCGACGGCGACGAACGGGAAGTCCCGCGCCACCACCAACTGCATCACCACGGGAAAGGTGAGCACGAACGGATAGGTCAGCGGCAGGGAGTCGCCGAAGCGCAGCCCGGTCGCGTGGCAGTAGGCCGCGAGGTGGTCGGGATCGACGCGGACGCCGTTCCACTCGACCGCGCGATCCGGGATCTCGGACTTGCGCGCCGACACCAACGGCAACGGAACGGCACCCAGTGCGGCCTTCAGATACAGGCTGCCGGTCTTGGGCGGCTCGTTCAGCGAGATGGTCTGGGTTGCCACGTCAGGCTCCGATCATGGCCTGGCCGCAGACGCGAACGATGTTGCCGTTCACCGCATTCGAGGCCGGGCTGGCGAAGTAGGCGATGGTCTCGGCGACGTCCACGGTCTGCCCGCCCTGCAGCAGCGAGCTGAGCAGCCGGCCCGCCTCGCGGGTGCCGACCGGAATGGCGGCGGTCATCGCGGTCTCGATGAAACCGGGGGCGACGGCGTTGATGGTGATGCCCTTCTCGGCCAGCTTGGGCGCCTCGGCGTTCACCATGCCGATGACACCGGCCTTCGAGGCGCCGTAGTTGGTCTGGCCGCGGTTGCCGGCGATACCGGCGATCGAGGACACGTCGATCACCCGGCCGCCCTCCTTCAGCGCACCCTTGGCCACCAAGCCCTCGGTGATGCGGTGCGGCGCGGCGAGATTGACGTTGAGCACGGCATCCCAGCGCGCGGCGTCCATGTTCGCGAGCAGCTTGTCGCGGGTGATGCCGGCGTTGTGGACGATGATGTCGACGCCGCCGAAGCGTTCGGTGGCGAATTCGGCGATCTTGTCCGCGGCATCGGCGGCGGTGACGTCGACCGCGAGCGCGGTGCCACCGACCTTGTTGGCGGTCTGCGACAGCGCCTCGCCGGCGGCCGGGATGTCGGCGACAATCACGGTGGCGCCGTCGCGCGCGAACACCTCGGCGATGGTCGCGCCGATACCGCGGGCGGCGCCGGTGACCACGGCGACCTTGCCGTCGAGCGGCTTGGTCCAGTCGATGCCGGCGGCGGCGTTGTCGTCCTTGCCGACCCGGAAGACCTGGCCGTCGACGAACGCCGACTTGGCGGACAGGATGAAGCGCAGGGTCGACTCCAGACCGGTGGCGGCCGCGGCGGCCTCCGGGTGCAGGTAGACCAGGTTGGCGGTGGCGCCGCGCAGAAGTTCCTTACCCACGCTGCGGGAGAAGCCCTCCAGCGCGCGCTGCGCGATCTGCGCGTCGACGCTGCCCGCGAGTTCCGGCGTGGTGCCGACGACCAGCACACGGCCGGAGGGGGCGATCGAGCGCATGGCCGGCTGGAAGAACTCGAACAGCTGCGACAATTCCTCGACGGTGCCGATGCCGGTGGCGTCGAAGACCAGCGCGCCGACCTTCACGCCCTGGGTGGGGGCGTCGACGAAGGTGTAGTCCGACAGCAGGGTGCGCGCGGCGTCGGCCACGCGGCCCTTACCGCCGAGCAGGACGGGGCCCGGCAACGCCGGCTCGCCCGGGGCGTAGCGACGCAGCTTCTCCGGCTTCGGCAGGCCCAATTTGCCGGCCAGGAAAGCGCCGGGGGCGGAATTGACGAACGAACCGTAAAGGTTGGGAGCGCCCTTGCTCTTGCTGGCTGCCACTGTTCCTACCTTCTCCTTGTGTCGTATGTGGACGATCTGGACGTCTGCCGTATCCGTTTTCCCCACTACCCCGCGCGTTGTAGCCCACATCTCCGGGGTACGGTGTCGACAATTAACTTACTCCAGAGTAAGTTTAATGTAAACCGACGGAATCGCCAGCAGTACAGTCGGCCGGGTACCGACTTCGTCCCCAACATGCGGCATTCCCGGCTCCGGACCCAAGAAACCTGCCTACCCACCCTGGCCGGCTCCGCACGCTCCGCCGGCCGACCGTCCCCAAAGGAGACTCGAGTGACTACCAAAGCCCGTTCGGCGAAGACCGCACCATCGAGCAGCCGGGCCGACAAGGCCAAGCAGGCCAAGCCCGTCGCCGTCCTCGGCGGTAACCGCATCCCGTTCGCTCGCTCCGACGGCCGTTACGCCCACGCTTCCAACCAGGACATGTTCACCTCCGCGCTGAACGGCCTGGTCAGCCGATTCGGGCTGCAGGGCGAGCGGCTCGGCATGGTCGTCGGCGGCGCGGTGCTCAAGCGGGTCGGCGAGCACGGCATGGTCCGGGAGAGCGTGCTGGGCAGCGAACTGTCGCCCTACACCCCCGCGCACGATCTGCAGCTGGCCTGCGGCACCGGCCTGCAGTCGATCGTCACCGTCGGCGACGCCATCGCGCTGGGCCGGATCGAGGCCGGTATCGGCGGCGGCACCGACACCACCTCCGACGCGCCGATCGGTGTGAGCGAATCGATGCGCGAATGGATGCTCGACGCCAACCGGGCGCGCAACAACAAGGATTACGTCAAGCTCGTCGGCCGGCTGCGCCCGAGCATGGTCGGCATCGAGATCCCGCGCAACGCCGAGCCCCGCACCGGGCTGTCGATGGGTGACCACGCCGCGATCACCGCCAAGGAGTTCGGCATCGCCCGCGAGGCGCAGGACGAGCTGGCCTACCTCTCGCACAAGAACATGGCCGCCGCCTACGACCGCGGCTTCTTCGACGACCTGGTCACCCCGTTCCTGGGCCTGACCCGCGACGACAACCTGCGCCCGAACTCCTCGCTGGAGAAGCTGGCCACCCTCAAGCCGGTGTTCGGCAACAAGCTCGGCGATGCCACCATGACCGCCGGCAACTCCACCCCGCTCACCGACGGCGCCTCCGCGGTGCTGCTGGGCAGCGAGGAGTGGGCCGCCGAGCGCAACCTGAAGCCGCTGGCCTACCTGGTCGACAGCGAAGTGGCGGCGGTCGACTACGTCTGGGGTCCGGACGGCCTGCTGATGGCGCCGACCTACGCGGTGCCGCGCCTGCTCGCCCGCAACGGCCTCACCCTGCAGGATTTCGACTACTACGAGATCCACGAGGCGTTCGCCTCGGTCGTGCTGGCCACCCTGCAGGCGTGGGAATCCGACCAGTACTGCAAGGAGCGGCTGGGCCTGGACGGCGCCCTCGGGGCGATCGACCGCACCAAGCTCAACGTCAACGGCTCCTCGCTGGCGGCGGGGCACCCGTTCGCCGCGACCGGTGGGCGCATCATCGCCCAGACCGCGAAGCAGTTGGCGGAGAAGGGTTCCGGACGCGCGCTGATCTCCATCTGCGCCGCCGGCGGCCAGGGCGTGGTCGCCATCCTGGAGCGCTGATCCGCGCCGCCGCTGGGCGCGTATGACGAAACGACGCCGGCCCGTATCGAACGGGCCGGCGTCGTCGTTATTCCGGAGATCGTCCGGAACCTCGGGATCAGACAGTCAGCGCGCGGGCGGCGGGACCGCGATCGTCAGGGCGCCCAATCGGACCGGGTCGGCGACGACGTCGTAGGCGGCCACCCGGTCCTCGCGCACGGTGAGCAGCAGGACCGCCGCCAGTTTCCCGTGCGGTGCCACGACCAGTCCCAGCCGACCGTCGACCAGGGCGAGGCCCGCGACCCGGGAACGACTGCGCAGCAGCACCGTTTCCTCGGCCACCGCCGCCGCACCCCGCACGACGGACGCGATGCCGGGCGGCAGAATCGCCGGGTCCGCGGTGCGCACGACATCGGGTGCGAGGACCGCGAGCAGGGCGCCGAGGTCGCCGGCCCGCGCCGCCGACAGGAATGCGGTGACCACCTCGCGATGCCGGGCGAGTTCGGCCGCGGGCGTAGCGGTGTCGCCGCGCACGCGGTGGCGGGCGCGACTGGCCAGCTTCTTCGTCGTCGCCGCGGTGCGGCCTACGATCGGGGCGATATCGTCGAACGGGACGGCGAACATGTCGTGCAGTACGAAGGCGACACGCTCGTCCGGGCTCAGCGTGCGCAACACCACCAGCAGCGCGCGACCGACCGAATCCGCCAGTACCGCTTCGGCTTCCGGTTCGGAGAAGACGACGGGCCGAGGGCCCGCACCGGCGAAGTCGAGCGCGACGGATCCGTCCGCGGGGTCGACGAGCTCCTCTCGCCGCGCGGCTCGGGAACGCAACTGGTCCAAGCAGATTCGCGAGACGACGGTGGTGAGCCACGCCGCGAGATTGTCGATCCCGAGCCCGCCCCCCGCATCGTCATCCGCAGCCCGCTTGCCCGCCTCGCCCCTGTCTCTTATACACATCTCCGAGCCCACGAGACCGATCAGTATCTCGTATG
>NZ_PYHT01000021.1:0-128401 GCF_003023875.1 Nocardia sp. MDA0666
TGTGTATAAGAGACAGGGGTTCAGCCCCGGGGGGTCGGGCTGAACGCGCCTGGACCATGTCCAGGTGCCAGCAATACTACACCCAGAAACCGGCCGCAATGCAAGTCCATCGCATGACGAAGTTTCGCCCGGAGCGGGGCGGCTCCCAGGGCGTCGAGCGGGGCGTGTGGCCGGGCTGAACGCCGCGTCGGCGGGAAAGCTCCCTATTCTGGAGCGGTGACGGCCGAGGGCGACCAAACAGCTACGAACGATCGGGCCGCCGGGGATACCGGGCACCCGCGACACCGCAACGACGCAGCAGCGAACCGCGCGCACGAGACGAGGGATGCGCCGTCCGCACCCCGGATCGCCGCCTTCTTCGATCTGGACAAGACGGTCATCGCGAAGTCGAGTGCGTTCGTCTTCAGCCGGCCGTTCTTCGCCCAGGGACTGATCGATCGGCGCACCGTGCTGGAGTCCAGTTACGCGCACTTCCTGTTCCTGCTCTCCGGCGCCGACCACGACCAGATGGAGCGGATGCGCGAACACCTGACGAAGATGACGGCCGGCTGGGATGTGTCGCAGGTGCGCTCGATCGTCGCCGAAACACTGCACGAACTGGTGGATCCGCTGATCTATGCCGAGGCCTCGGATCTGATCGCCGACCACAAGATCCGCGGCCACGACGTCGTGATCGTCTCGGCGTCGGGCGAGGAGATCGTCGCCCCGATCGCCGCCGCGCTCGGCGCCACCCATACCGCGGCCACTCGCATGGTGGTCGAAAACGGTAAGTACACAGGCGAAGTCGAGTTCTACTGCTATGGCGAGGGCAAGGTCGAGGCGATCGAGAAACTGGCCGCGACCGAACGCTACGATCTCTCGCGCTGCTACGCCTACTCCGATTCGATCACCGATCTGCCGATGCTGTCGGCAGTCGGACATCCCACCGCGGTCAATCCCGACCGGAATCTGCGCCGCGAGGCGATGGCCCGGGAATGGCCGATCCTGACCTTCTCGAATCCGGTGTCACTGTGGTCGCGCATTCCCGCGCCGTCGACCACGACGGTGGCCGCCACGGCGGTGGTCGGGGTGAGCGCGGTACTGGCCGGCGCCCTCAGTTACCGGCTGCTGCGCCGGCGCCGCTGAGGGCGGCACTCCTGGCACATCGAGGCTGGTCAACGACGCGCAACCCATCGATGTAACCACGATTCGAGGGGCCACACGCCGATTATGAGTAATGTCCTCTCGACCCTTGATGTGAGGGGGCTCACAGAGTAACAATGGACGCACGGAGGGGCGGAAGGCCAAGATCGAAACGGAAGAGAAGGTTCGATCTCCCATCCGCACTTCCCAGCACGGACGCCAGGCACCCACGCGGAGCGCGCCGCGACAAGGGCAGAAGCGTTGTGGGCCTGCGAAATTCGAATTCACGTCGGCAATGGCCTCGCACAAGTTGCGGGGATGAACCGGCGGAGTTCGGATGATCGCCGAGGCCGCAGAACACAACCCGACAAGCACGCTTGGTAACCGGGTAGTCCGTGCTAGCGGGCGGTGAGGCCGACGACGGCTACGCCGCCCGCTTCGATGTGCGGACCCTTTTCGCCCTCGTTGTGATCAGCGCTCGTCCCGCCCCGTTCATCTCCTGCGCTCATCCCGCCGCGTCGGCGATCGATCGCGCCTCGCGGGCACCGTCCTCCAGCGCGCCGCAGCAGAACACCACCCAACCGCCCACACCCTCGGCCGTCCCCTCGGCGAAGCTCGCCGCGGCGTCGACGTAAGCCTGACGGCGCCGCAGCCAGAAGACCTCGGGCACGCCGAGGCTGTGCGGATCCAGGCCGCTCGCGACGGCCACCAGCCGGGACGCCGCCCGCGCCACGACGCCGTCGGCGGAACCGAAGGGGCGCAACGACATCAACTCGCCGTGCACCACCGCGGCCAGCACGGGGGCCGGCGCATTCGAGGTCAGCACGGTCTGAGCCAGCAGATCGAGCCGTTCGGCGACACCCGGTTCGGGTCGCGGGCGGCCGAGACCGATTTCGTCGTCGACCAGATCGGCCGCGGCGAGCAGATGCAGACGAGCCAGCGCCTGCAGCGGCGCCCGCTGCCACACACCGACCAGATTGCGCAGCGCGTCACCGTCGAGTGCCTGCCCGACCCGCAGCGCCCCCGCGAGAATCGGGTCGGCGACCCGGCCGTCGGCGGGCAGCTCGGTGGCCCCGCCGTCGATCGCCGCCGAGGACCGCGCCGCGCGGACCGCCGCCTCGGCCGCCGTCGTCGGCCAGCCCCGCCGGTTCGCCTTGTGCCGGTGGACTTCGGCGAGCGCGTCGCGGGCGCGGTCGGCCGCATCGCGGACACCGGGCAGCTCGACCAGGGGTTGCAGCACGTCGGTCACGACCCACACGCTAGCCGAGCGCATCACGGGGCCGACCGGGGTCCGCGTCCCGGGCCCACCGTTCGGGACCGGTACGCGGCGCAGGTCACAGTCCGTTAGGGTCACATCGTGGCCGCGGTCACGCTGCGGCCGACGCGTATCCGATGGACAGGCCCGATGGAGGCGAGATGACCGACACCACCGCTGAGCACCGAGACGTGTACCCGCCTACCGCCGAATTCGCCGCGGCAGCCAATGCCGATGCGTCCATCTACGAGCGGGCAATGGCGGATCGCGACGGTTTCTGGGCCGAGCAGGCGCAGCGGCTGCACTGGCATCAGCCGTGGGATCGGGTGCTGGACTGGGACGACGCGCCGTTCGCGCGCTGGTTCACCGGCGGCAAGCTCAACGTCGCCTACAACTGCGTGGACCGCCACGTCGCCGACGGCTACGGCGACCAGGTCGCCATCCACTGGGAGGGCGAGCCCGGCGATTCCCGCTCGATCACCTACGCCCAGCTGCAGGCCGAGGTCTCCCGGGCCGCCAACTACTTCACCGAACTCGGCCTGGTCGCCGGCGACCGGGTCGCGATCTACATGCCGATGGTCCCCGAGGCCATCGTCTCGATGCTGGCCTGCGCGCGGCTGGGCCTGACCCATTCGGTGGTCTTCGCCGGATTCTCCCCCAGCGCCCTGCGCCAGCGCGTCGACGACGCCGAGGCCCGCCTGGTGATCACCACCGACGGACAGTGGCGCCGCGGTAAGGCCGCGCCGCTGAAGGAAGCCGTCGACGAGGCGCTCTACGCCCACGGCGACGTGCCGCACAGCGTGGAACACGTGCTGGTGGTGCGCCGCACGAATATCGAGATCCCGTGGACCGAGGGCCGCGACCTGTGGTGGCACGAAACCGTCGCGCAGGCGAGTCCCGAGCACGAGGCCCAGCCGTTCGATGCCGAGCACCCGCTCTACATCCTCTACACCTCGGGCACCACCGGGAAGCCCAAGGGCATCCTGCACACCTCAGGCGGCTACCTGACCCAGGTCGCCTACACCCACCACTACGTGTTCGACCACAAACCCGGCGCCGACGTGTACTGGTGCACCGCCGACATCGGCTGGGTCACCGGGCACTCCTACATCGTCTACGGCCCGCTGGCCAACCGCGCCACCCAGGTCGTCTACGAGGGCACCCCCAACTTCCCCGACGAGCACCGCCACTGGCAGATCATCGAAAAGTACGGTGTCACAATCTATTACACCGCCCCCACGTTGATCCGCACCTTCATGAAGTGGGGCCGCGAGATCCCCGACGCCCACGACCTGTCCTCGCTGCGCGTGCTCGGCTCGGTCGGCGAACCGATCAACCCCGAAGCGTGGCGCTGGTACCGCGAAGTCATCGGCGCGGGCAGCGCACCCATCGTCGACACCTGGTGGCAGACCGAAACCGGCGCCATCATGATCTCCCCGCTGCCCGGCATCACCCCCGCCAAACCCGGCGCCGCCATGGCCCCGCTGCCCGGCATCACCGCGAAAGTCGTCGACGAGGAAGGCAATCCGGTCGAAATCAATCGAACCGAAGCCGAATCATCGGACCGCTCCGCAAGCTCCGCGGTCGTCGGATACCTCGTCCTCGACCAGCCCTGGCCGTCGATGCTGCGCGGCATCTGGGGCGACGACGAACGCTACAAGGCCACCTACTGGGAACGCTTCGCCGCCCAGGGCTGGTACTTCGCCGGCGACGGCGCCAAGATCGACGCCGACGGCGCCCTGTGGGTCCTCGGCCGCGTCGACGACGTCATGAACGTCTCCGGCCACCGCATCTCCACCGCCGAAGTCGAATCCGCGCTCGTCGGACACCACAGCGTCGCCGAGGCCGCGGTCGTCGGCGCCAGCGACACCACCACCGGACAGGGCATCGTCGCCTTCGTCATCCTCACCGGCGGCTCGAACAACTCCGGACAACAGCTGGTGGACGAGCTCAAGGCCGAGGTCTCTCGCGAGATCAGCCCCATCGCACGCCCCCGCGAGATCCACATCGTGCCCGAACTGCCCAAGACCCGCTCCGGCAAGATCATGCGGCGCCTGCTGCGCGACGTCGCCGAGGGCCGCGAACTCGGCGACACCTCCACCCTGGTCGACCCCAACGTGTTCGAAGCCATCCGCGCCTCCAACGCCTGATCGACCGCGCTTGTCGAGCCCACGTCCGGTGCCGCACCGGGCGTGGGCTCGACCGTTCGCGCCGGTGGAACCCGAAGGCGGCGGTGAAAGGCCATATCGGAACCGGTAAAATTTCGTCGAGGAGTGCCGGGAAGTCTGGTCGGCGTGTGGTTGGTGACCCCGTTGCGGGAGTGCCCGCCGCAGTCGCCGTCCGCTCCCGAAAGGATCTCCGTGATCGTCGCGCTGCGCTCCGAGCTCGCTCGTTATCTTCGCACCGAAACCGTCGGCGGCGCTTTGCTGCTCGTCGCCGCGGCGGTGGCGCTGCTGTGGGCCAATTCTCCGTGGCGCGACAGCTATTTCGCGATGGTGGACACGCCCCTCGCGATCCCGCCGCTGCATCTGGACCTCACTCTGGGCGATTGGACCAAGGACGGTCTGCTCGCGGTGTTCTTCTTCGTCGCCGGGCTCGAGCTCAAACGCGAACTCGTCGTCGGTGAGCTGGCCGATCGCAAACGGGCCACGCTCCCGGTGGTGGCAGCGGTGGGCGGCGTGATCACCCCCGCGGTGATCGCCTTCACCATCGGCTGGGGTGTGCCGGGGATGGATCGCGGCTGGGCGATTCCGGTGGCGACCGATATCGCCTTCGCGCTGGCCGTCCTGGCCATGACCGGCTCGCGAATTCCGGCCGGGGCGAGGGTGTTTCTGCTCAGCCTGGCCGTGGTCGACGATCTGATGGCGATCGTCTTGATCGCGGTGCTGTTCACGACCACGGTGGCCGTCGGCTGGCTGGCCGGTGCGGCCGCCTGCTTCGCGGGCTGGGCGGTGGCGCAACGGCTGCGTATTCGTACCCCGCTGGTGTATGTGCCGCTGGCGCTGCTGTCGTGGTTCGCCCTGCACGAGGCCGGGATTCATCCCACGCTGGCGGGGGTGATCTGCGGGCTGCTGACCCGGGTCCGCCCGGATCCGGAGGAGGACGAGGCGCCCGCGGCCCGGCTCGAGCATCTGTTCCAGCCGATCTCCGCGGGCGTGTGCGTCCCGCTGTTCGCACTGTTCGCCTCCGGAGTTCCGTTGTCCACCAAGGTTTTCGGCGAGATGTTCACCTCCCGGCTGTCGCTGGCGATCATCGCCGGACTGCTGATCGGCAAAACCGTGGGCATCTTCGGCTCGAGCTGGCTGGCGATCCGGTTCGGAATCGCCAGGCGGCCCGCCGGTCTCGGCAATCGGGATATGTCGGCCCTGTCGGTACTGGGCGGGATCGGTTTCACCGTTAGCCTCTTGGTGGCAGAACTCGCGTTGCCCGACCGGGCCGCGACCGAACTGGCGAAAGCCGCCGTGTTGATGACGTCCTTGGCGGCCTCTCTGCTCGGTTCGGCGCTACTGTTGCGGCGTGGGCGGGCGCATCAGGCGCGGCGAGACGCGAGTGCGGCCACCGAATACGAGTGAAGGCCGGACAGCACCGGGACATGGAGAAGGGTCGAGCAATTGAGCTTCACAAACGGCGGTAACGACGCGGGCCGAAACCGGACCATCACCTCGATTCCGCTGTCCGAGGTCGATACCACCGCGAATGCCAGCGTCGGGGATCTGGTGCGCGACGCCGCCGAGCAGATGTCGACGCTGGTCCGCGCCGAGGTGGAGCTGGCCAAGGCCGAGGTGACCGGCGAGATCAAGAAGGGCCTGCAGGGCAGCGTCTTCTTCATCGGCGCGCTGACGGTGCTGCTGTTCTCGTCGTTCTTCTTTTTCTTCTTCCTCGCCGAGCTGCTGGATGTGTGGCTGTACCGGTGGGCGGCGTTCCTGATCGTCTTCGTGCTGATGATCGTCGTGGTGGCGGTGCTGGGGCTGCTCGGCTACCGGAAGGTCCGCAAACTGCGCGCGCCGGAGAAGACGATCGAATCGCTCAAGGAAACCCGGACGGTGCTGCCGCACGGCTTCGGCTCACACGCCGACGGCCCGGCCGGCAAGCCGACGGCATAGTCCGGCGATTACGCTTTCGGCGTGTCGTCGAATCCGCTTCCCGATCCGTCCAGCGTCCGCTTCGACGGCCCGTGGACGCATCGCGACGTGCACGCCAACGGCATCCGCTTCCATATCGCCGAGGGCGGCGCCGACGACGCGGTGGGCGATCCCGCGCGGCCGCTGGTCGTCCTGCTGCACGGCTTCGGCGATTTCTGGTGGTCGTGGCGGCATCAGCTGACCGGCCTCACCCAGGCCGGCTATCGCGCGGTCGCGGTTGATCTGCGCGGCTACGGCGATTCCGACAAGCCTCCGCGCGGCTACGACGGCTGGACGCTGGCCGGTGATATCGCCGGCCTGGTGCGGGCGCTCGGGCATACCGACGCCACCCTGGTCGGCCATGCCGAGGGCGGGCTGGTGTGCTGGGCGACCGCGGTGCTGCATCCGCGGGTGGTGCGGTCGATCGCGCTGATCGCGTCACCGCATCCGGTGGCGTTGAAGCGGGCCGTGCTGCGCGATCGTCGCCAGCGCGCGGCCTATCTGCCGAATTTCCTGCGGTATCAGCTGCCGCGGTACGGCGAGCGCCGGCTGACCCGCCAGGACGGATTCGAAATCGAACGTCTCGTGCGCGAGCGGGTCGCGCCGCGGTGGGCGGGCACCACGGAGTTCGTCGACACCGCCCAGCGCATGCGCTCGGCGATCCGGATACCCGGCGCGGCACACTGTGCCCTGGAGTATCAGCGCTGGGCCTTCCGCAGTCAGTGGCGTCCGGACGGCCGCCGCTTCCTGGCGGCGATGCGCGAACCCGTCCGCGTGCCGACGCTGATCCTGCGCGGCGACGCCGACCACTACATGCTCGAATCCACCGTGCGCGGTGCCGGCAAACTCGCGCCCGGCCGCCGCGTGGTCACGATTCCGTCGGCGGGGCACTTCGCCCACCAGGAGAATCCGGACGCCGTCACGACGGAACTGTCGAAACTGCTGGGCGACCCGGCCACCGCGCAATACGCCTGACGCGAGCGGATCCTCAGCTCAGGACGCAGTCACCGGTGCCGACGGGCGCGGTCGAATTCGACGCGGCCTCCAGATCGGATTCGACCTCCTTCAAGGTGAGGACATAGCCGGTGTCATCGTCGGTGACCGCCGCGCCGAAGACCACGCCCAGCACCTCACCGTCGGCGTCGACCAGCGGGCCACCGGAATTGCCGGCGCGGACCCGGCCGCGCACGGTGTAGACCTGCCGTTCGACGGTGTTGCTCTTGTAGATGTCGGGACCGGTCAGCTCGAGCGTCTCGCGGACCCGGGCCGCGCTGGCGGTGTAGGGTCCACCGCCGGGATAGCCGAGGACGATCGAACTCTGACCGGACTTTCCGGGCGACGGCGCGAGCGGGATCACCGGCGCGTTGAGTCCGGGAACGGCCAGGATGGCGACGTCCTTGGACGGGTCGAACAGCACGACCGTCGCGTCCAGGCGACCGCGCGCGGTGTCGACCTGCACGGTGGAGGTGCCCGCGACCACGTGCGCATTGGTCATGATGCGCTCGGGCGCCACGACGAATCCGGAACCCTCCAGCGCGCGCTGGCAACTCGGCGCGACACCGTTCACCCGCAACACGCTGTGCTGAAGATTCAGCGCGACGGGCGTGTCGAGAACGCTCGGGTCCGGCGGCTCGACCGCGGCGATCGGCGCGCGACCGAATGGGCCGATCACCTCCGGCAGGCCCGAGGTGTTGAGCAGTTTGGAGAATTCGTTCGGTACCCGGCGCAGCCAATTCGGCGCGACCCCGTTCACGTCTGCGAGCACCCGGGAGCCGTTGACCGCGGCAGCGATACCCGGCTGCGATGACGATGCCAGCGGCAACGCCAGCAGCCAGGCGGTGACCATCACGGCCACACACTGCAGCGCCGCACCCACCACGCTGTCGATACTGCGGGTGAACGGATGCCGCATACCGCTACGCGCCGCGCGGCCGAGCACCATGCCGGCCACCTCGCCGACGATCACCAGCGCGACGATGAGCACGACGCCCACCAGGACGCGCTGACGGCCCTCGCTGATGTGCTGCAGGATGTGCGGCGCGATCAGGATGCCGGCCACCGCGCCGAGCACCACACCGAGAAATCCGAGCGCCGAGGCCACCGCACCCTGTCTCCACCCCGAGGTGGCGGCCAGCAGCGCGATGATGACGACCGCGAGGTCGAGCCACCCGGAACTACTCATAACGTCATCCCCACTGCCGCGAGCGAAGCCTGCAGATCACGCACGTCGTGGTGATCCCAGTCCCGCTCCCATCCCGATACCGCAAGCAGACCGGCGAGCACACCGGCGGTGAAACCCCAGACGAGCATGCCATCGACCGCGAAGGCCGGCCCCATGTACCCCAGGGGATGGCGAACGACGAACCGGTTCGCCGGGTCGATCAGATCCGCCAGCGGCACCCGCACCACGCGGGCGGCTTCGGTTTCGCTGACCACCCCCACCTCACCGGGCGTGCGCCAATACGCGACCACGGGCGTGACGTCGAACCGGGACGGTGGGACGAAGATCTTGGGCAGGACGGCGAACGGTTCGACGCCCACGGGGTCCAGGCCGGTCTCCTCGCGCGCCTCGCGCAGTGCGGTGCCGACCGGACCGTCGTCACCCGGCTCCACGCCTCCGCCGGGGAACGCGACCTGCCCGCGATGTTGCCGCAGGGTGGCCGCACGCTGAGTCAGCAATACGTCCGCGTCGGCGGGCAGGCCGCCACGAGCTCCCGGATCGGCGTCCGGCGAACCACCGAACAACACGAGTACCGCGGCCTCCCGGGGTCGCAACGCGGCCGATACCAGCTTGCCCGCGGTGCGATTGAGCACCTGATTCACACCCGTCGGATCGGCCGGTTCGTGTTCGGCGACTCCGCGCAGCCAGTCCGGGATATCGGTGGCGAGCAGGTGCGGCCGGTGTTCTGCTGTCGAATTGTCGTTCATCTCGGATCTATCGGGCACGGACGAGGTCCTCCACGGTTGTGCGCACTGCCTCCGCGTCCGGTCCGTACCGGTCGTACCGGATCAATCCCTCGCCTGTCCTCGCGTCCTGCCCGTTCACACCCGCACCCCCAATTCCTGCGCGACCGTGGCGGCGACGTCGTCGGCGGTATCGAACGGCCGGACCACCACCTTCGCGACCGAACCGTCGGGGCGGACCAGGACCGAGACCGGCAGGACCGCCGGCGCCCGCACCGCCGTCCGCACCTTTCCGGCGCCGTCCTGCGTACCCGGCAGATGCACGTCGAGGTCGCGCAACCGGGCCATCGCCTTGCCCTCGTCGGGATCGCTGTGCACGGTCAGCACGGTCAGCGCGCTACCGGCGCGGGCCGAGAACTGCTGCAGCGCGGGCAGTTCCCGCGCGCACGGCTCACACCAGTAGGCCCACAGATTCACCAGCGCCGGACGGCCGGCCAACGCCTCGCCGAGGTCGACCGGACGCCCGTCGGCCAGACATTCGAGAGTGATCCCGGCCAGCGGACCGGTGGCAGGCGTCGGTGGCCGTCCCGTCGGATCACCCGGCCGCGGGCAATCGGCCAGTGCGGCCGCGGCACGCTGCCCGTCGGACACCGAAGCCGGCCCGCCCTGGACCGCGGTGGTGGTGACGGACGGGCCGCGGTCGTCGCCGCGCGGCCAGACCGCGACCGCGAGCGCCACCACCGCTATGAGAATGACGAACGCCCATCGCCACGCGGTCGGAACCGATTTCACCGGCCCACCAATTCGAGCAGATGCTCGGCCTCGGGTCCCTTCACCAGTGCGGCGGCCGTCACGGGGTCGGTCGGGCCGATTCCGAACGAGGGGCAATCCTTGGCGAGCAGGCAGGCGCCGCACGCCGGTTTACGGGAATGGCAGACGCGGCGGCCGTGGAAGATCACCCGATGCGAGAGCATCGTCCATTCCTTGCGCTCGATCAGTTCGCCGACGGCGTGTTCGATCTTGACCGGATCGTCCTCCGTGGTCCATTTCCATCGCTGCACCAGCCGCGAGAAATGGGTATCGACAGTGATTCCCGGCACATCGAAGGCATTGCCGAGGATGACATTGGCGGTCTTGCGCCCGATGCCCGGCAATTTCACCAATTCGGACATCGTGTGCGGCAGCACGCCGTCGTGCTGTTCCACCAACGCCTGTCCCAGCCCGATCAGCGAACTCGTCTTGTTGCGGTAGAAGCCGGTGGGCCGGATGTATTCCTCGAGTTCCGTGCGGTCGGCCGCGGCATAGGCCTCGGCGTCGCGGTACCGGGCGAACAATGCCGGGGTCGTCTGATTCACCCGGACGTCGGTGCATTGCGCGGAAAGGATTGTGGCAACGGCCAATTCGAGCGGGGTGGTGAAATCCAGTTCGCAGTGCGCGTCGGGAAATGCCAGCGCCAGTGTGCGATTCATCCGCCGGGCGCGGCGTACCAGACCCAGCCGGGTTTCGTCGGCGAATCGGGCGGCCAGTTTCGAGTTCGCACTCGCGGATTTCTGCGGAGATTTTTTTCGAGCCACTGAACTCGATTCGGTCGATGTGACCGACGCCGCATCGGTGGCCGTCGCGGCCGTCTCGTGCCCGTTCACGGCGGTGGATCTGGGTTCACGCACTCGTCCACCATACGGAACCGCACCGACGTGAGCGCGATCGCGAACAATCCCCGTGTTCCATCTGAGACCTTCTCCGTGTTTACTCACCCGTATGCAAGGACTCGCTGTGGTGCTCTTCCCGGTGGTGTTGATGCTTTTCGCACTGTTCATGGAACGTGTCGAAAACCGCCTGCGCAAGCTGCTCGAACCGGGTGAAGAGGTCCAGCAATATCTGGACAGGGCAAGCAATGCCGAGGTCAACGAGCTGGCCAAGTTGGGCGTGCCCGCACACGCCGGCTCCGGCGGCCGCCGCCGTAATCGCGACGAATTGGACGTCGCCCAGGCCAGCTGACCCGATTCCGCCGCCCGGCGAGACCGCCGCCCCGACCCGCGAACACCCGAGCCCGGGAACTTTCCGCGACGCCGCGCCCGTTCACAAACCGCACGTTACGTGGTGTCTGTCACTACGCTGCGTGGATGGCAAGTAGACTGCACTGTCGGCCGAACGCTTCGGTCCAGCACTGTGGCGAGCGACGCCGAGCCAGGCGGCAGCCTGCGTACCACGTAGGGACCCGCTGACGCCGCAGTAAGCACCGTCAATTCCCATAAGGAGCACATTCGTGGACGAGGCCCTCGCCAGAGCAGGCATCTTCCAAGGCGTCGAGCCCACCGCGGTGGCTGCTCTCGCCAAACAGCTTCAGCCTGTGGATTTTCCACGTGGCCATGTCATTTTCAACGAGGGCGAGCCCGGCGATCGGCTGTACATCATCACGTCGGGCAAGGTGAAGATCGGCCGCCGTTCCCCGGACGGACGCGAGAACCTGCTGACCATCATGGGCCCGTCGGACATGTTCGGCGAGCTGTCGATCTTCGACCCGGGCCCGCGTACGTCGACGGCCACCACGGTGACCGAGGTGCGTGCGGTGACCATGGATCGCGATGCGCTCAAGGCGTGGATCGACCAGCGGCCGGAGATCGCCGAACAGTTGCTGCGGGTGCTCGCCCGTCGCCTGCGGCGTACCAACAACAACCTGGCCGACCTGATCTTCACCGATGTCCCGGGTCGAGTCGCCAAGGCGCTGCTGCAGCTCGCGCAGCGGTTCGGCACTCAGGAGGCCGGTGCCCTGCGGGTCACCCACGACCTCACTCAGGAAGAGATCGCCCAGCTGGTCGGCGCCTCGCGCGAGACGGTGAACAAGGCCCTGGCCGATTTCGCCCACCGCGGGTGGCTGCGGCTCGAGGGTAAGAGCGTGCTGATCTCCGATTCGGAGCGGCTGGCTCGCCGGGCGCGGTAGGGATTCCCACCGCGCTCCGGCGCATCCGGCTCAGTTCCGGCCGCGCAGATAGGCGAGCTGGGCCTTGACCGAGCTGCGCGCGGCCGGCCACAGCCGTTTGTCCACATCGGCATAGACCTTCGACACGATCTGCAGCGGTGTCGCGTTCTCACCCAGTTCGCGCAAGGCCGCCCGCACCTGGTCCAGGCGCTGATGCCGATGCTCGATGTAGTAACCGATCACCGGCTCGGCCTGCGGGTGGTCGGGGCCGTGCGCCGGGAGCAGCGCACGGCCGGGGGCGTGCCGGGCGAGCAGCGCGAGCGAGTCGAGATAGTCGCCGAGTGCGCCGTCCCGCGATTCCAGCACCGTCGTGCCGCTGCCGAGCACGGTATCGCCGGTGATCAGCGCGTCGTCGAGCAGCAAGCTGACCGAATCCTGGGTGTGCCCCGGGGTGCCCAGCACCGTCAGGCGCAGCCCGGCCGCCTCGACCACCTCGCCGTCGGTGAGCGGCGCCGAGGAGCCGGACAGATATTTCGGATCCATCGCCCGTACCGGCGTTCCGGTCAGCTTCACCAGCCGATCGATGCCGCCCGTGTGGTCGTGATGGTGATGGGTGATCAGCGTCAGCGCGATATTGCCGTCGGTGGCGCGGGCGATCGCCTCGCTGTGCGCCTTGTCCTTGGGCCCCGGATCGATCACCACACAGTCGGATCGATCCGGCGCCCGCAGAATCCAGGTGTTCGTACCCTCCAGGGTCATCTGGTTCGGATTGTCGGCCAACAACACCGAAGCGGTCCCGGTGACCGGCCGCAGTTGTCCGTACGCGGGATGAGTGAGGGTCATCTCCCTTGCCTACCGCACTTCGGCGATCAGCTCCACCTCAACCGGAGTGTTCTTGGGCAACTCGAAAACGCCGACCGCAGACCGGGCGTGCACTCCCGCGGCGCCGAAGACCTCGCCCAGTAGCTCGGACGCGCCGTTGATCACCAGCGGCTGATCGGTGAAACCCGGCGCCGAGGCGACGAATCCCACCACCTTCACGATTCGCACGACCGCGTCCAGACCGACCAGATCGTGGACCGCGGCCAGCGCGTTCAACGCGCACAGCCCGGCCGCACGCGCGGCGTCCTCGACGCTCACGTCGGCGCCCACCTTGCCGGTCGCCGACAGCGCGCCGTCGACGAACGGCAGCTGGCCGGCGGTGTAGACCAGCGAACCGCTGCGCACGGCCGGAATGTAGGCGCCCGCCGGAGCCGCGACCGGCGGCAGGGCGAGACCCAGCCGTTCGAGGTTGGCCCGCCAGTCGGTGCCGGCCGTCACTGCTTGGGCCGCTTCAGATAGGCCACGTGCTGCTCACCGGTCGGCCCCGGCAGCACCGTGACCAGTTCCCAGCCGTCGGCGCCCCACTGATCCAGAATCTGTTTGGTCGCATGCGTCAACAGCGGCACCGTCGCGTATTCCCAGACCGTCACATCGCTCATGTCGCAGAAGCGTACTGGGTGAACCGACGGTGAATTGTGCGGCCGAGCGACTCCTCGCGAAGCGATCAGCACATTTCCGGCTCGCACGGAAGTGCGCTGTGTCCTACCAGACAGTAGGGCGATCCTCTGGTCGCTGTTTCGTAACGGGTTATAGGCTCGCGAGCGTGGGAGTACCGACAGCAGTACCCGTTTCGCAAGAGCCGGGACTGAAATTAGGGTGGCCGGACCGAGCCGACAAAGCGCGGCTGCATTACGTGTCCGGCAAGGGCGGGACCGGAAAATCTACGGTCGCAGGCGCTTTGGCGCTCGCATTGGCCGCCGGCGGGCGCCGGGTGCTGCTGGTCGAGGTGGAGGGCCGCCAGTCGATTGCCCAATTGTTCGATCTGCCGCCGCTGCCGCCCACCGAAACCAAGATCGCCACCGCCGACGGTGGCGGCGAGGTGATGGCGCTGGCCCTCGATATCGAACACGCCTTCCTGGAATATCTCGACATGTTCTACAACCTCGGCTTCGCGGGCCGGGCGATGCGCCGGATGGGCGCCATCGAATTCGTCACGACCATCGCTCCGGGTCTGCGCGACGTGATACTGACCGGCAAGATCAAGGAATGCGCGGTCCGCACCGACAAATCCGGTAAGCGCGTCTACGACGAGATCGTGGTCGACGCCCCGCCGACCGGTCGCATCGCCGGATTCCTCGACGTCACCAAGGCCATGGCCGAGGTCGCCAAGGGCGGGCCGATCGCCGGGCAGGCCGAGGGCGTGGCGGCGCTGCTGCATTCCGAGCAGACCGTCGTCCACCTGGTGACCCTGCTCGAGGCGCTGCCGGTGCAGGAGACCGCGGACGCGATCGCCGAGTTGACCGAATCGGATTTTCGGATCGGCACGGTCATCGTCAATCGCGCCACCGAGGGCTTTCTCCCCGCCCCGGTGCGTGCCCGCGTCGCGACCGGTGACCTCGATCTGGACGCCGTCCGCGCGGGGCTGGCCGATGCCGGAATCACGGTGGACGACAAGGACTTCCAGGGCCTGATCCAGGAAGCCGTGGAACATTCGGCCACCCTGCAGGCCCAGGACGACAGCTCCGCCGAACTGGGGAAGGTGGATATCAGCCGCCTGTATCTGCCGGCGTTGCCCGACGGTATGGACCTGGGCGGACTGTACGAACTGGCCGAACATCTGAGCGCGCAGGGAGTCCGCTGATGAGCCATCCGAGCCCGCTGATCCCGCCGGCGACTCCGCTGCTGGATGTCGGGGCCGTCATCGCCGACCCGACCGCCCGGGTCGTGGTGTGCTGCGGCTCCGGCGGGGTCGGCAAGACCACCACCGCCGCGGCGATCGCCCTGCGCGCGGCCGAACAGGGCCGCAAGGTCGTGGTGCTGACCATCGACCCGGCGCGGCGGCTGGCCCAGTCCCTGGGCGTCAGCGACCTCGGCAACGCTCCCCAGCGCGTCCAATTGCCCGAGACGGCCAAGGGTGAGCTGTACGCGATGATGCTCAACATGCGCCGCACCTTCGACGACATGGTGCTCGAGCACACCAGTCCGGACAAGGCCGAGCAGATCTTCGCCAACCCCTTCTATCAGACCGTCGCCTCCTCCTTCGGCGGAACGCAGGAGTACATGGCGATGGAGAAGCTGGGCCAGCTGGTCGCCAAGCGCGAGTGGGATCTGGTCGTCGTCGACACCCCGCCCTCGCGCAATGCCCTGGACTTCCTCGACGCGCCCAAGCGGCTCGGCAATTTCCTCAACGGCCGGATGATCCGCGTCATCATGGCGCCCGGCCGCGGCGTGGGCCGCCTCGTCACCGGCGCGATGAGCCTCGCCGTGCGCGGGGTGTCCACGGTCGTGGGCGGGCAGATGCTCAAGGACGCGTCGCTGTTCCTGCAGTCGCTGGAGTCGATGTTCGGCGGCTTCCAGGACCGCGCCGAACGCACCTACGCCATGCTCTCGCGGCCCGGAACCCATTTCGTGGTGGTCGCCGCGGCCGAGCCGGACGCGCTGCGCGAGGCGTCGTTCTTCGTGGATCGGCTCTCCACCGACGGAATGCCGCTGGCCGGGCTGGTGCTCAATCGCACCCATCCGGTGCTGTGCACCCTCTCGTCGGCTCAGGCGACCGCCGCCGCGGACCGGCTGAGCCCCGGCCCGGGCAGCGCCTCCGACGGCACCGTGAAGGAGGCCGTGGCCGCCGCGGACGCCGCCACCGATCCCGCGACGCTGACCGCCGACATCCTGCGCATCCACGCCCATCGCGCGGTCACCGCCAAACGCGAACAGCATCTGCTACACCGCTTCACCGGCGCCCATCCGCGGGTGCCGATCGTGACGGTGACCGCGCTGCCGTTCGAAGTGTCCGATCTGGACGCGTTGCGTGCGGTCGGCGAACAGCTCGCCGGATCCGACGCGGCCTGAATTCTCCAAATTCGATGACGTGCGGCCCCGATTCCGCACGTCACCGGGCGAAAAACGATCCGAGCCCGCACACGCGGACTCGGACCGTACGACTACTCGACTACATCGCGACCTTCTGCTGACGCTGGGCGCGGAAGAAGTCCGCCCAGGAGGTCACCTCGGGATGCTGCTTGAGCAGCGCACGCCGCTGCCGCTCGGTCATCCCACCCCACACACCGAATTCCACTCGATTGTCGAGAGCGTCGGCACCGCACTCCATGAGCACCGGGCAGTGCCGACAGATGGTGGCCGCCTTGCGCTGGGCGGCACCACGCACGAACAACTGGTCGGGATCCACTTCCTTGCATCGGGCCTGGGACACCCAGGCGATTCTCGCTTCGGCCTGCTCCACGTCCAATCGAGCGATGGGGGTAGTCATGTGCATTTGGTGTGCCCCTTTGCAGTCCGAACACCGGGTCAACGGCGCTCCGGAATCGCGTGCAGCCCACAGCAACCCAACCCCGCTGCGCTCCGCACCACATTCCACTTTGAGTGTTAGCTCTATCACACTGGGTTCTCAATCTAGGTAAAGGTATGGGCCCAGCGCAAGACCGTGCCCGTAATTTCTGGTACGCCCGTCCCTGCGGAGGCCGCGCGACCAGGTGTCATGGCGCGCCGCCGACCGCGCACCGCGCGTGTGACGGCGGGCCAATTAGGCTGGGGCGCGTGCCGATCTCACATACGCTCGCGAGGCTCGCCGGCGCCTGCGTCCTAGCGGCCGTACTCGTCGCTGGATTGCTGTTCCCGCTCGCCGGCGGCTTCGGGTACATGTCGAACCGCGCAGCCGATGCCGTGGACAACGTTTCCTCGGAATTGGTGGCGGGCACCGCGCCGGCGGTGTCGACGATGGTCGATGCGACCGGAGCCCCCATCGCGTGGCTGTACGAACAGAGACGTTTCGAGGTTCCCAGCGACAAGATCGCCAACGATATGAAGTTGGCGATCGTCTCCATCGAGGACAAACGCTTCGCCGAACACGGCGGCGTCGACTGGCAGGGCACGCTGCGCGCATTCCTGACCAACACCTCGAGCGGTGAAGTCCAGCAGGGCGCCTCGACCATCGACCAGCAGTACGTGAAGAACTTCCAGCTGCTGGTGGTCGCGAAAACCGACGCCGAACGCCGTGCCGCCATCGAAACCACGCCGGCCCGTAAACTGCGCGAAATCCGAATGGCGCTGACCTTGGAGAAAGAACTCACCAAGGACGAGATCCTCACCCGCTATCTGAATCTCGTACCGTTCGGCAACGGCTCCTACGGCATTCAGGACGCCGCGCAGACCTATTTCGGCGTCGACGCCAAGGATTTGAAGGTCGCGCAGGCCGCCATGCTCGCCGGTATGGTCCAGTCCAGCTCCAAACTCAACCCGTACACCAACCCCAAGGGCGTGCTGGAGCGGCGTAATACCGTGCTGGACACCCTGATCCAGAACATTCCGAGCCGGGCCGACGAATTCCGGGCCGCGAAGGAACAGCCGCTGGGTGTGCTGCCGGAGCCCAAGGGCCTGCCGCGCGGATGCATCGCCGCAGGTGACCGGGGTTATTTCTGTGATTACGCGCTGCAGTATCTGGCCAATGCCGGTATCAGCAAGGATCAGATGGACAAGGGCGGATATCTGATCCGCACCACCTTGGATCCGGCGGTGCAGAATTCGGTCAAGGCCGCCGTCACGGCGAACACCGATCCGAATCTGGAGAATATCGCCGAGGTCATGAGCATCATCGCTCCCGGCCAGGACTCCCACCACATCCTGGCGATGACCTCGAGCCGTACCTACGGACTGGATCAGGGCGCACATCAAACCGTCCAACCGCAGCCGTATTCGATGGTCGGTGACGGTGCCGGATCGATTTTCAAGATCTTCACCACGGCCGCCGCGATGGAGAAGGGCCTGGGCACCAGCGCTCAGTTGGACGTGCCCTCGTTCTTCGCCGCGAAGGGTATGGGTAACGGTGGCGCCCCGGGCTGTCCGCCCGCCACTTATTGCGTGAAGAACGTCGGCAATTACAGATCACCGGAGTCGGTGACCGAGGCGTTGGCGCAGTCGCCGAATACCGCGTTCGTCAAGCTCATTCAGGATGTCGGCGTGACACCGACGGTCGATATGGCGGTACGGCTCGGGATGCGCTCCTACACCGAAGCGGGCACCTCCGGTCACGGCAATCAGAGCCTGGCGGACATGATCAAACAGCAGAATCTGGGCTCGTTCACGCTGGGCCCGGTCGCGATCAATCCGCTGGAATTGTCCAATGTCGCCGCGACGCTGGCCTCCGGCGGAAAGTGGTGCCCGCCCTCCCCGATCGCCGAGGTGATCGACCGCGACGGTAAGCAGGTTCCGCTCACCCAGCAGGCGTGTGAACAGGTCGTCGAGCCCGGGTTGGCGAATACGCTGGCCAATGCGCTGAGCCAGGACGCCGTGGGCGGTACCGCGGCCGGTTCGGCGCATGCGGTGGGCTGGAACGCCCCGGTCTCGGCGAAGACCGGAACCACCGAAACCCACCGGTCCTCGGCATTCCTCGGCTTCACCAATGCGATGGCCGGCGCCGCCTACATCTACGGCGACTCCCCGACGCCCGGCGAGATCTGCTCGTTCCCGCTGCGTACCTGCGGTGACGGCAATCTCTACGGCGGTAACGAACCGGCCCGCAGCTGGTTCGGCGGTATCAAGCCGGTACTCGACAAGTTCCCGCCGCCCGCATTGCCGCCGCTGGACGACAAGTACGTGCGCGGCTCGAACAACGCGCAGATTCCGGATGTGAACGGAATGTCGGAGTCCGAGGCCCGATCGGTGCTCATCGGCGCCGGCTTCCAGGTGTCGACGGTCACCACGCCCGGGTCGGCGGCGAAGGGCACGGTCACCGCTACGACGCCGAACGGCTCGGCCATTCCCGGATCGGTGATCACGGTGCTCGTCAGCGACGGCACCCAGCGGGAGATTCCGCGCCCCGGACCGGCGCCCGCGCCGCCGATGCTGCCGGGTCTGCCGCCGATACCGAGGCTGCCACCGATTCCGATTCCGATCCCCCGGTAGCGATACGCGAGAGGCCGGCGAATGTGCGACACATTCGCCGGCCTCCTGCTTTGTCCGGGCAGCCGCCCTACAACCGGGCTTTGACCGCGGCGGAGATCCGCGAACCATCGGCCCGGCCGGCGGCCAGCGCCGTCGCGACCTTCATGACCTGGCCCATCTGCTTCATGCCCGGGCGCTCGCCGAGCTGCTCGGCCACATCGGCGATGGCGGTGTCGGCGATGTCGGCGACCTCGGCTTCGGTGAGCGGGGTCGGCAGATATTCGTCGATGATCTCCTGCTCGGCGCGCTCGTTGGCGGCCAGCTCGCCGCGACCGTTCTGTTCGTAGACGACGGCCGCCTCATTGCGCTTCTTGGCCTCCTTGCCGAGGACCGCGATCACCTCGGCATCGGAGAGCTCCTTCGCCTCGGTACCGGCGACCTCGGCGTTCTGCACGGCTGCCAGCAGCATGCGCAGCGTGCTGAGGCGCAACGTGTCCTTGGCCTTCATCGCCGCGGTCAGATCGGCGCGCAACTTCGATTTGAGTTCCGACATGCGCCACACGCTAGCCGTTGCCGGCGGACCCTCCCACCGCATTTCCGCGTGTCGAGCCGGGTGGACGGGCACGTCGGCGCCCCACAAACCGGATGCCTGTGCGGAATCACACTCGGTATTCGTCACAGTGGTCGCCTATTCTGGGCTGATGCCCGTATTCTCGTCCCCCGCACTTCGACGAGCAGCGCTGGGCTCCGGAGCTAAGGTCGCCGCCGCGGCCGCCGGTACCGCAGTGGCCGGAATCGGCTATGCCTCGCTGATCGAACGCAATGCCTTCGTCCTGCGCGAGGCCACGATGCCGGTGCTGCAGCCGGGCTCGTCGAGCCTGCGTGTGCTGCACATCAGCGACCTGCACATGACACCCGGCCAGAAACTCAAACAAGCCTGGGTTCGCGAACTCGCCGCCCTGGAACCGGACCTGATCGTCAACACCGGCGACAATCTCGCGCATCCGAAGGCTGTGCCCGCAGTGGTGCAGTCGCTGACGGCGTTGCTCTCCCGTCCGGGCATCTTCGTGTTCGGCAGTAACGACTACTTCGCGCCCGTGCCGAAGAACCCGCTCAAGTACTTCGACAAGAATCACAAGCGCGTGCACGGCGATCCGCTGCCCTGGCAGGATCTGCGCGCGGCGTTCACCGAACGCGGCTGGCTGGATCTGACGCATGTGCGGCGCGATCTCGAGGTCGCCGGAATCAAGATCTCCACGGCCGGCGTCGACGACCCGCATCTGGCTCGCGATCGCTACGACACGGTCGCCGGCTCGCCGAACCCCCTGGCCGATCTGAGCATCGGACTCACCCATTCGCCCGAACCGCGGGTGCTCGATCGGTTCGCCGGTGACGGGTACGACCTGGTGCTGGCCGGTCACACCCACGGCGGGCAGCTGTGCCTGCCGGGTTTCGGCGCGCTGGTCACCAACTGCGGTATCGATCGGTCCCGGGTGAAGGGGCCGTCGCGCTGGGGTGCGCACACGCGGCTGCACGTCTCCGCGGGTCTGGGCACCTCGCCGTGGGCGCCGTACCGCTTCTGCTGCCGCCCCGAGGCGACCCTGCTGACGCTGGTGGCCGCCCCGCCGAAAGGCCCCATCGCCGACAGTGGCCATGGCGTCTCGGAATCGGAGGCCGTGGCGCGCTAGGGTGGCGTGCCGAGGCACGACATCAGGCAGGGGTACACGGTGAACAGTGGGTTCGAGCGGAACGACGACCCGACCGCGCGACGAGAACCCACTCCCGACTCGAACGAGACCCCGCCGACACTGGCGATCCGGCGGGTTCCGGGCGCGAATTTCCCTGTGTCACAAGGATCTCCGTGGGCTCGGCCGGGGTCGATCCCTACCGCTCCCGGCGGCGCGTCCGAACCCGCACGATCCGGCTCTCCGGCCGAGCCTGCGAAGCCCACGCCGCCGGACGCGGGCCGGTCGCCCGGATCGCTGTTCGGCGGGAACGACACTGCCGGAGGACAATCCGCTCCGCCCCATCCGTGGTCGCCACAGGGCGGTGCGAGCGGAGACGCCTCTCGCGGCCCGAACGCATCGCCGCACGGCTTCGGGACCCCGGGTGCGCCCGGCGGGTCGCACAACCCGAATCCCTTCGGCGGGCAGTGGAATTCCGGTGCGCCGGGCGCACCGTCCGGGCCGGGCGGATCCGATGCGCCCACCACCGCCTTCGGGGCCCAACCCGGGACGCCGCAGTGGCCGGGCAGCGCGATGCCGGGCGCGAATACTCCTTCCCAGCAACAATTCTCGGCACCGTCCGGTAACGGTCGCCCCGAGCCCGACTGGCAATTGGGGTTCGGATCACACCCCGCGCCGCAGCAGGCGTCCTGGGGACCGCCGACGGCCCAGCATCCGCACACCGCGCTGCTGCAGGTCCCCGAGCAGCAGCCCCGGCGGCGAAAAGCTCTGCTGCTCAGCGGAATCGGGTTACTGGTCGTCGTGGCGATCGGCGCGACGGTGGCGGTTGTCGCGAGCCGGCATTCCGACTCGCCGGCCGCCCCGCGTGCCGGCAAGCCGTCCATGGTCAGTGCGCTCAGTAGCGAAAACCAGCCTCCCCCACCGCCGTCGCGGCCGCAGCAGACCGCGCCGCAGCAGTCTGCGCCGAAACCGCAGCCCGGCGCCGCGCCCCCGCCGATGCTTCCGGGCTATCAGGTCGTCCAGATCCTGGATCGCGGTGCGGCCTACGACGCCCCCGCGGAGTGGAAGGTCGATCCGATCGGTACCGCCGCCTGGGGTTCGGGAGCGAATCCGCTGGAAATCGCCGGCTTGGCGCAGGACGGCAAGAACTACTGCCCGAACTACACCCGGACCAAAGCCTTCCTCACCATGTCTCCGCAGGCGGACCCGGCCGCGGCCGCCGCCGATATCGGGGCCCGGATGGCCAAGTTCGGCTGGTCGAACGCCACCGTCGCCGCCCCGGCCCCCGCCCAGCCGATGGTTTCGCTGGACGGGCAGCTGCACGGCGCCTTCGTGGAGACCACCGGCAGCGCGCCCCCGCCGGCCCCCGGCTGCGCCACGACCTTCGCGGTCTACACCTTCGCCTTCCCCAGCGAGAACGGGAACTTCGTCATGACCGTCGCCGCCGACACCGGCGTCGACAAGTCCGTGGACAAGGAAACCGCCAAGCGCATCCTCTCCACCATCCGCCCCCTGCCTGCCCGCTGACCAGCGGATTTAATGATCCGCTCCCCCCTGCTGTAAGCTACGACAGGCTCAACTCACGGGGTGTGGCGCAGCTTGGTAGCGCGCTTCGTTCGGGACGAAGAGGTCGCAGGTTCAAATCCTGTCACCCCGACTCGTGTGTGGAGACACGGCAGAGGCCCTGACCAATCCACTGGTCAGGGCCTCTTGCTTTGCCGGATGCGTATCGCGGTGCCGGGTTCGGGAGACTTCACCGTCCACAGCCCGATCCTCTGGGCGAGCTCCCTTCCCATTTCCGGGACCACCGGAAAACCTTGTGCTACAACTTTGTTCGTGGCGGCACTCATCGGCTTGGTGGTGATCCTGGGGATCATCATTCTCATCGCGGGAGCGATTCTGTTGATCGTCAGTCTGGCGAAAGCGCCGGGGCGGCGGCAAGCAGCTTCCGCCCCGGAGGCGTCGCAGCACCAAGACCTGCCGATGTGGACTCCGCCGCAGAATCAAGACGTCCCGTTGTGGAGCCCCCCGCAGAACCAGGACGTGCCGCTGTGGAGCCCTCCGCAGCAGCATTCCACGCAGCAACCGCCGGCTCAGACGCCGTACTGGTCGTCCGGACCGCGGTAGACACGGGCTCGGTCACGTGTCTGTCCGGCATCCGAGACCGCGCTCACTCCAGATTCGCCAGCATCTCGCGCTGGTGCCGGTAGCCGATGGTTTCGTAGCCGACCACGGTGATGAACGGGGAGATCATCACGACCAGCAGGCAGACGGAGATCGAGACGCCGAGCGCGGCCAGGATCATCGCGAGTGCCAGCACCACGGCCGTGAGGGTCAGCAGCAGGATGTGGAACGGGTCGGGCGCCGACAGCAGCAGCGTGTGCAGTAGATAGACCATCAGCAGGTAGACGCCGACCGGCAGCGCCAGGGCCAGGACCACCGCGACCGGGCCGATATGGGAGTGGTGCTCGAGTGACAGGCCCGCGACGTGTAGGCCCGCGCCGGCGCCGGCGATGCCCATGTAGAGCGGGATATGGCCGTATCCGAACAGGTAGCCGCGGTTGCGGCGGTGCACGAGGATCTCGCCGAACGGGGTGGTGAAGTACACCCACCACATGCCGAAGGTCAGGCCCACGCCGGCGACCACGATCGCGATCGCGTCGGCACTCCAGTTCGCACCCTCGCTGCCGCCGAGCAGCCCGCCCGAGGAGGCGACCGTGCCGACCACGCCCTCACCGAGCGCGATGATGGCGAACAGGCTGTAGCGTTCGGCGACGTGGTGCGGATGCCACGGGGTGCCGCTCGCGCGGCCCTGGGTCAGCACCGGTACGAGCAGCTCCAGCACGCCGAGCAGCATGCATCCCACACCGGCCACGAGCAGCGGCATGGGGACGAATGCGATGATCACCCAACCGATTTGGGCGATGATCGTCCAGCGGATACTTCCGTAGCCGACGTGCCGGAAGGAGGGCGACTCCCGCCCGGCGCGCCACCACTGCAGCACCATCGCGATGCGCATCACGATGTAGCCGACGACCATCACCCGCACGTCGAGGTGATCGCCCACGTCGACCGAATGGAACATCGCGGGCAGGCCGAGGGCGAAGACCACGACGCCGATCATCACCACCATGGTGAGCACGCGGTACAGCCAGTCGTCGGTGTCGAACGCCGAGGCGAACCAGCTGAAATTGATCCAGGCGTTGACGATCGCGAACATCGCCAGCACGAAGGCGACCACCGCCTTGCCCGCATGCCCGTCGGCCACCATCTCGGCGAAATACGACGCCGAGGTGCCGACCGCGACCACGAAGGTCAGATCGAACAGCAGCTCCAGCGGTGAGGACACGCGTCCGGGTTCGTCGGGATCGCGGCCGGTCATCGGGATGCGGCGGTGCGCCGGTCCGCGGGCGCCGCCGGTGGTCACGGAGTCGCTCATGGGCACCGATGATGCCGTACCGGCGGGTCGGCTCGCCGCTACCGGCCCGCCGGGGCACGACGTGCGTGCGGCGCTACTTCCCGGACGCGTCCGAGGACTGCAGCAGCGAGTTGAACTTGTTCGTGTAGAACTTGCTCGGATCCAGCTTGTGATCGATGGCCCCGGTGTCCTCGAGCCAGCTCTGCCAGCGGGTGAAGTCCCCGTCCGACAGCTTGCCGTAGCGGGCCGGAACACCCACGGACAGCCAGTATTTCAGCGTCGAGGTGTCCTCACCGGCGCGGTGGCGGGCGTTGATGATGTCGGTGAATTTCGCGATCACCTGGTCACGCGGGGTGCTGCGCTCCCACTCGATCGCCTTCGCGACGCCGGTGGTGAAGGCGCGGACCACGTCGGGGTTCTTCGCGATGAAGTCGTTGCGGAAGACGTAGGGGCCGCCGTTGATCGGGCCGCCGTATTCGTCGAGTTCGGTGAAGATCGGACGCACCCCGCCGTTGGCCACCGCACGCTGCTGGAACTGGCCGTTCAATGCCGCGGCGTCGATCTGTCCCTGACGCAGCGCCTGTTCGATATTCGGCGGCGGCAGCGCCACCAATTGCACCGATTTGATCTGGTCGACGCTCAGTCCGGCCTTTTTCAACGCATCATGGATATCGGCCTCGTTCTGGCCACCGAGCGTATTCACGCCGACCTTCTTGCCGACCAGATCGGCGGCAGTACGAATCGGGCTGTTGTCGAGCGTGTAATAGCCCTGGAAGGACTTTTCGTCCGACCCGTAGTAGTTGACCACCGCGGTGATGGGCGCCCCGGTGCCCGCCAGCTTGGCGACCGCACCCGCGAAGGCCCCGCCGAAGTCGATCTGCCCGGTCGCCGCGGTCTGGATTTCCTGCGGTCCGCTGATGGTGTTGCCGACGTAGTCGAGTTTGATCTTGCCGTCGAAGAATCCGAGGTTCTCCGCGACCTCCGGAAGCGTGACCTGATCGGTCCAGCCCAGATACCGCAGCGAGGTCACCCCGTTCTCGGTGTGGGCGGACCCTCCGCTGCCGCACGCGGTGAGCAGCACAGCGGCAGCCGTACCGGCTGCGAAAATGGATAATGCGGTGCGGATACGTCCGGACATCAGGTAATTCCTCTCGACACTGCGCACGACGGCACGGTGGTGCGCGTCGGCCCGGCCGAGCCTAGGTGGTGCGAATTGCGACGCCTCCCCTTTGAATCACGACGATTCGGTTGGAGCGATTGCATTCCGGGCGAGTCCAACTCTTTCGGACACCTGCGCGAATGCGGTAGATCTGGGGATTACCGCCCGCGAACGAGGATAAGGATGTGCGATGACCGACCGCGTACTCCCCGTACTCGATCTGACGACCGCGGATTCCGATCCACTGCGGTTCCGCAACGAATTACGCGAGGCCACACACGAATTCGGCTTCTTCTATCTGGTCGGTCATGGCGTCGCACCCGAGCGCGGCGCCGAACTGCTCGCCTTGGCGCGGCGGTTCTTCGCGCTGCCGGAGGCGGCCAAGCAGGAGATCAGTCAGTTGCGCAGCCCGCAGTTCCGCGGCTATTCGCGACTCGGCGGCGAGCTGACCAACGGCCGGGTCGACTGGCGCGAGCAGATCGATATCGGGCCGGAGGCCGAGGCGATCGCCGGGGCGCAAGGGTACTGGCGATTGCAGGGCCCCAATCTCTGGCCGACAGCACTTCCGGAACTACGTCCCGCACTACGTGATTGGGACGAATCTCTCGCCCGGGTCGGACGTGCCCTGCTGCGACACTGGGCCGCGGCACTCGGTGCGCCGGAGAACTTCTTCGATCCCGCGTTCGCGGACCGCCCGGCCACCCTGATCAAGGTGGTCCGATATCCGGGTAACCCGGACAATCCCCAGGGCGTCGGCGCGCACAAGGATTCCGGTGTGCTCACACTCCTGCTGGTGGAACCGGATTCGCACGGTCTGCAGGTGGAGCTGTCGTCCGGGGATTGGGTGGACGTGCCGCCGCTACCGGGCGCCTTCATCGTGAATATCGGCGAATTGCTCGAGGTGGCCAGCGGCGGTTATCTGCGTGCCACCCGGCACCGCGTACTCGCCCCGGAACCGGGCACCGACCGCATCTCCGTCCCGTATTTCCTGAATCCGGCGCTGGACGCCCGCATACCGCTGCTACCGCTGCCACCCGAATTGGCCGCGGCCGCACGCGGAGTCACGATCGACCCGGACAATCCGATTTTCGACACCTACGGCCGCAACGCCTGGAAATCACGCATCCGGGCCCATCCGGACGTCGCCGAACTGCATCACGGCATCACCCCGGGCGCACCCGCGGGAGCGTACTGACTCAGGGCTTGCGGCCGACGCCGCCCAGGATGCACCGGCGCACATCCGACAGCGGTGTGAGACGGGGTCCGTCCGGCCACCAGTCGTCGCACAGCACGAGCCCCGGTTCGACCATCTTCAAGCCGCCGAACAGGGCCTGAATCTCCGCGCGGGTGCGGAAACGCCCGCTGCCCATCGGACTGTGGACGAACCTGTCCTCCATCTTGCGGGCCAGTTCGCTCGGCCCGGAGTCCTCCGGATCGTAGAAATGCGCGATCGCCACGTACGAACCGGAAGGTAGCGCGTCGATATAGGTCTGCATCACGGCCGAGGCGTCGTCATCGAGGTAGTGCTGCAGGGTCCCGATCTGAAACAGCGCCAGCGGCCGGGAGAAGTCGAGGTCGTCGCGCACCGTCGGGTCGGTGAGCACCTCGTGCGGGCGGAAGATGTCGCAGGCGACGATGCTGGTCTGCGAATTCGACTCGAGCAGCGCCCGTGCGTGCGCCAGCACCATCGGATCGTTGTCGGCGTAGACCACCCGGGCCTCGGGCCGGATCCGCTGCACCACCTGATGGGTGTTCTCCGCCGTCGGCAGCCCCGACCCCAGGTCGAGATACTGGTCGATCCCGGCCTGCGCGGCCAGGAAGCGGCACGCTCTGATCAGGAAGTCACGGTTGGCCCAGGCCAGATCGTTCACCTGCGGGGCCACGGCACGCACCTGGGCGAGCACTTCACGGTCGACTTCGAAGTTGTCCTTGCCGTTCAGGGCGGCATCGTAGACGCGCGCGATACTGGCACGAGCGGTATCCACCCCGACCGGCACCACACTCGGGTACGCGGCAGAAGACTGCGACATGAAGGCTCCCCTGGCATTGCTGAAACGGCATTGCTGAAACGCTGACCCTGTGGAACTGGTACCCGTCACACAGCCGTCGCACTACAGACTGTGTTACGCCGAGTCTCCCCTATTTCCTGGGCTTACGGGCGCGTACCCGACATTTCATCGCGCGGAAATCCGCTCGCCCCGTCGTCGCGGCCTGCGATGACCGTGGTCGCACGGGCGCCGTTCGTTGGTATAGTCCGCAGAGTTCTCGCGATGGGAACGGGAAACCGGTGTCAATCCGGTGCGGTCGCGCCACTGTGTTCAGCCCATGCTGTCAGCCAGACCCCTTTCGTCGCTGCGCACGGACGGGGACGCGGGTTCCCCAGAAGGGTTGGGCCCCATGTCCTCTCGTCGCCGTCTACTTCGCGATGTCCTGCGGGACTGGTCCCGGCGCGACTGGCTGGAGGCCGGGGTGCTGCTCGGCGTGGTCGCGCTGATGCATCTGATCGGATTCGGCCTGCTGTTCGGTGCGATCGCTCCGCACGGTTATCGCATCGGCACCGAGGTGTTCGGCATCGGGCTGGGCATCACCGCCTACACCTTCGGGCTGCGTCACGCCTTCGACGCCGACCACATCGCCGCCATCGACAACACCACGCGCAAGCTGATGAGCGACGGCAAACGCCCCAAGTCGGTCGGATTCTGGTTCGCGATGGGGCATTCCACGATCGTGTTCGTCCTCGCCGCGCTGGTGGTGGCCGGTGCGCACGTGGTGGGCACGCTGGTCGACGAGGACTCCTCGACCCGCAAGACACTCGGCACCGTCTCCACCGTGGCCTCTGGCTCGTTCCTGTATCTGATCGGCTTACTCAATGTGGTTGCGCTGATCGGTATCTGGCGCGTGTTCCGCCGGCTGCGCGACAGCGGGCACTACGATCGCGCGGAGCTGGAGGCGGCGCTCGATTCGCGCGGATTCCTGGCACGCCTGCTGGCTCCGGTGATGCGGATGGTGGGGCGGCCGGTGCACGTCTATCCGGTCGGTGTGCTGTTCGGCCTGGGTTTCGACACCGCGACCGAGGTGGCGCTGCTCGCACTCGCCGGGTCCGGCGCGGCCGCCGGACTGCCCTGGTACGCGATCGTGGTGCTGCCGCTGCTGTTCGCGGCCGGGATGAGCGTGATGGACACGATCGACGGCCTGTTCATGAACGTCGCCTACGACTGGGCGTTCTCCGATCCGGTGCGCAAGATCTTCTACAACCTGGCCATCACCGGTCTGTCGATCGCGGTGGCCCTGCTCATCGGCTCGATCGAGCTGATCAAGGTGCTGCACGACGACACCGGATTCGGCGGTCCGGTGGCGGAGTGGATCGCCGGCATCGACCTCAACAACGCGGGATTCGCGATCGTCGGATTGTTCGTCCTCGCCTGGATTGTCGCGGTCGCCTACTGGCGGCTGGCGAAGGTGGACGAGCGCTGGGCGCCCGCGCCGACGGAAGAATCGGCCTAGCCGGCGAACCGCACCTCGAAATTCTTGCGACGGCGATCACACCTGTGCCATAGTTCGCTGCATATGTGAGACGGAGCAGTCTCGCATTAGCGAAGGAGCCGAGTGTGACCGAACCTTGGACGCGCCGCATCCGCCGGACGACCTGCGTACTGGCCGCGGCGACGGCGCTGACCGTCCTGGCCGCGGTGGTGGCCCATCCGCCCAGCGCCACCGCCGAACCCGCGCCGGTCGCCCCCGCGGCCCCGATCCCCCTGCCGCCCGAGCTGGATCCGGGCTTCTATCACCCCGCGGCGGAGATCGTCGCGGCGAAACAGCCCGGCGAGATCATCGCCGCGCGGCAGGTGCGGGTGGCCAATCTGGGGCTGATACCGGTCAACGTCGACGCGTGGCAGATCTCCTACCGGTCGAACGACAGCCGGGACCAACCGATTCCGGCGGTGGCGACAGTTCTGAAACCACGTGGTTCGGCGCCGGACAAACTTGTCTCCATGCAGATCGCCGAGGACTCCCTGGCCGGCTACTGCGCACCCTCCTACGCGATCCAGCACTTCTCGGCCGGTCCGTTCCTGGGCCAGATCGTCGCCCCGGCCGAATTCGTCATCGCCCAGGGGGCGTTGCAGCAGGGCTGGGCGGTGGTGATTCCCGATCACGAGGGACCGAACAACGCCTACGCCGCGGGTCCGCTCGCCGGCCGGATCACCCTCGACGGCATTCGCGCGGCCCGCGACTTCGAACCGATGCGGTTGAGCCCGCAGACCAGGATCGGTCTCTACGGCTACTCCGGCGGCGCGATCGCGACCGGCCACGCCGCCGAACTGAAAAGCAGCTACGCCCCGGATCTGAATATCGTCGGCGCGGCCGAGGGCGGTGTGCCCGCGGATCTCGGCATGACACTGAACGTGGCCAACGGACAAGCGACGTCGGGCCTGGTCCTTGCCGCGGTGATGGGCTTGACGCGCGAGTATCCGGAGTTCGCCCGCTTCGTCGACGAGCATATGGACCCGCTGGGCAAGGGCCTGACCACGCTGCAGAGCGGATTGTGCGTCCAGTATGTCAGCGCGCTGCTGCCGTTCCTGAATCTGAAAGGGATGCTGCGGGTTCCGGGTGATCCGATGCAGCAGCCCGCGGTGGCCGCCGTGCTCGACGAGACCCGGATGGGTCGATCGGTGCCGGATATGCCGATGTACATCTGGCAGGGCAATCCGGACGAGATCATCCCGGTCGGCCAGGTGAACACGCTCGTCGACAGCTACTGCCGAAACCCTTCCGCCACAGTGCAATACACCAGGGAACACTTCGCCGAACACGTGGCCACCGAGATCTCCGGCGGCGGGGCAGCGATGCTGTGGTTGCGCGACCGGCTCGACGGCGTGCCGGCCCAGCCCGGGTGCCACACCGCCGATGCCGGATGGTTGTTGCTGGACCCCAACGGTTTCCAGATGCTGGCCTCGACCTTCGGTGAGACCTTCGCGTCGTTCTTCGGCAAGCCGATCGGCGTGAGGTAAACCGGAGCGATCGGCGCAGGACACCCAGCACAACGAGGTGCGGGGAGGCGAAGGGCCCGTTCGACTTGGGGGCGAACGGGCCCTTCGAGTACCGGTGCGCCGGTCAGCGAATGCGCAGCCGCCGGCTCAGACGCAATGTCAGCAGGGTGCTCTTGAGCTGCTTCTCGAACGGCATGCCCGCCCGCGCCGAGAGCACCTGCTTCTTCTGCACGCCGACATTGACCGTATCGGTGTACTTGAGCAGACCCGCATCGCCGTGCCGGGTGCCGACGCCGGACTGCTTCACGCCACCCGAGGGCGTCATCTTCGCCGAATAGGTCGCCACGAACCCGTCGTTGACGTTGACATTGCCCGCCTCGAGCCGGTCGGCGAGCTTCTCGGCCCGAGCGAGATCCGTACTCCAGATGCTGGCGTTGAGGCCGTAGGTGGTGGCATTGGCCTGCCGGACGGCCTCGTTCTCGTCGGTGTAGCGGTAGACGGTGACGACCGGGCCGAAGGTTTCGACGGTCGCGTGCTCCATCTCGGGGGTCACACCGGTCAACACGGTCGGCTCGTAGAACGCCGGGCCGATATCCGGGCGGGTCTTGCCCCCGGTCAGCACGGTCGCGCCCTTCGCGACGGCGTCGTCGACGTGGGCGGCAACCCGCCGCATGTGATCGACCGATACGAGTGAACCGAATTCCGGATCGGCGGTGTACGACGCACCCGCCTTCGACCCCAATTCCTCTGCCGCGGCGACGAATCGGCGCACGAACTCGTCGTGGATGCGGTCGTGCACGTAGATGCGCTCGATATGCATACACGCCTGACCGGAGTTGCCGTACACGGCGAAGATCGCACCCGGGATGACCTCGTCGAGGTTGGCGTCCTCGAGCACGATCATCGGATTCTTGCCGCCGAGTTCGAGGCTGCAGCTGATCAGGTTGCGGCCCGCGCGCTCGCCGATGGTGCGGCCGGTGGCGGTGGAGCCGGTGAACATCACGAAATCGCTGTGGTCGATCAGCGTGGGGCCGACGTCGGGTCCGGTACCGCAGACGACCTGGATCAGATCACGCGGCAGCCCCGCCTTGCGCAGCAGTTCGACGCCGTAGAGCGTGCACAGCGCGGTCTTGTTGTCCGGTTTGATCACCACGCCGTTGCCGGCGATGAGGGCCGGGATCGAATCGGAGATCGAGATCGCGAAGGGGAAGTTCCAGGGCGCGATCACCGCGACGACGCCCTTGGGCCGATGCTGTTCGGTGGAGGTGGAGATGATGGGCATCGCGCCGCCGCGCCGGATCGGTTTCAGGATCCGCTCGGCGTGTTTGAGGTAGTGGCTGATCACCATCACCGGATCGCACGATTCCTCGATCGCCATCCGGCGGGTCTTGCCGCAGCCGATCTGAATCAGGTCCGCGATGGTGTCGAGTTCGGAGAGAATCAGCTCATGGGCCTTCTCGAAGACCTGCAGCCGGCGCTTGACCGGCCAGTTCGCCCATTCCCGCTGCGCCGCCCGCGCCTTGTCGGCCGCCGCGGCGACGTCCTCGGGCGAGGACTGCGGCAGCTCACCGACGACCGCGCCGGTGTACACCTCGATCATGTCGTAGGGTTCGCGCTTCTCCCCCGCGGTGCCCGCGGTGATCAGCCCGGTGAGGCGGTCGATCAGCGTCTTCGTGATCCGCGGCGGCAGCGTGCTCGCGGCGCCGCTGTGCGACGTCGCCTCAGCGCCGCTGTGCGTGGTTGTCTCCATCAGCGATCTCCATAACTTGCCGCCCGTGACGGCGGTCACCATCATCCAAACTAGAACACGTTATTGTTCTGTACAACGTTGCGGGGTAACTTCGTCCGCAAAACGCGAGTAATACCATGAGGAAAGTGGGTCGGCGATGACGACGGCAGCAACTGAAACAGGTAGCAACACGGAACCGCACGCGCTGCTGGAGCGACGCGGCGCGACCCTGATCGTCACCATGAACCGCCCGGCCGTCCGCAATGCGCTGTCGGCCGAGATGCTCGACCTGATGGTGCAGGCCTGGGACACCGTCGACAACGACCCGGAGATCCGCTCCTGCATCCTCACCGGCGCGGGCGGCGCGTTCTGCGCGGGCGCCGACCTCAAGGCGATGACCAAACAGGATCCGGCCAAGAACATGAGCGCGGGCGGCGCGTTCGACCCGACCAACATTCCGGGTCTGCTCAAGGGCCGCCGCCTGACCAAGCCGCTGATCGCCGCGGTCGAGGGCGCGGCCATCGCCGGTGGAACCGAGATTCTGCAGGGCACCGACATCCGGGTCGCCGGCGAGAGCGCGAAATTCGGTGTGTCCGAAGCACGCTGGAGTCTGTTCCCGATGGGCGGGTCGGCGGTACGTCTGCCCCGGCAGATCCCCTACACCGTCGCCGCCGACATCCTGCTCACCGGCCGCCACATCACCGCCGCGGAGGCCAAGGAGTACGGCCTGATCGGTCACGTGGTGCCGGACGGGACCGCGCTGGACAAGGCGCTCGAGCTCGCCGAGAAGATCAACGCCAACGGCCCGCTCGCGGTGCAGGCGATCCTGAAGACCATGCGCGACACCGAGGGCATGCACGAGAACGAGGCCTTCAAGATCGACTCGCAGCTCGGCCTCACCGTCTTCCGCAGCGAGGACGCCAAGGAGGGCCCGCGCGCCTTCGCCGAGCGCCGCAAGCCGGAGTTCAAGGGCCGCTGACACCGCATCCGGGTGTCCACCGGGCGCGTGGAGGCTGAACACATCGTGCAAACCTCGGCGAGATTGCGAGAAAACTCGATTTCGCGCCGAGGTTTGCACGATCAGTTCAGCACCATCACAGCTCCGGCTTCACCATCCGAGTGACCTGCTTGCGCAGGAAGTTCGGGGCGAAACGCCGTGCCAGCCACAGCGGCTTGGCCGGTCCGGGGAAGATGAACAGCGGCGCCTTCGGGTCGGCGACGGCGCGTTCGGCGGCATCGAGCACCCGGTCCGGGGTGATGCCCTTCTGACCGGCGACCACCGCCTCGTTGGCGGCCCGAATGCCGTCCAGCAGAGGGGTTTCCACGATCGGCGGGCAGATCGAGATCACCCGCACCCCGGTCCCGTTCAACTCCTGCGCCAATGCTTCGTGATAGCAGACGACGGCGAATTTGGAGGCCGAGTAGGCGGCCAGGCCCGGCGAGGGCAGCCAGCCCGCCACCGAGGCGAACAGCACCAGGGTTCCGCGACCGGCCTGCTTCATCTCCGGCACGACGGCCTGGCAGATGTTGATCGTCCCGCCGTAGTTGATGTCCATCACCCGGCGCATTTCCGAAACATCGTGTGTCAGAGCCGAACCCACACGACACAGCGCGGCCGCGTGCACGACGTGCTCGATCGGGCCGAGGTCCGAACGGACCTTGTCGATCACCGCGCGCACCGCCTGCTCGTCGGCGACATCGCAGCTGTAGGTGCTCATATTCGGCGAGCGCCGCGCGGTTTCGGCCAGGCCGGCCTCGTTGATATCGAGTGCGGCCACCCGATAGCCGCCCGCCGCCAGTCGCTGGGCCGCCATGCGTCCCATGCCGCTGGCCGCGCCGGTCACCACTGCCGTCTTGCTCATCGAACCTCCACCGCGTCTTCGAAAGTCATGCGCAGCAGTCCGATCCGGCTGCTGAAGAGTGCGCGCTTGGGCAACCCCAGGGCGCGCATCTGTTCGGCGACGGGATGATCACCGAGCTCGATCCTGGTGCCGCCCAGCCCCATTCGCACCTGCGACGGGTTCATCACCCATGGCGTGCGGCGCAGGATGCCGTCCATATGGGTGTAGGCCGCGATCGACGCGCCGCCCATGCCGCCCGGCGACGGCACACCGCCACCGACCTCCATAGCCACCACCAGGCGATCGTCGATGCGCACCTCGCAGCGCTTGCCGCGACGCACCGGCGTGATCCGGATATCGGCGATCTCCTTGGGGAAGCCCCAGATCTCGCGGCCGGCCGCGCAGGTGAAGGTCTGGTTCACCGGCAGCCACGGGATGTAGACACCGAGGTCCCGATCCCGGCCGCGCACCATGAGGGTGAGGCCGAATTCGTGATAGGGCCCCAGGTCGCCGTCCACGTAGCGCACGAAGACGAGCGAGCCCGCCCCGCGTCCGGCGACCGTGAGTGGCTCGAGTCCGGTCGGCGCCACGATCTCCCGGGCCGCCGCCGCGTCGACGAGAAATGTCGCCGCACAGGCGTCGGCGTCGCGGATCTCGACCGGCATCCTGACTTTTTCACCGAGTACGGAATGCACCGCTGTCATCCTCCAAGTAGAACACGTTCCAGTCTGATTCGGCAGGCCCTCTCGACCCGGAAATCCCATTCACCGAGATCGTCCGGACACGGCTGCGCCGAACGCCGCGACAGCGACGTCCGGCGCAGTGGCCCGGCAGGGTTCAGGAGCCGACGGTGTAGGTCGGCGGGTGGGATTCGGCATGGCCTTTCGCCCATCGGTAGTCCGGCTTGCCGCTGGGTGTGCGCCCGACCGCGTCGACCACCCAGATGCTGCGCGGCAGTTTGTATCCGGCGAGGTGTTTGCGCACGTGCGCCTCGAGGCCGGCGAAATCCAGCGGATCGGCGCCGGCGATCGACACCACCGCCGCGACCTGATGGCCCCAGCGCTCGTGCGGAACTCCGATGACCACCACGTCGTAGACGCCCTCGTGGGCCTTGACGACGGCCTCCACCTCTTCGACGAACACCTTCTCGCCGCCGGTGTTGATCACCATGTTGCCGCGGCCGATCAGGGTGATGGTGCCGTCGGCCTCCACCCGCGCGCGGTCGTCGGTGATGACCATGCGGACGCCGTCGACGGTCTTGAACAACTTGTCGGACTTGGCCTGGTCCTTGTAGTAGCCGAGCGGGACCGACCCCTTCTTGGCCATCCAGCCCTCTTCGCCGGGCGCCACCTCCCGGCCCTCCTCGTTCACCACGACCGCACCGCGTCCGGTCTGCACGCGCGGCCCGCGGGACGGGTCGTCGTCCTTCTGTGCCACCCCGATGCCACCGAATCCGGTTTCGGAGGAGCCGATCGAATCGGTGATCACCGCATGCGGGAACAGCTCCAGCATCTCGTTCTTCACCGGCTGCGACAGCAGCGCGGCCCCGGAGGCCAGGGCGACCACCGAGGAGGCGTCCACCGGTGACTGCCGATAGGAGTTGAGCAGCGGCCGCGCCATGGCGTCACCGGTGATGACCACGATGTTGACCCGCTGGGACGCCACCACCTGCCAGACCCGGTCGGCGTCGAAGCGCGGCTCGTACACGACGGTATTGCCCGACCACAGCGCGGTGAAGGTGGGCATCAGCGCCGCGGCGTGGATCAGGGGCGGCAGGAGCAGCCAGCGCAGCGGGTCGTTCTGCGATCCGACTCGGGACTGCTCGAACTCGTCGGCCACCGGCACATTGGTGTAGAAGTCGATGCCGCCGCCGAGCACCCGCCACATGTCCTCCTGGCGCCACATCACGCCCTTGGGCATGCCGGTGGTGCCGCCGGTGTACATCATGAACAGGTCGTCGGCGCTGCGCTCACCGAAATCCCGTGCGCTGGAGGTGCTTTCGAAGACCTCGGCGTACGGGGTCGATTCGCTGGGAAGGCCCGCACCGCCCTGATCGTCATCGACGACGAAGGCATGGCGCAGCGTTGTCACCTGCGGACGCACCTGATCCACGACCTGCGCGTAGCACCGGTGGTGCACCACCGCCTCCAGGTCGGCGTTGTCGTAGACGTAGCGCAGTTCGTCCGCGCCGTAGCGGTAGTTGATGTTGATCGGCACCGCCCGGATCTTGAAGGCGGCGATCAGGGTTTCCATCGTCTCGATGCTGTTGTGCATCTGGAAGCCGATGTGGCTGCCCTCCCCCAGCCCCACCGCGGCGAAGTGGTGGGCGAGCTGATTGGCGCGGCGTTCCAGGTCCTGATAGGTGACCCGGCGCTCGCCCTGAATCAGCGCCACCCGATCCGGCATGGCGTCCACGGCGTGCTCGAACAGGTCGGCGAAATTGTTCGGCATATCTGAGATCTCTCGTCGATTGCGGCGGTTCGGGACTGAGGGCGGTCAGACGACCGTCAGCGGCAGCGACTGCCGGGGGCTGAAGTGGAAGTCCGCCCCGGTGCTGAACCGAGTGATCGCCACCTCCGGCGACTCCCGGAAAGGCGTTGCGGCGGCAGTGATCTCGACGACGAGTTCGCGCTCGTCACCCTCGCGGGCATGCACGTCGAACCGCGGGTTCACTCCACGCACCATGGCGGCCAGCGGCTCCAGATGCTCGGCGTCGACCGCGGCCGGCCAGCCGCCGTCGCGTACGCCCGGGCTGTCGCGCGCGATGCGCAGGATCGCGGAATCGTGATAGGCGTCGACCTGCATGTCGACGTAGGGCAGTGGATTCCACGCCGGATGCAGCCGCAGGACCTGAGCCAGGTCTTCGAAGCCGGTACCCAGGCCGAGGAGCGCCCGCAGGCGTTCGGAGGTGAGCCCGGCGATCCCGGTGAACTGTTTGCGCGCGATCGCGGCGGTGGTCTCCGCATCCGCGCGCTCGCCGACCGCGATCAGGAATCCGAGGTTCAGCAGATGCTGCTGCAGGCATACCTCGTCGGCCATCCGGACCAGCGCCGACTGCGAGAAATCCGCGAAGTCGATATCGCTCAGCAGCGGCCCGCGGTAGTCCGACCGGCCCGGGCCTCCGGCTTCGATCGGCGCCAATTCGATATCAACAGCGGCGAATTCGGCCATGCGCGCCGCATTGTGCGGAACCGCGGGCGGTTCGTTGGCGGGATCGATGCGAACCGTCCACGCGCACACCGGCACTCGATCGGCCGGCTGCCGGGGCGGCCGGTGGATCGGGCGCACCTGCGCGTGCGGATTGGTCGCCAGTGCGGTCGCGTCGAAGGTGGGGTCCTCGATTGTGTGGCACATGGCCACCACGTAGTCCTCACCCATCGGCTCGACGTCGGCGAGCGCGCCGCAGTGGTCGAGCCAGAACTCACCGTTGTGGTCGTCGTCGACGCGGAACCGGAAGTCCATGAACTGCGGCGGCGCGCCGATATCCAGTTGCAGCCCTTTGAATATGGTGACGACGCCGTCGCCGGGGATGTCGAGGGCCGCGCGCATCCGGCGGGTGTAGATCGGGCTGGCCAGCTGCCATTCCTCGATCGCCACCTCGGCCATCCCGTCGCGCCCGAAGGCGCCGATCGAATGCGCCATCCCCGAGCGATCGATGAGATGCCCGCACAGCAGCAGTTCGGGCACCAGAGCCGCCAGCTGCTCCCGGCTCAGTGCGGCGAAGCGACTCGCGCTCATGGAGCTCACCACAGCGGGACCGGCGACTCGCCGATCTTGTACCAGCCCGGCAGCGGTCCGGCGCCCGAACGCTCGATCCGCTTCTGCATGCCCTCGGAGAGCGCGTTCGCGGTGATCATCTCCACGAACAGCGCGGAGACGTTGCCGAAGTCGAAAAAGTCACGCTGCCAGGACCATTGGAAGTTGCCGCCGTAGCGGAACCAGCTGCCGCCGATGCCCTCCGGGCTGTAGTGGCTCCCGTCGGGGCGGGTGTTCTCGTTGATCTGTTTCCACAGTCCGATCACGTTGCCGCTGCGCTCGTCGATGACGAATTCCTGGTACGGGTAGGTCCAGCCCTCGAGGCCGTCCATCTCCTGCCCCAGCGCCAGTTCGCGGATCTCCTCGCGGCCCACCGCCATGAACTCCTGGGTCGGGCCGTAGTTCCAGCCGTAGGTGGCATCCTCGGTGTACATGTCGGCCAGTGGCCGCCAGTCGCCCGCCGCCTCGCAGCGTTCGTTCTCGACCACCCAGCGGCGGACCATCTCGTCGGGGTCGTCCCGGGAAAAACCGGACATCGCAGCTTCCTTCACATTCTGTGTCGAGGGCCGGCGCCGATCTCCGGCGTGGCCTGATCCGGGCGGTCACCGGGCTGCGGCGACCGCGAACGTCGTGGTCCGTCAGCCCGTTTTCGAGAACGAGTTCAGGCCGGGATATCCCTCGCGGACAGGCGCGAAAGACACATCGCTGGACATGTGTCTGGACGGTACCACCGCGAGCGGGGGCCGACAATGGATCGACCATTTTTGCCACCGGGAAGCAGTCGTTCGACCAGGGTGGCGCGGGCCGTCCACGCCGTGGTCGGCGCCGATTCCGCACCCTCGGCACAGCCGCGGAATTGAAACAAGTTCTTGCGCCAAGATCAGAGTCGAACCTATAGTTCCGTACACGTGTCCAGACAGCTCCGAAAGGTACCCATGAGCGGGTCCACGAACGACAGCGCCGGCGCCGCGGGCTTCATCGGCCTCGGCAATATGGGTGCGCCGATGGCCGAGCGGCTGCTGAACCGCCCCGGCGGCCTCATCGTCTGCGACACCCGGGCGGAGGCCGTGCAGCCGTTCGTCGACGGCGGCGCCGAACCGGCGAAGACGGCGGCCGAGGTCGCCGAGCGTGCCGAGGTGATCTCGGTGGTCGTCCTGAACGACGCGCAGGTCCGATCCGTGGTGACCGGTCCGGACGGACTGCTGAGCACCGCGCGCCCCGGCACGGTGATCGCCGTGCATTCGACCATCAGCGACCGGACCGCCGTCGAACTCGCCGCCGTCTGCGCCGAACACGAGGTGGACTTCGTCGACGCCCCGGTCAGCGGCGGCGGCGCGGGAGCGAAGAAGGGGTCGCTCGCGGTCATGGTGGGCGGCAGCGACGCCGCGTTCGACAAGGTGCGCGAACCGTTCGGCTACTGGGCCGAACTGGTGGTGCACGCGGGTGAGGTCGGCGCCGGCACCCGGATGAAACTGGCTCGCAACCTGCTGCATTTCGTCTCGTCCACGGCCACCGCGGAAGCCCAGCGACTGGCCGAGGCGGCCGGGCTGAACATCGTCGACCTGGGCAAGGTGGTCCGGCATTCGGATGCCATCACCGGCGGCGCGGGCGCGATCATGCTGCGCGACACCACCGCGCCGATCGCCGCGGACGACTTCTGGCATTCGATCTTCACCCACACCCGCGACCTCGGCGAGAAGGATCTGTCCCTGGCCTTGGCCCTGGGCGAGCGGCTCGGCGTCGAATTGCCTTTCGCCCGAATGGCTTTGAGTGGGCTCGGCGACGGACTCGGCGTCGGGCCCGGCGATGTCTCCCGGGCCGCGCGCACCGACACTTCGGAGGAGAGCAATGAGCGCTGACACCGACGGCCTCACGCCCGAGCAGCGTCGCGCGCGCGGAGTGGCCAAGATGGGCGAGGTCTACGGCTGGGAGATGTCCGACGGACCCGGCGCACATTTCGCGGTGACCGCGGATCACCTGTTCGCCGATATCTGGAGCCGCCCGGAACTGTCCGTGCGTGATCGCCGCCTGCTGCTGCTCGGCGCGCTGACCGCACAGGGACATCTGGACGTGACCGAGATCCAGGTCAGCGCGGCCCTGCGCAACGGTGAACTGACCGAGGAACAGCTGCGCGAGATCGCGATCTTCCTGTGCCACTACACCGGCTGGGCCGCCGGGACCAAGCTCGACAGCGTCGTCGGCAAAGTCGTGGCCAACGAGAAAAAAGCCGCCGAGAAGAAGGCTGCCGAAAAGAAGTCCGCCGAGAAGTGAGGAACGAACCCACCATGTCCGACACCCTGGGTGTGCGACCACAGCCCGCCGCCGATATCTCCGACTGGGACTACGAGGCCGATGTGGTCATCGCGGGGTACGGCATCGCCGGCGTCGCCGCGGCGATCGAGGCCGCCCGGGCCGGCGCCGACGTGCTGGTGCTCGAGCGCACCGGCGGCTGGGGCGGTGCGGCCTCCCTGTCGGGCGGATTCATCTATCTGGGTGGCGGCACTCCGCTGCAGAAGGCGCTCGGCTTCGACGACACCCCGGAGAACATGGAGAAGTTCATGCTGGCCGCCCTCGGGCCCGGCGTGGACGAGGCCAAGATCCACGACTACTGCCAGGGCAGCGTCGAACACTTCAACTGGCTTGTCGCCCAGGGAGTTCCGTTCAAGGAGGAATTCTGGGGCGAGCCGGGCTGGGAACCCCCGCACGACGAGGGCCTGATGTATTCCGGCGGTGAGAACGCCGCGCCGTTCAAGGACATCGCCACCCCCGCCCCGCGCGGGCATCTGCCGCAGATGCAGAACAAGCGCATCGGCGAGCAGGGTGGCGGCTACATGCTGATGAAGCCGCTCACCGACACCGCCGAATCCCTCGGTGTACGAGCCGAATACGACATCCGGATCCAGCGGCTCGTGGTCGCGGACGACAATCGCGTCGTCGGCGTGGTGGCCAAGCGCTACGGCAAGGAGATCACCGTCCGCGCCCGACGCGGCGTGGTGCTGGCCACCGGCAGCTTCGCCTACGAGCAGCGGATGATCGAGGGCTACGCGCCGAGACTCATCGGCCGGCCCGCCGCCGCGATCGAGGAACACGACGGCATCGGCATCCGGGTCGCCCAGGCGCTCGGCGCCGAACTGGCGCATATGGACGCCACCGAGGTCGCCTTCTTCGGCGATCCGCAGATGATGGTGCGCGGCATCCTGGTCAACGGCCGGGGGCAGCGCTACATCGCCGAGGACACCTATCCGGGCCGGATCGGCCAGGCCACGCTGATCCAGCAGGACAACCAGGCCTACCTGATCATCGACGAGGCCGCGCTCGAGGAAGCGCTGAAGACCGAGTCCAGCACCCCCTTCTTCCGCCAGCCCCCCACCTGGGCGGCGGAGACGGTCGAGGAACTCGAAAGCGATATGGGCCTGCCCGCGGGTTCGCTGCAGGCCACCGTCGAGGTCTACAACCGGCACGCCGAATCCGGCTCGGATCCGCTGCTCGGAAAGAAGCCGGAGTGGGTGAAGCCGATCGGCACGCCGGTGGCCGGATTCGACATGCGCAACTTCACCGCCGGATTCACCCTCGGCGGCCTGCGCACGGATCTGGATTCCCGGGTCATCCACGTCACGGGCGAACCGATCCCCGGTCTGTACGCCGCGGGCCGCTGCACCTCCGGTGTCTGCGCGGGCGGCTATGCCAGCGGCACCTCCCTCGGCGACGGCAGCTTCTACGGTCGCCGCGCGGGCCGCGCCGCCGCCAACGACGGTCCGGCATCGAGCTGATGCCCGACCGAACCGAAAGGAACACCATGCGTTTCGGCATCGTCCTGTTCACCAGCGACCGCGGCATCCGGCCCGCGGTCGCGGCCGCGGCCGCCGAGGAGCGCGGCTTCGAGTCGTTCTTCGTGCCCGAGCACACCCACATCCCGATCAAGCGGGAGGCGGCACATCCGCTGACCGGCGACGAGAGCCTGCCCGACGACCGGTACATGCGCACCCTGGACCCGTGGGTCGCGCTCGCCACCGCGGCGGCGGTCACCGAACGCATCGAATTGTCCACGGCGGTGGCACTTCCCACCGAACACGACCCCATCACGCTGGCCAAGACGATCGCCACCCTGGACCATCTGTCCGGCGGCCGGGTCAGTGTCGGCGCCGGATTCGGCTGGAACACCGACGAACTCGCCGACCACGGCGTACCGGGCAACAAGCGCCGCACGGTGCTGCGCGAATACCTCGAGGCCATGCGAGCACTGTGGACCGAGGAGGAGGCAAGCTACGACGGCGACTTCGTGAAGTTCGGCCCCAGCTGGGCGTGGCCGAAGCCGGTGCAGTCCAAGGTGCCGGTGCTGATCGGCACCGCGGGCACAGAACAGGGTTTCCGCTGGATCGCGCGGTCGGCCGACGGCTGGATCACCACCCCGTACGAGACCCACACGCTGCTGGAACGCCTGCAACTGCTGAGCAAGGTGTGGCAGGAGGCCGGTCGCGAGGACACCCCGCGGGTGGTCGCCCTCGACGGCAAACCCGACACGCAGCGGCTGACCGAATGGCACGCCGCCGGAGTGACCGACGTACTGTACGGACTGCCGGACAAGTCCGAAGCCGAGGTGCTGGCCTATCTCGACCGCCTGGCCGGCAAGCTCGCGCCCCTGCGCGCGAGCGCCTGAACCACCACGGCGCGCGAGCGCCTGAACCACACCACGCGACCTGGCGCCCGAACAGGAAGTGAGCCGAAGACGTGCGTATCGCCCTGCTGTCCTACCGCAGCAAGACCCACTGTGGCGGGCAGGGGGTGTATGTCCGGAAGTTGAGTCACGGCCTGGCCGAACTCGGCCATGAGGTCGAGGTCTTCTCCGGTCAGCCGTACCCGGAACTGCTCGATCCCCGAGTGCGGCTGACCGAGGTGCCGAGCCTGGACCTGTACCGCGATTCCGACCCGTTCCGCACGCCGCGGCCCGGGGAGATCCGCGACCGCATCGACCTGCTGGAACTGGGGACGATGTGGACCGCCGGCTTCCCGGAGCCGCGTACGTTCAGCCTGCGCGCGGCCCGGCTGTTGCGTTCGCGCGCCGCGGATTTCGATGTGGTTCACGACAACCAGTGCCTCGGTTCCGGACTGCTCGACATCGCCCGGCGAGTGCCGCTGGTGGCCACGATCCACCACCCGATCACCCGCGACCGGGCCGTCGATCTGGCGGCCGCGCCGTGGCGGCGCAAGGCGTTCGTCCACCGCTGGTACGGATTCCTCGGCATGCAGCAGCGCGTCGCCCGGCTGATTCCGGATCTGATCACCGTCTCCTCGACCTCGGCCGCCGATATCGCCGACGACTTCGGCGTCGACGCCTCCCAGTTGCGGGTGGTCCCGCTCGGCGTCGACACCGAACTGTTCCGGCCCCGCGAGCGCCGCGTACCCGGCCGGATCGTGGCCGTGGCCAGCGCCGACAAACCGCTCAAGGGCATCTCCCACCTGCTGCAGGCGCTCGCGCGGTTGCGGCTCACCCACGACGTCGAATTGCAGTTGGTGGCCAAGCTGGAACCGAACGGCCCCACCGAGAAGCTGATCGCCGAACTGGGCATCTCCGATATCGTCACGGTGTCGAGCGGCCTGTCCGACGAAGCCTTGGCCGAACTGCTGGCCTCGGCGCAGATCTCCTGCATCCCGTCCATGTACGAGGGCTTTTCGCTGCCTGCCGTGGAGGCGCTGGCCAGTGGCACCGCCCTGGTCGCCAGCCGGGCCGGCGCGCTGCCGGAGGTGGCGGCCGACTGTGCCGAACTGGTCGAGCCGGGCAATGTGGACGAACTGACCGGTGTCCTCGGGAAACTGCTCGACAATCCGCGTCGCATCGACGACCTCGGCGCCGCCGGGCGCCACCGCGCACTCACCGTCTTCAGCTGGGAAGCCGTCGCAGCCCAGACCGTTTCGGTGTACGAACGCGCCATCGCCCGCCGCCAGGGCACCGATCTGACCGCCGATACACAGGAGGCGACCGTATGCTGACCGTCGATTTCGACCGCTTGGGGATCGGGCCGGGCGTCCGGGTCATCGATGTGGGATGCGGACAGGGTCGCCACTCCTTCGAGGCGTACCGGCGCGGCGCCGATATCGTCGCCTTCGATCAGAACGCCGACGACCTCGCCGATGTGAAGGTCATGTTCGGTGCGCTGGCCGAGGCCGACGAGGCTCCCGACTACGCGCAGGCCGAGACGGTCCAGGGCGACGCGCTGGCTCTGCCCTTCGAGGACGGCGAATTCGACGTCGTCATCGCCTCGGAGATCCTCGAGCACATTCCGGCCGACGACGGCGCCATCGCCGAACTGGTACGCATCCTCAAACCCGGTGGGGCCCTGGCGATCACGGTGCCGCGCTGGCTGCCCGAGCGGATCTGCTGGCTGCTCTCGGACGAATACCACGCCAACGAGGGCGGGCATGTGCGCATCTACCGCGCCGACGAACTGCGCGGCAAGGTCACCGCGCGCGGGATGCGATTCATCCACAGCGAACACGCGCACGCCCTGCACGCTCCGTACTGGTGGCTGAAATGCCTGGTCGGGGTGGACAAGCCCGACGCCCGGCCGGTGCAGCTGTATCACCGGATGCTGGTGTGGGACATGATGAAACGGCCGTGGCTGACCCGTGTCGCCGAATCGGCCCTGGACCCGGTGATCGGCAAGAGCGTCGCCCTGTACTTCACCAAGCCGGCGGTGTCCGGTGCGCGCCGCTGAGCTGCCCTCGATTCCCGGCGTCCTCACCGCCCGGCAGTGCCTGGCCACCGCGGAATCCATTGCCGCACAACAGCACAGCGACGGCGCGATCCCGTGGTTCCGGGGCGGGCACACCGATCCCTGGGACCATGTCGAGTCGGCGATGGCGCTGACGGTCGCGGGTCTGCACGATGCCGCGCGCGCCGCCTATGCCTGGTCGGCGGACACCCAGCGCGCGGACGGCTCCTGGCCGTCACAGTTCCGCGGCGACGTCGTCGAGACCGCCGACACCGACACCAATTTCTGCGCCTACATCGCCACCGGTGTCTGGCACTACTACCGCTGCACCGGTGATCGGCGCTTCGTGGACACGATGTGGCCGACCGTGCGCGCGGCCATCGATTACGTCATCTCGTTGCAGCAGGGCCGCAACGGCGAGATCTATTGGCTGCAGACCGAAAAAGGCATCCTGCCCGAGGCGCTGCTGACCGGCTGCTCGAGTATGTTCCACAGCATCGGCTGCGGGCTGGCGATCGCGGAACTGCTCGGCTTGGCCCAGCCGGAATGGGAGGTCGCGGCGCTGCGCCTCGGCCACGCGCTGCGGCATCATCCGGAGTCCTTCGCCGAGAAGGACCGGTATTCGATGGACTGGTACTACCCGGTGCTGGGCGGTGCGCTGCGCGGTGCGGCCGGACATGCCCGGATCGCCTCGCGCTGGGGCGATTTCGTGGTCGGTGAGATCGGCATTCGCTGCGTCTCCGACCGCCCGTGGGTGACCGGCGCCGAAACCTGTGAACTGGCGCTGGCACTGGACACCCTCGGCGACCGCGATCGCGCGCTGCGACTGCTCGCGAGCATCCAGCACCTGCGCGAGGACGACGGATCCTATTGGACCGGACTGGTTTTCGCCGACGGTAAACGCTGGCCGGAGGAGCGCACCACCTGGACCGGGGCGGCGGCGGTGCTGGCCGCCGACGCGCTGACCCGCACCACCGGCGGCAACGGCGTCTTCCGCGACCTGGCGCCCAGTGCGGATATCGCGACCGGCCTCATCTGCGACTGCGTGCGCTCGCCCAGCTGAGGCGGCCGCGACACGGCCCGGCCACCTCAGCCTTCATCGCTTCATCCCTTACCGCCGCACCCCGTGCCGCGCTCGAGCAGCCGCAGCGATCCGATGGCCGCGACCTCGCGGAAATTGCCGCTGTCCAACGCCTTTCGATAGATGTGGTACGGCGCCTGCCCGCCGTCGGCCGGATCCGGGAAGACGTCGTGGATGGCCAGCACGCCACCGGCCGCCACCCAGTGCGCCCAGCCGTCGTAGTCGCGCTGGGCCGCGGCCTCGGTATGTCCGCCGTCGATGAACAGCAGCCGGATCGGGCTGCGCCAGTGCTTCGCCACGGCCGCGGAGGGGCCCACCACGCCGATCACGGTATCGGTCAATTCCGCCCGCACCATGGTGCGCCGGAACGTGGTCACGGTGTCGAAGCGGCCGGTCTCGGGGTCGACCAGCGAGGTGTCGTGATATTCCCAGCCGGGCTGATGTTCCTCGGACCCGTGATGATGGTCGATGGTGTAGACGGTGGCGCCGGTGTCGCGGGCCGCCGCGCCGAGATATATCGCCGACTTACCGCAGTAGGTGCCGATTTCCACGATTATTCCGTCGCCCGCGTAACGCCGCGCGGCCTCGTAGAGCGCGCGTCCCTCCTCGACCGGCATGAAGCCCGTCGCCTGCTCGGCCAGCTCGAACAATCGCCGAGTATCCGCGGAAATATCGGATTCCGCGGGAATTATCGAATCGGCACGAGTCATCAGAAGAACACCTTTCGGAAATCATCTCTCGATACTTTGCGAGCGGATGCGATATTGTGTGATTTGCGACTGTATCCACTCCTGCAACGGGTATGCGAGTTGCTTTCGAAGCTTCACTACAGTAGCATCCAGACACGTGTCCGATCCCATTTCCACCGAGCCTACACCGGTGAATATGGAGGCAACTCGCCGCCGCCTCACCGAGAAGCAGGCCGATACCGTCGACCGGCTGACCAAGGCCGCGCTGGAGGTGCTGTCGCGCGAAGGCTTCGCCGGCCTCACCGTGCGCATGGTGGCCGCGGCCGCCGGAGTGGGTACGGCCACCGCCTACACCTATTTCTCCTCCAAGGAACACCTGGTCGCCGAGGTCTTCTGGCGGCGACTGGCGGCCGACGCACCGCCGGAGCCCGAGGCCGGCGCCGACCGGACCACCCGGGTGGTCGCGGTGTTGCGGCAGATCGCCATGCTGGTCGCCGACGAACCCGCACTGGCCGGCGCGGTGACCAGCGCCCTGCTGGGCACCGACCCCGACGTCGCACATCTGCGCACCCGCATCGGGACCGAGATCCGGCGGCGCCTGCTGGACGCCCTGGGCCCGGATGCCGATCCCGATGTGGTGGAAACGCTGGAATTGCTTTACGCCGGCGCCCTGGTGCGCGCCGGCGTGGGTTACGCCTCGTACGCCGAAATCGCCGATCGACTGGAAAAATCGGCCCTGCAGGTGCTGCGGGACTGATCGCGCAATTCCCGGCGCATTCCGGAAATTACTGCAATACCGCTTCGATGGCGGCGACCACATTCGGATCCTGCGGTTCGGTGCGCGGACGGAAACGGCCGACGACCTTACCGTCGCGATCGACGAGGAATTTCTCGAAATTCCACTGAATATCGCCGGCGTCGCCTTCGGCATCGGCGGTCTGCACGAGTTCGCGATACAGCGGATGCCGGTCGTCACCGTTGACGTCGACCTTGGCGAGCAGCGGGAAATCCACGCCGTAGGTGGTCGAGCAGAACTGCTGGATCTCCTCCGCGCTGCCGGGCTCCTGCCCCATGAACTGGTTGCACGGCACGCCGACGACGCTGAATCCGCGCGAGCCGTATGCCTGTTGCAGCGCGACGAGTCCGGTGTATTGCGGTGTCAGACCGCATTTCGAGGCGACGTTGACCACGAGCAGGGCCTTGTCACCGGCGAGTTCGGCCAGGGTCGCGGGCTCGCCGGCGAGGGTCTGAACGGGAATTTCACGAATATCGGTCACAGTCGAAATGATAGGTGGAATCTCGGCGGGTGCGAGCGCGACTTCCGTCGCCGGACCCGTCCACGGAAGGGGTGCCGAGGGTCGGCACATCGCGTCGCCGCGTCCCCGCACAGGCGAACTAACTGCAACCTGTTCTATAGTGTGACGCGGACAACATCCCTGGTCATAGCCAGGAAGTCGCTCCCGGACCGCGTCCCGCGCATCATTTTTCCCCACCGCGCGTCTTCACCATTATTAGAACTTGTTCTACAGTGAGCTGAGGCACGCTCCCGCGCCGAGCGCTGCCGCGATCAGCCGCTACCACTTCGAAGATGAGGTAACCGAACATGACCGACACCAGCGCAGCCGATTACATCGTCATCGGCGCGGGCAGCTCCGGCGCCACTGTCGCTAGTCGGCTCGCCGAGCAGGGCGCCAGCGTCATCCTGCTCGAGGCCGGCCGCAAGGACAACACCAAGTTGGTCACGGTCCCGGGCATGATCACCACGGTTCACACCGTCCCGCAGCTCAAGCACCAGGTCACCTGGTCGCAGTACTCGATTCCGCAGAAGCACGCCGCGGAGCGCCGGGTGCCGATGACGCGCGGCAAGGTGCTGGGCGGTTCGAGTTCGGTCAACGGCATGCTCTTCGTGCGCGGCAACAAGGCCAACTTCGATTCCTGGGCCGCCGAGGGGTGTGAGGGCTGGAGCTACGAGGACGTGCTGCCGGCCTACAAGCGCCTGGAGAACTGGGAGGACGGCGCCAGCGACCTGCGCGGCTCCGGCGGTCCCATCGAGGTGACCCGGCAGAAGGACCTCACCCCGATCGCCAAGGAGTGGATGGAGGCCGCGGCCGAGACCTTCGGCGTCCCGGTCATCGAGGACTACAACGGCGAGTCCCAAGAGGGCATCAGCATCTTCCAGCAGAGCGTGAAGGACGGCCTGCGCTACAGCTCCTCGCGCGGCTTCATCACCAACCGCCCCAACCCGAATCTGAAGGTCGTCACCAAGGCGCACGTGGCGCGCGTGGTGATCGAGAAGGGCCGCGCCATCGGCGTCGAGGTCATCGAGAAGAAGGGCCGTCGGATCATCCGCGCCGAGAAGGAGGTCGTGGTCTCCGGTGGCGTGATGGGTTCCGCGCACATCCTGATGCTGTCCGGAGTCGGCCCCGCCGGGCACCTGCGCGACCTCGGCATCGAGGTCAACGCGGATCTGCCGGTCGGCCAGAACCTGCACGACCACCTGTTCGTCCCGATGACCTTCATCTCGAAGAAGGCGCTGCACCGCGGCATTCCGTCGCATTTCGCGGCCGGTTTCCTCAAGGAACTGCGCAGCCCCGGCAGCTCCTGGTTCGGGCGCACGGTCTTCGAATCCGTGGGCTTCGTGCGGACCTCGTTCGCCAAGGACATCCCGGATATGCAGATCCACACCCTGCCGTGGAGCTACCCGACGCCCAACCAGGACGAGGACAAGCTGCACATGGTGGACAAGCGGGAAGCGCTGACCATCTTCCCGACCCTGATCTACCCGAAGAGCCGCGGCGAACTGCGGCTGGCCTCCACCGATCCGCTGACCTCGCCGCTGATCGACCCGGGCTACCTCTCGGATCCGGCCGATATGGACTTCCTGGTCGAGGCCATCGGCATGATCCGCGAGGCGGCGGCGAACAAGGCGATCGCGGGCGACATCACCGAGGAGTTCTCCCCCGGCCCCGCCTTCCAGGACGAGACCGCGCTGCGTCGCGAGCTGCCGATGCGGATCCACTCGGTCTACCACCCGGTCGGCACCTGCCGGATGGGCGTGGACGAGCGCGCCGTCGTCGACCCGCAGCTGCGGGTGCGTGGCATCGAGGGCCTGCGCGTGGCCGACGCCTCGATCATGCCGAGCATCACCGGCGGCAACACCAACGCCCCGTGCTACATGATCGGTGAGAAGGCGGCCGAATTCATCACCGCCTCCGCGTAATTCGCCTCGCTCGACCGGCCCCGGTTGTGATCACCGATCGCAACCGGGGCCGTCGTCGTCGCGGCTCGTCAGATATCGCTGAGATCGATGTCGACCGTAAAAGGTGCCGTCGCCTTGATAATGCCGGTGTACATCTCGCCGGTCCGATACGCCCTCGTCGCCGGGTCGAGGATGTAGGTGTAGATCAGTGGGACGCCGGTCGCGGCCTGTTCGACTCCGCCACGATTTCCATTTGTGCACAGCGCTCTTCGGGCCAGGAATTGTATTCCGCTGGAACATGCCGCGGGCCGGAGGGGACACCCGAAGTAATCGTGCAAACTTCGGCGATATTCGCGGTTTTCTCGCATCTTCGGCGAGGTTTGCACGATTAGTTCACGTGCGAGCGTCGGCAGTCGCCACCGGTCCACAGGCGGTCTCTCGCAATCGGCGCGGGCCTGGCCGTCGCCGGACAGTCGCGGGCGATCGCTCCTCACTGCGAGTCACGCGAACTTTCCCAGTCGGCGCGGGTCGACAGGCCGAGATAGGCGCGGGTTTCGCGGGATGTTGGCGGGCGGCGGGGTATCAGGTCGTTCAGGCAGGGGAAGCGGGCGGCGGGGGTGGCGCGTAGGGCTTGTGCGATTGCGGCGTACCAGTGTGGGTCGCCTTGGATCGCCGGTGCCGATGATGTTCGCGGAATGCGTTGCGGCAGAGAAGGTGTCATACGTCGTTCCTTGTCTGGCGGGGTGACGCGCGAGGTATTGCGGAGCGGGGCGTTGCGGTGGCCTGCGGGGTCGGGAGGGGACCCCGCAGGCACCTCATGCCTGCTCGCGGCACTCGGTGAGGAGTGCGGACGGTGGCGTCGAAACGTCCTGCGAGCGTGGCAGTTTCATGGCGGGCCCGGTGCGGCAGGCGGGGCATTGTGCCGTGGTCGCGGCGTCGGGGTCGTGGCCGAGGGTGGTGAGGATGTTGCGGCAGCTGCTGAGCATGTCGCAGGTGTGCGGGGTGCAGTCGGCGTGGCGTTCGGCGTGGATCTCGCGGTGCATCCGCTCGGGGGAGATCGGATTGGCGAGCGGGGCGTGGAAGACCGGATTGGTCATGCTCAGATCCCGAAGTGCGGGCGGTCGGCGGGGTGCATGGCGCCCGTCGCGACGAGCCAGAGTTTGGCCTGTAACTTCCTGGCGCACACCGTGATCGGGCAGTCGAGATGGTCCTGCATGATGCGGTGAGCGAGCGTGGTGGTCATGGTCGGCAGGGCGCTGTGGATGATCGGTCGCAAACCGTGCACGGGAGAACACCTCCGGACATCGTCGGGGCACCAGCGGACATACGGCTGGTGGTACTCCCGATGGCCGGGGCCATTTTTCGGCCATTACCTTGCGGCGTCGGTGCTACGCGGTAATGTCTCGTCGGTATCATCACGGGTGTAGTCGCATCCGGGGGCAACGGTTGTGCGACTTGCCGTTTCGAGTTTCCCGGCCATCGGGGTGGCTCAAGAAGACCACCGACTGAGCCGGCGGGACAATAGCGCCATGCATATGCAACGAAGGTTCTGCGACGGCCCAGAGCGGTTCGCACGGGGGTAGCCGATTTCTTTCCTCGTGCAAACGGCGACCGCTCACGATGCAAACGAGGAATCCGTGACGAACATTGGTGAGGACAGCTCGACCACCCTGCCCCGGCGGCAATTGGGAAGGTATCTCAAGGAGGCCCGCCTGGGCATCGGCCTGCGGCTGGAAGACGTTGCGCCACTTATGCAATGGTCGGCGAGCAAACTGTCTCGTTTCGAGGCCGGGAAATCGCCGAGCATCCGTGTGCTCGATGTGGAGGCGCTGTGCCGGATCTACGACATCGACGACCCCGAGGTGCGCGCGGGGCTGATCGGCTTGGCGAAACAGAGCACCGGCAAAAGCTGGTGGCAGGCATTCGATGACGTAATTTCGGGGAACTTCGACCTGTACGTGGGATTGGAGTCGTCGGCTAAACGGCTTTCCATCTTCAGGCCCGACATGCCTTCCGGCCTTTTCCAAACGAAGGAGTATGCGCGTGCTGTCGATCAGCGCTACTACCCTCAGATCGATCCAGGCGAGTTGGCGCGGCGAATCGAACTGAAGACCAAGCGGCAAGCGTTGCTCACCAGGAAAGTAAGCCCCATCTCGGTTGATCTGATAATCCATGAGTCTGCGGTGCGAACCGTCGTGGGAGACCCGCGGACGATGGCGGCGCAATGCCACCACCTGGCAAATCTTCCGGGAAATGTGACCGTCAAGGTCCTGACGTACGAAGCCGGATTCCCGGCCGGACTGCCGACCGGCCCCTTCGCCATCCTCGACTTCGGAACCGATTCGAAGGGCCGTGAACTGGCGCCGACGGTCGTTTATATCGAATCGTACGCAGGCGATCTGTACCTCGAGCGCCCAAAGGATGTCGGGCGGTATCGTCAGGCGTACAGCATCATCGAGCAAGCGGCGCTTGACATTGCGGACAGCAAGCGTTTTCTGAGGAACACAGCAAGGGAGTTCGAACGTGAACGTCGATCTGACCGGAGCCAAGTGGTTCAAGTCGAGCCGCAGCGGTGGCGGTAAGGACTGCGTGGAGACCGCGTTCCTCGCCACTGGCCACGTCGGAGTCCGCGACTCCAAGAACCCCACCGGCCCCGCCCTCGTCTTCACCCCTGCCGAATGGGACGCCTTCACCACCGACCTCCGCAACGGCACCCTCGACCACGCCTGATCCTCCCCTCGGCTCACGTTTCCTTGTGTGCCGCATAGGAATTCGAATCGCAGACCGATCGCGTCCCAGGTCGGACATGATGCGGCGACTTCGTCGTCCGGCGCCACGCTGACATCGGCCGGAGCGCGTCGTTCCACTCGGTCCTCGTTGTGATGCCAACCACAACGGGGACCGATCGATTTGACGCATCATTTGCACATTGCAACCCTTGTCTAATGCAAGGCCATGAGGAGACCGTCGCGTCGGCCGCCGACGCCGCGTCCGAACAAAGCACCACAGCCGAGATCGCGGCACTCGAAGCGCTCACCCGGATGCTGGTCTCCATCGCCTGGGACAGTGCCCACGCCGCACCACCCGGCGTCACCTTTCCGCAAATGCGCTTTCTGCTGATCCTGCAGGCCCTGGGCCGGGTGTCGTCGTCGCGGCTGGCGGCCGCGTTGGGGGTCAACGCTTCGTCGGTGACGCGGCTGGCGGACAAACTCGAGACCCGCGGATACGTGACGCGGGGAACCGATGCGCACAACCGCAGCGTCGTCACCATCGAGGTCACCACGGCCGGACAGGCGGTGGTGGATCAGGTATTGCAGCGGCGGAAGGTCGCCTTCGGATCCTTGCTGGACGGCCTCACTCCCGAGGCGCGCGACCGCGTGATCGTCGCGGCCCGGGATCTGGTGCAGGCCGCCGCCACCACGCCCTTCGTCACCGCGACCGGGCCGGGGTCGTTATGAGCGCCGGGCATTCGCGCGCAACGCATCTGGGCGACTTCCAGGTCACCCCGCGCCTGCTGCTGATCGCCGCCCTCGCCATTCCGGTCGGCGGCGCGGCCGCGGTGGCCGCGTTCGCGCTGCTGAAACTGATCGGCTTCATCACCAATCTCGTGTTCTACCAACGCTTCAGCACCGAGATGGTCGCGCCGGGCGCCACCCATCACCCATGGTGGCTGGTGCTCACCGCACCGGTCGTGGGCGGGCTGATCATCGGTGTGATGGCGCGCTACGGGTCGGAGAAGATTCGCGGCCACGGCATGCCGGAGGCGATCGAGGCCATCCTCACCGGCGGGTCGCGGGTACAGCCGCGAGTGGCGCTGCTCAAGCCGGCCTCTGCGGCGATCAGCATCGGCTCGGGCGGGCCGTTCGGCGCCGAGGGGCCGATCATCATGACCGGCGGCGCGGTCGGTTCGATTCTGGCGCAGTTGCTGAAACTGTCCGCGGACGAACGCAAGACACTGCTGGTCGCCGGATCGGCGGCGGGGATGGCGGCGACCTTCAACGCCCCGCTGGCGGCGATTCTGCTCGCGGTGGAACTGCTGCTGTTCGAATGGCGGCCACGCAGTTTCATTCCGGTGGTGGCCGCCGTGGTCACCGGAACCATCTGCCGCTGGGCGATGCTCGGCAACGGACCGGTGTTCGCGGTGGCGACCGACGGACGCACGCCCGGCGCGCTGTCCGACGGCCTGGCGCTGATTCCCGGCATCACCGGCGGACTGCTGGCCATCGCCGCGACCGCGATGGTGTATTTCGCCGAGGACTCCTTCGCCAAGATTCCGGTGCACTGGATGTGGTGGCCGGCGATCGGCGGCCTGATCATCGGCATCGGCGGCCTGTTCGAACCGCGGGCGCTCGGAGTCGGCTACGACGTCATCGACCAATTGCTCACCGGGCACGCCACGCTGTCGCTGATCGTCGGCATCCTGGTGGTGAAAACGCTGATCTGGTCGCTCTCGCTCGGCTCGGGCACCTCCGGCGGCGTGCTGGCGCCGGTGTTCATGATCGGCGCGGCGCTCGGCGCCGCCGAGGGTGGATTATTGCCCCACGTCACCGCCGGATTCTGGGCGATGTGCGGATTGGCCGCGGTGGTCGGCGGAGTGATGCGCTCACCGCTGACCGGCATCGTCTTCACCTGTGAACTCACCCATGCCTGGAACGACGTACTGCCGCTCGCGGTCGCCTCGGTCTCGGCGTACGCGGTGTCGGTCCTGCTGCTCAAGCGTTCGGTGCTGACCGAGAAGATCGCCCGCCGCCGCCTGCATCTCACCCGTGAATACACCACCGACCCACTGGAGACGTTCTTCACCCACGAGGTGATGACCGCCGATCCGCTGGTGCTCGGAATCGACGACCTCATCGACCCGATCCTGCCGCGGACCCACTACGCCGGGCTGTATCCGGTGGTCGACGGTTCCGGAGCACTGGTCGGCGTGACCACCCGCCAGGTATTGCAGAACAGCCCCGGCACGACGGTCGGTGCGGCCACCCTGGACATCCGGACCTCGGTCCATCCGGACAACACCCTGCGCGAGGTGGCCAACGCCCTCGCGATGGCGCACGTGACCGCCGCGCCCGTGGTCGCGCGCGACGATCCGAACCGTCTGTGCGGCATCATCACCCTCGAACAGCTGCTCCACGCCCGCCGCCGCGACCTGCACGAGGAACACCACCGCGAACGGCTACTGGTGGTACGCGAGGAACGAACCACCGAGAACACCCACAAGGCCACCGCCGCCTGAGGGAGCTACAAAGGTTAGTTCACGACGCGTCGGCCGACCTCGTTCCGCAGGTTGTTCACCACATCGTCGAATTCCGCATCCAGGTCCCCCCGCCGGTCATCGTCCGCCTCGTGGTCCACCCCGTGCTTGCGCAGAAATGCGTAATCGGCGACGTAACCCACTTCTTCCCATGACGGATCTGGATCGTCTTCCTGCGACCCGACACCCGGAAGCGTCGTCGCCGGGCGGGATCGCCGAGCACTCGAGCGAAGGTGTCCCGCCCCGATCCGATGATCCACAGCTTGAAATCGTTGAAGAGATCGTCATGGACCGGACCACCGTAGATCTGCCGGGCACGCTCGGCGAGCTCGGCACTGTCCAATGCGATGCAGGCATCCGACAGCAGGATGTCGAAGTGGGGCGCGTGGATGCGGGGCTCGGCGGCGTCTGCGTGGAACACTCGCGCTGTGAGCGAGTCGTTCGGGCGGCGAATGCGTTTCGTGGCGGATCTCGGTCCGGGGTGGTTCGCCTCGGTGATGGCGACCGGCATCGTCTCGCGGGCCGTCGGCGCGGCGGGGTGGGAATGGGGTGGCAATGCCCTGCTGATCGTCGGCCTGATCGCCTACGCCGTGCTCGCGGTGGCGACCCTGCTGCGCATCGCATTCTTCCGCGACCGCGTGATCGGCGATGCGGTGAATCCCGCGACCGGCTTCACCTATCTGGCCTTCGTCGCCGCCACCGGGGTGATGTCGGCGGGACTGTCCCGGCACGCCTGGGTGGGGACGGCGCTGGCGCTGTTGCTGGTGGCGACGGTCGTGTGGGCGGTTCTGGTGTACGCGATCCCGGCGCTGCTCATGCTGCATCACGGCGCACCGACCGCGGTGACGGGCGCCGACGGCACCTGGTTCCTCTGGGTGGTCGGTACCCAATCACTCGCGGTGGCCGCCACCGCCCTGCCGCAGCCGTGGAGTCAGCGTTTCGCGGTGCCGGCGCTGCTGTGCTGGTCGGTCGGCGTGGTGCTCTACGGCATCGTGGCGACGGTGGTGCTGGGCACCCTGTTCGGCACCCCGCTGACCGCCGAACGCCTCGCGCCGACGTATTGGATCTTCATGGGCGCCACCGCGATCAGTGTGCTGGCCGGCACCCAGATCATGAATCAGCGGTCGGTGGCGTTGATCGCGACGGTGCGGCCCATGCTCGAGGGTGCGACGCTGGTGCTGTGGGCGTTCGGCAGCTGGCTGGTGCCGCTGCTGCTGGCGGCCGGCATCTGGCGGCATCTGGTCCGGCATTTCGGTCTGAGCTACGAACCGGGCCTGTGGAGCATCGTGTTTCCCGTGGGCATGTACGGCGTGGGAACCGCCGAACTGGGCAAGGCCACCGGCGAACAGTGGATGGTCGACTTCGGGCACGGGGAGGCATGGGTGGCGCTGGCGGTGTGGGCGGCCACCGCGGCCGATCTGGTGGTTACGCTGATCCGGCGCCGGCGAACCCGGGAATTCGTGGGCTGAGCTCGCGATCTCCTACCGCACGGTAGCCTGGTTCGCGAAGTACGATCCGGCGGGAGGAGCCGGAGGAATGGAACGGGAGATTCACGGTGACCTCGCGGGAGGATTTCCTGCGCCGCGTGCGCGATGCCCTCGAGGCGCTACCGAATGACGAACGTATGGTGCCGGTGCCGCGCAACTATCAGCGCAATGCCCCGGTGCACTCGGCCGCGGACCAGGCCGAGATCGTCGAACTGTTCATCGATCGCCTCAAACATTATGGCGCCCAGGTCCATCGGGTCGGCGCGGACGAGATCCCCGGTGCGATCGATTCGGCCCTGCGCGCCCACGGCGCCCGCTCGGCGCTGGCCCCCGACGGCCTGCCCGAGCATTGGCTGCGGCGCTGGGAACTGACGGGCGAGCATCGGGTCCTCGACGATCAGCCGCAACTGTCGATCCTCGATCGCGAACGCACCGATGCCGTGGTCACCGGATGTGCCGGCGCGGTAGCCGACGCCGGCACCCTGATTCTCGACGGCGGGCCGGGACAGTGCCGCCGCGATGCCGCCGTCCTGGCCGACTGTCACATCTGCGTGGTCCGCGTCGAGCAGATCGACTACTCGCTGCCGCAGGTCCTGGACAAGCTGGACCCGCGCCGGTCCATCACCTGGTTCGGCGGCCCAACCGCCATGACCGATCCGGAGGCCGATTCCGGCAAGGTCGGCGGAGTCATCGAGGAGACCGAGCGACGGCTGGTCGTCGTCATCGTCGGTTGATCGAGCGCCCCGTTTTCCCAGCCCCCTCACAAGCGCTCGTTAAGGGCGCGGCAAGCGCACCCCGGCATCGTCGTCGTCGACACCGGGAGTGCTCCTGCCGCGAGAGGGGGCGGCAGGATCACCCACCGGCTGCGACCGAGATGTTCCGCTCGGCCTGTCGACGAGGGGTGACAGGCCGGGCGGATCACGATTCGGCAGCGGCGCGGGTGTCCGACTCGAGGAATGATGGGGGTATGGAAACTGCGGTCGTCTTCGTCCTGGCTTGCCTGATCTACTGGTGGGGCTTGATCTGACCGATCGGCAGCCCTCGGCTCGCCACGGACTCGACCTCCGGACGCGACGGAGTCCGTCCCGGCCGGTCAGCGCGTGCCGACCAGCTCTTCCGCTGTACCCGGGTCATGCTGTCCCACAGTCTCTTTCACGTTACGCATCAACAACACCGCCACCAGCGCCGCGACCACCGCGCTCACCGCGCCGACCGCGAAGGCGGCCTGCATTCCCGAACTGAAGGCATCGCGAGCCAGTCCCGCCAGGTGCGGGTCGCCCAGGCCGAGCGCACCGGCGATGGATTCGCGCGCACTCGCCGGCGCCGCGTCCGGCATCGCGCCGGAATAGCCGCCCGCCAGGATGGCTCCCAGGACCGCGACGCCCAGCGCACCACCGGTCTGCTGAATGGTGTCGTTGAGCGCCGACCCCACCCCGGCGTGTTCGGAAGGCACCGCGCTCATCAACGCGCCGATCGCCGCGGGCATCGCCAGACCGGCTCCCGCACCGAGCAGCGCCATGGCCAGGGCCGGCAGCCAGAATCCGGTTCCGGCGTTCAACGTGGCCAGCACGCCGAAACCTCCGGCGACGATGACCAACCCGGCGACGGTCACCGGCTTGGCGCCGAGTTTCGCGACCACGCTCGCCCCCAGCGCGTTGAACGCCAGCAGCGCGATCGCCATCGGCGTGAACGCCAGCGCGGTCCGCATCGGCGAATAACCGAGCACGAATTGCAGATACTGCGTCAGCACCAGCACCAGACCGCCGTTGGCGAAGGTCACCAGCACCAGCGAGAAGCTGGATCCGGTGAAGGTGCGGTTGCCGAACAGGTGCAGCGGGACCATCGGCGAATCGGTGCGCAGTTCGCGGATCACGAAGCCGCACAACGTGGCAACCGTGACCGCCGCGGCGGCGACCGTCGCGCCGTCCGTCCAGCCGCGCTGCGGTACCGCGATGATCGTCCACACCAGCGCCGTCATCCCGACGATGGACAGCACCGTGCCCGGGAGATCGGGCTTACGCCACGGCCCCCGAGATTCCGGCATGAGTACCAGCGCCGCCACGATCGCCACGCCCGCGATCGGCACATTCATCACGAAGACCGAACCCCACCAGAAGTGGTTCAGCAGCGCCCCGCCGAGCACCGGGCCGCCGACCATGCCGAGGGTGGCGACCGCACTCCACGCCGCGATGGCCTTCGGCCGTTCCCGGTCGTCGAAGACGGTGATCAGGATCGACAGGGTGCTGGGCATGATCAGGACGCCGCCGATACCCATCAGGACCCGCCCGGCGATCAGCATCTCCGGAGTTCCGGCATAGGCGGCCAGCAGTGAGGCGCCGCCGAAGAGAGCCAGTCCGATCACCATGATCAGGCGTCGGCCGAAGCGGTCGGAGAGGCTACCTGAGGTGAGCAGCAATCCGGCGAACACCAGCAGATAGGCGTCGATGATCCATTGGATCTGCTGCGCGTCGGCATGCAGATCGGTGGCGATCTGAGGGATGGCGACCGTCAGCACCATATTGTCGATCACCAACACCAGCGAGCTGAGGCACAGGACGACCAGGATCAGCCACCGGCGCGCACTGCCGACAGCGGTCGATTCCGAACTATCCATCGCGAACCCTTTCGAAGGACCTGGAAGCGCACGATGTGCGCCATGCCGAACACTGTACGTTCACCGCACACTGTTCGGCAATAGGTACAGCGTTCACTCAGTCGAACGTCGTGCGGACGCGACTATGCTGATCTCGACCTGGAAAGGAGAGCCGATGGCGCCACGGCCCGATACCACCGAATCCGCGGACACCGCGCAGATCCGCTCGGTATGGACCCGCGAACACCGGCAACGCCGCGATCAACCGGCGCTGAGCCGAGCGCAGATCGTCGCCGAGGCGATCGCGCTGCTCGATGCCGAGGGATTCGAATCGCTGAGCATGCGCAAACTGGGCAGCCGGTTGGGCGCGGGCGCGACCTCGCTCTACACGCATGTCGCCAACAAGGACGAACTACTCGAGTTGGTCGTCGACGAGGCATTCGGTGAGCTGCGGCTACCCGCCGAACCGAGCACCGACTGGCGTGCCGCGATGCTCGCGCTGTGTCACGACATCCGGCGCATCCTGTTGCGCCACCCGTGGATTTCGATGGTGATGACAACCGCGGGTCTGGCCTATCTGGGTCCTAACATGTTGCGGCTGTCGGAGTCGCTGCTGTCGATCCTGGAGGATGCCGGCTTCGACTCCGACACCGCCGACCGTGCCTCGAATACGTTGCTCGCCTATGTCATCGGCGCGACCTCGACCGAGGCCGCGATGCTGACCTCGATCGCGCGCAGCGGCCTCGACGAACAGGTGTGGTTCGAGCAGTTCATGGCCGCCGCCGACATCGCCGCGCGGCCGTATCCGCGGATCCATCAGCGCTTCGCCGGCCATCGCGGCCACGACTCGGCCCGCATCCGCGAGGACAATTTCGACGAGGAACTCGGCCTGATCCTCGACGGACTGCACGCGCGGCGGAGGTCCTGAGCAACTGCCGGGAGCCTCCGCCGCGGAAATCAGCGGCCGGTGGGCAGGTTCGCCCCGCCGGTGACGTCGAGCACCACACCGCTGACGAAGCCGTTGGTGGCGATCATGTGCACGGCCCGCGCCAATTCCTCCGGATCCCCTACGCGCCCGACGGGTGTGGTGGCGGCGAGGCCGTCGAAGAGGGTGCGGCGCTGTTCCTCCGGCACCCGCTCCCACCATTCGGTGTCGATGACGCCGGGGGCCACGGCGTTCACCCGCAGCGGCGCGAGTTCGACCGCGAGCGGAGGCACCATGGCGTTCAGCGCCCCGTTGATCGCGGCCAGTCCGGCGGTGCCGGGGAAGGCCGCATGCGCCGACGCCGCGGTGATCAGGGTGATCGAACCGTTCGAAACCAGATGCGGCAGAGCGGCTTTGACGATTCTCACCTGCGGCCAGAACTTGCCGTCGAACCCCTGCGCCAGGTGGTCGAGATCGAGTTCGGCGAACGGACCGCTGCCCGCCGAACCGCTGACCGCGACGACGAGGTGGTCGATGGGGCCGGACTGCGCGAAGAAGGCCGCGATCTGCTCGGCATCGGTCGCGTCCATCCGGTAGCCGCTGGTCTTACCACCCAGCCGAGCCACTGCCGCGTCGAGTTTGTCCTGACTGCGGCCTGTGACCACGACCTCGGCACCCTCGTTCGCGAACAGCGCGGCGGTGGCCGCACCGATTCCGGAACTACCGCCCATGACGACGACGCGCGGGGTGCCGGTGCTGGAAGCGCTCATTGCTACTGTTCCTGTCCTGTACAGTTTGTCGAGACTGACAGTCTCGACAACGACCGTATCGGGTGCGGTATTCCCGCGCTTCGTCACCGCTGGGAGGTGGGCCCATGGGAATACCACCGCGGCAACCGAATTCGCCGCCGTCCGAACGCGCGCACACCGGCCGGCGCCGGAACGAGGCCACCCGTCGCGCGATTCTCGACGCCGCCCTCGCTCAGCTCGCCACCTCCGACGGCGGATCGGTCACGGTCGATTCCATCGCGGCCGCGGCCGGGGTCGGCAAACAGACGATCTACCGCTGGTGGCCGTCGAAGGGCGCGGTGCTGCTCGACGCGCTGCTCGAACGCGCGCGCCGGTCGGTCCCGACTCCCGATACCGGCTCGGTGCGCACCGATCTGCTGGCGGTCGCCGATTCCACTTTCACCGGCGCCCAACAGGTTTCGACCGCCCCGGCGCTGCGCGCGCTGGTGCGCGAGGCCGCCCGCGACCCCCACCTCGCCGAACTACTGCAGGAGTTCACCGCAGCCCGCCGCGCCGCCGTGCGCGATATCCTCGAGCGCGCGGTCGCCCGGGGCGAACTGCCCGCGTCGACGGATGCGGACCTGCTGGTGGATCTGCTCTACGGACTGTTCTGGTACCGCTTCCTGCTCGGCCACGCCCCACTCGACCACACCGCCGCGACCCGGCTCGTCGACACCCTGCTGCCGCCCGTATGACATTGCCGACGACGGGCCCGCACCGAAGTCCGGTGCGGGCCCGCAGATTTCGTCAGGTTCAGCCGTTGCCGTTCAGGCCGGCGCGCACACCTTCCTCGATGCGCTTGCCGATCTCCGGATCGACGTTCTTCCAGTAGTCGAACACCCGGCTCAGCACCGGTTCGCGCACGCCGCCGAGCACATGCCCGACCACGTTGTCCACCAAGCGCTGCCGCTGCTCGTCGTTGTACACCTCACGCACCAGCGTGCCCGGCTGCGCCCAATCGCTGTCCTCGGCGTGCCGGCCGTAACCGGCGCGCACCTGCTCGGGCTCGAAACTCCACGCCGCCTCCTCCGGGGCCGCGGTCGCGTCGGCATGCGGGCCACCGAACGAATTCGGCGCGTAGACAGGCACTTCCGGCGCGTTGAAGTCGTAGCGCATGGCACCCTCCTTGGAGTAGGAGTTCACCTCGGCCGCCCATGCGCGGTTCGGCGGCAGCTGATGATAGTTGGTGCCGATGCGGTAGCGATGGGCGTCGGCATAGGCGAAGACCCGGCCCAGCAGCATCTTGTCCGGCGAATAACCGATACCCGGCACGATCGCCGACGGCTCGAACGCGGCCTGTTCGATCTCGACGAAGTAGTTGCGCGGGTTGCGGTTCAGCGTCCAGGTGCCGACCTCGATCAGCGGGTAGTCCTTGTGCGACCACACCTTGGTCAGATCGAACGGGTTGAAGCGGTAGTTCGCCGCCTCGCCCACCGGCATGATCTGCACATACAGTGTCCAGCTCGGGAATTCGCCGCGTTCGATGGCCTCCCACAGATCCTGGCGGTGATAGTCGGGGTCGGTCCCGGCCAGCCGGTCGGCGTCGGCCTGGGTCAGGAATTCGATGCCCTGATCGGTCTTGAAGTGGTACTTCACCCAGAACCGTTCACCCTCGGCGTTGATCCACTGGTAGGTGTGCGAGCCGTAGCCGTTCATGTGCCGGTAGGTCTTGGGAATGCCGCGGTCACCCATCAGCCAGGTCACCTGATGCGCCGATTCCGGGCGCAGGGTCCAGAAGTCCCACTGCATGTTGTGATCGCGAAGGCCGTTGCCCGGCAACCGCTTCTGTGAGCGGATGAAATCGGGGAACTTGATCGGATCCTTGATGAAGAACACCGGGGTGTTGTTGCCGACCAGATCGTAGTTGCCGTCGGGCGTGTAGAACTTGACCGCGAATCCGCGCGGATCGCGCCAGGTGTCGGGGCTGCCCTGTTCACCGGCGACGGTGGAGAACCGCGCCAGCGATTCGGTCCGCGCACCCGGCTGGAACAGCTTCGCCTTGGTGTAGCGGCTGACGTCGTTGGTGACGACGAGCTCGCCGAAGGCGCCCGCCCCCTTCGCGTGCACGATCCGCTCCGGCACCCGCTCCCGGTTGAACTGGGCGAGCTTCTCGATCAGGTAGTGGTCGTGCAGCAGAATCGGGCCCTCGGTGCCAGCGGTCAGCGATTCGTTGTCGCTGGGGACCGGAGTGCCGGTGTTGGTAGTGGTCGGCCCACTGATCGGCTTGGTCATCGCAGCCTCCTGTTTCAGCTGTCGCCCGGGATGTCCGGGCCATCGTGATGGCGCGTCGTCACCGACGGCATTGCGGGCAGAGTCCCCAGAACACGACCTCGGCTTCGTCGATCGTGAACCCGTGCGCATCCGACGGGTCGAGGCAGGGGGCACGGCCCACGGCACAGTCGACGTCCACGACCGTGCCGCAGATCCTGCACACCAGGTGGTGGTGGTTGTCGGCGATGCGGGTTTCGTACCGCGCCGCCGAACCGGCCGGTTCGATCCGGCGCAGCAGCCCCGCGCCCACACAGGCGTGCAGGACGTCGTACACGGCCTGTGTCGATACCGAACCCAGCTCCTGACGGACGGCGGCGGCCACCCGGTCGGCATCCGAATGCGGATGGGCGGCAACCGCTTCCAGCACGGCCACCCGCGGGCGGGTAACCCGCAGGCCGGCCGCACGCAATCGTTCGCGTGGATCGAAACCTTCGGTGTGCATGAGGCCAGTCTGCCCGTTTTCTGGAATAAGTCAAGAAAAGACCGACAGGGATGTTTTCGACGTCACATCCGCTCGCTCGTCGTTCGACCCGAACGCTGCGACGCCGATTCCGATTTGATTGCGGCGGTTGCGTGTTGGGCCCCGTGGCCGGATGCCCGTCGTTAACCTCGACTCATGGGACGCCTACACGGCTGGGTCATCGGGGTTCTCGTGGTCGTACTGATCGGTGGCGCCTGCGCCGCCGCGGTACCGGCACGTGCGGAGGATCCACCGACCTGCGCCGTCTCGTCCGGACGCGAATTCGAACGGGCCACGCCGGAATCGGCGGGCCTGGATTCGGCGCGGCTGGCGTCCGCCCTGCGGTTCGCCGACGAACGGAACCGGCTGAACGTCAAGATCTTTCGGCACAACTGCCTGATCGGATCCGGCGCCCACAACGACGCCACCGGTACCACGCCGTGGAATATCTGGAGCGTCACCAAAAGCGTGGTCTCGCTGGTCGCCGGAATCGCGTGGGATCAGGGCAAACTCGACATCGATGCGCCGATCGACCGCTATCTGCCGCCCGGACTCGGCGACGCCGCCCACCGCGCGATCACCGTCGAGGATTTGCTCACCGAGCGCTCCGGCCTGCGTGTCGGAGTGATCAACGAGGGCATCTCCGGGGTGGTGCCGATCGATCCGAACAGTGCCGTGCAGGCGCTCGGGGTCCCGCTCGACAATCCACCCGGCACCCGGTTCTCCTACAGCCAGCGCAACGTCGATCTGCTGTCGTATGTGATCGAGCTGGCCGTCGGCGAACCACTGCAACAGTTCGCACAGCGGGAGCTGTTCTCCCCCTTGGGGATTGCGCGCGGCGACTACTACTGGGCCCGCGACCGTTCGGGTCATACCTACGGCTACGCGCATCTGATGATCCCGCCGGACGATCTCGCCAAGATCGCCCTGCTGGTCGCCGGCCACGGCGACTGGAACGGGATTCGGGTGGTCTCGGCCGAGTATCTGCACCGCGCCCAGCAGACGGGCCCGGGCCGCGAGTGTTACGGCTATCTGTTCTGGGCCCGCCCCGGGTGTATCGAGATTCCGTCGTTCCTGCCCCAGGATGTCTTCGCGATGTCCGGACTCGGTCTGCAGGACGTCTTCTTCATCCCCAGCCTGGACCTCACCGTGGTGTGGACCGGCGTCTTCGGCAACCGGAGCAACGGTGGCCCGACCGGGATCGTTCAGAACCTGACCGAGCTGACCTGGGAATTCTTCCGGCGCCTGCTCGGCGCCTTCGAACAACCGCCGATCGCGGACCCCGGCCCCTATGTCGAGCCGCCGGTGACGTTGGACCCCCGCGCCTTCTTCGATCCCGATATCACCGTCGCGGTATTCGGCATAGGGCCCGACGCCTATCCCGGCTGCACCGTACTGTCCTGTCTGCAGACCCCGCTGGCACCGCCCTTCTCCGACACACCGCCCGGCTGTGCGCTGCTGGTCTGTCTCGGCCCGGACCCTCGCACACCCGGCATCCGTTGAGGAGCCGCGCCGGCTGCGCGGGTCAGCCGGCGATCCGCGCGAACCGCGCGGTATCCATGTAGTCCCGGAACAGGGTCACTTCCCCGTTCCGCACGTGCACCACGTTGACCGATGTTCGCACCCGCGCACGCGGTCCGCCGGGCACCGTCATATCCACCTCGTTCTCCACGAAAAGCACTCCGTCCTCGGTGGATTCGTAGACCGTGGGATAGACACCGTGCACCTCGATACCCGACACACCCGACCAGCGTTGCGCGAGGTGTTCGCGGATCGCCTCCCGGCCCTCGAGCCGCTCCGGCATTCCCGCGACCGGGAACGGGATCTCGAATACCGCATCGGGAGCCAGGGCCGCGACGAAGGCATCGGCATCACGTACCGGCAATGTCGCGAACAGGTCCTCGACCACCTGGCGGGCGCTGCGCACCGAACTGGAAACCATGACGAACTCCCTCTGTTAGAAGCGGAACGTATGCCCCGCTTATGATCCGGAACGTGCGCCCCGTTTGTCAACGGTTACCGGGTAGACTCGCGCTGTGGCGGAGAAACAGTCAGCGGACCCGGCGGCCGAACCGCGCCGCGCCCTGCGCGCCGACGCCCGCCGCAACCGGGAGCGGGTACTCGCAGCCGCGAGGGAAGCCTTTGCCGCCGAAGGTATTTCGGTCCCGCTGGACGAGATCGCACGGCGCGCCGGGGTGGGCCCCGGGACCGTCTACCGCCACTTCCCCACCAAGGAAGCCCTCTTCCACGCCGCCATCGTCGACAACATCGAGCGCATGATCGACTACGCGCGCGGGCTCGAATCGGCCGACGATCCGGGGGCCGCCTTCTTCGACCTGCTGGACCACATGGTCGCCGAGGGAGGCGTCAAGCGGGACCTCGCCGATGCGCTGGGCGGCCACGAGACGATCGAGATCACCGGTCCCACAAAGGAATTCCAGGCGGCCATCGCCAGGTTGCTGCGCCGCGCGCAGGATGCCGGCGCGATCCGCGACGATATCGAATTCGACGATCTGATGCGGGTACTGAAGGGCACCTTCGCGGGCACGCACACCGCCACCGGCGAGCAGCGAGCCCGCGCTTTCGCCGTCGTGTTCGACGGACTCCGGGCCCGCTGCGCGCAGGCCGGCTGAGCGATCGGCAGTGAAACGGGCCGCCCGTAATCGGACGGCCCGTTCGAAGCGAACCTCGGGAACGCAGTGTCAGCGCTGTGCGAGCAGAACTTCCGCGATCTGAATCGTGTTGAGCGCGGCGCCCTTTCGCAGGTTGTCACCCGAGACGAACAGCGCCAGGCCGCGCCCCTCCGGCACGCCCGGGTCCTGGCGGATCCGGCCGACCAGCGACTCGTCCTTACCGGCGGCCTCCAGCGGCGTCGGGACGTCGACCAGTTTCACACCGGCCGCATCGGCGAGCAGTTCCTTCGCCCGTTCCACCGAGAGCGGCCGTGCGAATTCGGCATTGATCGACAACGAATGCCCGGTGAAGACCGGCACGCGCACACAGGTGCCGCTGACCAGCAGCTCCGGCAGGCCGAGAATCTTGCGACTCTCGTTGCGCAGCTTCTGATCCTCGTCCGTTTCACCGGAACCGTCGTCGACGAGCGAACCCGCCAGCGGCAGCACATTGAACGCGATCGGCGCGACGTACTTGTTCGGCGCGGGGAACTGCACGGCACTGCCGTCGTGGGTGAGCTTCTCGGCATCTCCGATCACCGCGCGGGCCTGGCCGGCCAGCTCCTCGACACCGGCCAGTCCACTGCCGGAGACGGCCTGGTAGCTGGAGACGATCAGCCGCTGCAGTCCGGCCTCCTCGTGCAGGGGCTTGAGCACCGGCATGGCGGCCATCGTGGTGCAGTTGGGGTTGGCGATGATGCCCTTGACCAGGTTGCGGGTCTGTTCGGGATTCACCTCGCTGACCACCAGCGGCACCTCGGGGTCCTTGCGCCACGCCGAGGAGTTGTCGATGACGGTCACACCGGCCGCCGCGAACCGCGGCGCCTGCACCCGCGACATGGTGGCGCCGGCCGAGAACAGGGCGATATCCAGTCCGGACGGATCCGCGGTCTCGGTGTCCTCGACCACGATCTCGCCGCCACGCCAGGGCAGCTTCTTGCCCGCCGAACGCGAGGAGGCGAAGAATCGCACCTCGTCGGCCGGAAAGTCGCGCTCCTCCAGCAGTTTTCTCATCACGGCGCCGACCTGCCCGGTCGCGCCGACCACACCTACGCGTACGCCCATGGTTTATCGCCCCGATCCGGCGTGCACGACCGCGACCTCGTCGCCGCCGAGGTCGAACGCCTTGTGCAACACCTGCACAGCGCCGTCCAGCTCGGTGTCCTTGACCAGCACGGAAATGCGGATCTCGGAGGTGGAGATCAGGTCGATGTTGATTCCGGCCTTGGCCAGCGCCTCACAGAAGGTGGCGGTGACGCCGGGGTGGCTCTTCATCCCCGCGCCGACCAGCGACACCTTGCCGATGTGGTCGTCGTAGAGAACCTGGCTGAAGCCCAGCTCGCCCTGACGCTTGGTCAGGAACTCCACCGCGCGCGGCCCGTCGGACCTGGGCAGGGTGAAGGTGATGTCGGTCTTGCCCGTCTCGACCTTGGAGATGTTCTGCAACACCATGTCGATGTTGATCTCGGCGTCGGCGATGGCCCGGAAAACCTTGGCCGCGTAGCCCGGCTCGTCCGGCAGGGCCACCACGGTCACCTTGGCCTCGCTGCGATCGTGCGCGACGCCGGTGAGAATTGCGTCCTCCAAGGGGATGTCCTCCATCGATCCGTAGATATAGGTGCCCTTGCGGTCGGTATAGGACGACCGCACGTGCACCGGAACGTTGTAGCGGCGGGCGTATTCGACGCAGCGCAGCATCAGCACCTTGGCGCCGGTGGCGGCGAGCTCGAGCATCTCCTCGAAGCTCACCTGCTCCAGCTTCTGCGCATCCGGCACGATCCGCGGATCGGCGGTGAACACGCCGTCGACATCGGTGTAGATCTCACAGACGTCGGCCTCCAGCGCGGCGGCCAGCGCGACCGCGGTGGTGTCGGAGCCGCCGCGGCCCAGCGTGGTGATGTCGCGGCTGTCCTGCGAGACGCCCTGGAAGCCCGCGACCAGCACGATCAAACCCTCGTCGAGGGCATCGCGAACCCGGGACGGGGTCACGTCGATGATGCGGGCGTTGCCGTGGGTGCCGGTGGTGATCACTCCCGCCTGGGAACCGGTGAACGACCGCGCCTCGGCGCCGAGCGAGTGAATCGCCATGGCCACCAACGCATTCGAGATACGCTCACCGGAGGTCAGCAGCATGTCGAGTTCGCGGGCCGGCGGTGCGGGCGCCACCTGCTGGGCCAGGTCGAGCAGTTCGTCGGTGGTGTCACCCATGGCCGAGCACACGACGACCACGTCGTGCCCCTGCTTCTTCGTCTCGACGATCCGCTCAGCGACGCGCCGGATCCGCTCGGCAGACTCGAGCGAAGATCCTCCGTACTTCTGAACGACGAGAGCCACAGTGGGGTCCTCCAAGATCGACTAGCTGCTGTTACAGCCAATAAGACTACCGATCGGAGTCCGCTCGGTGGTCGGCTACCTCCGAGCGGCAACCGGGAGCAGCCGGGTTCGACCACCGAATTCGCTACCCGGACCAGCGGCGATCCCGTCCCGGGACGGCGCGGCGGGGCACGGCCGCGACGGCAGAGCCCTTGCAGGGCATCGGAATCGGCCCGAACAGCCTCGTTCATCAGCGGTTTTCCGGATCCGCCGGAGCCCGTGACCCGATCGGGCCCGAACAGCCGGCGTACCGGTGTGAGTAATCACACCGACCGGTTTAGCACCCGGTCGGCGAACCCCTCCCGCGAGTTCCCGGTGTACCTCGCGGCGAAAGCGCACGATGGGCCTATGAAGAGCATCGAAATCGAGCTGCACACCGGTGATCGCGAGGTCGTCCACGACCTCACCCCGCAGTGCGCCACGTTTCTGCGCGAGGCCGGCGGCGGCGACGGACTGCTGCACGTCTTCGTCCCGCACGCCACCGCCGGCGTGGCCCTGATAGAGCTCGGCGCGGGCAGCGACGACGATCTGCTGCGCGCCCTGCGCGATCTGCTGCCGGCCGACGATCGCTGGCGCCACGCCCACGGCTCGCGCGGGCACGGCCGCTCGCACGTCATGCCCGCGCTGATCGCCCCCTACGCCACCGTGCCGGTGCTGGGCGGCGAGCTGACGCTCGGCACCTGGCAGTCCATCGCCTTCGTGGACCTCAACGTCGACAACCCGATCCGCCGGGTGCGCCTGTCCTTCCTGCGCGAGGCCGGGTGATCCTGCTCAGGCGCGCTCGAACCAGGTGACCTGGGCACCGTTGCCGAATTCCTGCCGCCGGACCGGCCGGAAGGCGGTCGGCGAGAAGTTGCCCGACACCGCCGAGATCCCGGCGCCGAGCAGCACGGGATAGCTCTTGATGATCACCTCGTCGATCTCGTCGATCAGGGCGCCGGCGAGCGTGCCGCCGCCGCACAGCCAGATGTCCTTGCCGTCCTGCTGCTTCAACTTCCGCACCAGCGCGACCGGATCGTCGGCCACGACCTCGACATTCGGATCGTCCACCGGGTCCAGGGTGGTCGAGACGACGTACTGCTTCATATGCGCATACGGGCTGGTGACGCCGATCTCCAGCGCGGGTTCGTAGGTCCCGCGCCCCATGATCAGCGTGTCCCATTCCCGATTCGGGGTTTCCACCGGCAGATTCACGTGCGGGCGGATGTGGGTGGGCACCACCTCCGGATACCGCTCGTTGAACCAGTCCGACATCTCCTGGGACACGGGGTACATGTCGAATTCGCCGCCCGGGCCGGCGATATAGCCGTCGAGGGAGACGCCGACGTAGTAGACGAGCTTTCGCATCCTGATACCGCCTTGACCGTTGCACTCTAACTGTAGTGGTTGAAACGTAGTACTACAAACAAAGTGGTGTCAAGTGGGAGGGCGAGAATTTCCGCGCGCCGGTTCGGAGATCGCCATCGCAAGCGATTTCCGGCAGCAGAGAACCGTGACATTGACTTGTGAGCAGTATCACATCGAACGATAATGGCGGTCATGCAGGCGCATGTAGGCGATCACATCCTCGTCCACAGCAATGCTGTGGGAATGCCCGAACGCACCGGCGAAATCATCGAGGCGCGCGGCAGCGACGGCGCCCCGCCCTACGTCGTCCGGTTCGAGGACGGACACGAAAGTCTGGTCTTTCCGGGGCCCGACTGGGAGGTCCTTCACCACCGGTAGCTGTGCGGACGAGCAACGTCAAGCCCCCTTTCCCACCCGGGGGCAGTCCCTCTTCGGGCAAGTGACCACTCACCCGGCAATCGCCGGGCCACCGGCGCGGCACGCCGACGCCGAGTATGCCGCCGATCCGCCCCGGCAGCGCGACCGCAAACGCGGCACGCCCGACCGAACCTAATCAGACTGGTCGGTCTCTGTAACTCGAGGAACAGACCACACGGTTGACGACCGCGTGTGACGGCGGAGACAATCGGCCGAAGCAGTGGAGGGCAAGACATGCGCACGAAGACCGATCACCGATTCATCATCGATGTCGAACCCGATCAGGTTCAGGAAGCATTGCTGGCCGTCGAGCGGATTCCGGAATGGTCGCCCGCGCATCGAGATGTGCGCGTCGCGACCCGCGACGAATTCGACCGTCCCCGCCGCGTCTACGCCACGGTGACGACCCTCAACAACTCCGACCGTCAGGTCCTCGAGTACAACTGCACACCGGAACGCATCTCCTGGGAAGTGGTGGAGAGCGCCGCCGGTGGCGGCGGCAAGGGCTGGTTCGACATCGAGGAGACCGACGAGGGCACCGAGGTCTGGTACCACTCCGAGGTGTATCTGCCGATCCCCGTTCCCGGCCTGCTGCTCAAGCGCACGCTGTCGCGGGCCAACGACGAGGCCGTGCAGAACCTGATCGAGTACATCGAAAAATTTCCCTTCGGCGAGAACTACGAGGTCAGCTGACCGAGAAGTTCGCCGTCGCGGGCGCTGACGTCGGCTTCCTGCCACGATGTGCGAATGACCGGTGTCAGACGCACACGCATTCAAGCGGTCACCGAGGACGCCTCGGTAACCCAGCTGGAACTCTTCTTCGACCTCGTCCTGGTTTTCGCCTTCACCCAGGTGACCGATCTGGCCGCCCACGACGTCACCGCGCTCAACATGCTGCGGGCCGTGCTGGTGCTCGCGGTGATGTGGTGGGTGTGGATCGCCTACGCCTGGCTGGGCAATGTGGTGAAGGCCGACGAGGGGCTGGCCCGGGTGGCGATGTTCGCGGCCATGGGCGCGGGGCTCATCGTGGCCGAGGTGATTCCCGAGGCGTTCCACGACATGCCGGGCGGCTGGTACGGACCGCTCGTGTTCGCCATCGGATATCTCGTGATCCGGCTGGTCCATCTGGGGATGTTCTGGCTGGCCAGTACCGAGGACCGGCAATTGCGCGGCCAGGTCGGCCGCTGGGCGGGCGGCTCGATCACCATCGGCACCACACTGCTGATCGTGGCGGCCGTCGAACACGGCACGGTACAGATCGTGCTGTGGATCGCGGCCATCGCCGGCGATATGGTCTGGACCTTCTTCGCCGGTAACGACTGGCGCGTGAATTCGGCCTCGCACTTCGCCGAGCGGCACGGTCTGATCGTGATCGTCGCGCTGGGTGAATCGATCGTCTCCATCGGCGTGGGCGTCGCCGGGCTGCCGATCTCGTGGCCGATCACCGTGGGATCGCTGCTGGCACTGGCGGTTTCGGGCCTGCTGTGGTGGGCCTACTTCGACGTCGCCGCGACCGTCGTGGAACGCGCGATGACCGAGGCCTCTGGTTCGCGCCGGATCCGGATCGCGCGCAATTGCTACACCTTTCTGCACTTCCCGATGGTGGCCGGCATCGTCGCGATGTCGCTCGGATTGAAGAAAACGCTGAACTATCTCGGTGGCGCGGCCGGCCATACCCTGCACGATCGGCTGCACGGCATTCCCCTGTTCGCGCTCTACGGCGGCGTGGTGCTGTACCTGCTGGCACTGGTCTGGTTCCGGCACTACGCGACCCGGGTGGTGCTGTGGCCGCGCCTGGTGACCGCGGCGGTGCTGATCGCTCTGGTTCCGCTCGCCGGACAGCTGCCGGCGATGGCCGCACTGGGGCTGCTGTGTGCCGTGCTCACCGTGCTGATCGTCTGGGAGACAGTGCGTTACGCGCAACCACGCGACGCGGTGCGGCACGCGCACTGACCGCCGAAGCGGACTAGCGCGGTGCGCGATCGGGCGAAATACGCTGCTGGAGTTTGTGATCCACCGCCTCCGGCACGTGTCCGCCCTCGCGCACCGCATCCCGCATCTGATTGATGTTCTCGCGCAATACATCTCCGACCAGTTCGTCGGTGCGCGGATCGGCCAGCACCTGGAAGACGATCCGGAAGCTGGTGTCGGCGATACCGCGGATGATCTCCTCGTGGAACGGCAGGTAGCGCACCCGCCCGACCGCCGGATCCTTCTTGATCAGCTCGAGGATCATGCCGTCGAGTTCGTCGCGGTTCTCCTCCAGCGCCGCCGCGATGTTGTGGGTGTACCGGCCGCGGCGCAGCACATCGGCGACCTCCTCCAGCACGGCCATGGTGACCGGGCGCCGGACCGCGTCGACGATCACGCCGACCGATCGGTTCACCACCGCGGCGGTGACCCGGTCGCCGAAGGCCCGGTCGGCGACGCGGGCCAGCCGGACCAGAATCACGATGATGCGCAGCAGCCGGAAACCCCGGAAGAACGGGCTGGTCACCGGGATCATGCCCAGGACCTCGTACCAGTAGACGAACGGGAAGGTCCACGACCAATCCGCCCGCCGCCAGCGCCAGAGGAATTCGAGGGCGAACACCGCGCAGATCGAGATGTCGACCACCACGATCACGTGATACGTGTGCTGCGGCACGGTGAAGAAGGTGATCCAGGTGACCAGACCCACCGAAACCACGGCGAGCACCAGCATCAGCAGGTCGGTCCACAGCGCCGGCGGCTTGCGCGGATATCCCTCGGACAACGATCCAGCCGGGTACTGCGCCACAACGGTCCCTTCCACATCGAACGGGTACCTGCCGAGAGTAGCGGCACCGGCGGCGCCGGGAAGCCGCCCCGAGGCCCGGGGCGGCGGGAATCAGCGCCCGGCGCGGATGATCGCCTCGACGTTGCGTTCGGCCAGCGCGGTGATCGTCAGCGACGGATTGGCCGCGCCGGTGCTGCCCGGAATCGCCGCGCCGTCGACCACGTACAGCCCCGGGTAGCCGTTGACCCGGCCGTAGTTGTCGGTGGCCCGGCCCAGCACCGCCCCGCCCAGGGGATGGGCGGTGAACGGGGCATTGGCGTCGTAGCCGAGCACCTGATAGTCGAACAGCGCGCCCGACCGTTCGGCGATGCGCTGGTCGACCGCGCGGCAGGCGGCCACGATCCGATCCTGAGCCGCACGCGGCCAACTCAGGGCGGGGGCATTGCGCGCCGCGTCGTAGGTGATGCGCGTCCGGGTCGGATCGATCACCAGCCCGAGTGACGCCAATGCGCCGGTCTCCACCGGAATTCCGGGGATGTACCAGCTTTCCAGGGTCAACGGCATGCCGGATTCGTCGAAGATCCGGCTGGCGCTCGGCACGCCCTGCCCCAGCCCCGCGAGCCGGCTCTCACCGCGTGCCAGCGCGACGTCGCCGTTGGTGCCCCAGCCGTCGCCGACATGTTCGTCGAGGTTGGGCAGCGTGCCGGTGGCGCGGGCGCGGACCAGCAGTTCGGTGGTGCCGATGGAACCGGCGCCGAGGAACAGCTTGTCGCAGGTCAGAGTGCGGATGCCCAGGACCTTGCCGGTCGGGTCGATTTTGGAGACCTGGAGGACGTAGCGGTCACCGTCGCGGCCGATGCTGTCCACCCGATGCCCCGGAAACACCGACGAGCGGCCCGTGGCATGCGCGTACTTCAGATAGTTCTGGTTGAGGTCGAACTTCGCGCCGTTCGAGTTGCCGAGATTGCTGCGCGCCGCGGTGGCCGACGCGCGCGTGGCACCGGCCAATTCGGCGCGCACCGTATCCCATTTGAAGATGGACTCGTTGGGCACCGGCTCGTATCCGGCCGCGCGCACCTGATCGTCCCACATCCGGGAATGGGCGAACGGCGGCGAATTGTAGATGTCGGCCGGCATGACCGACAGGCGGAGCATCTGCCGCACGCGCGGATAGTAGGTGCGCTCCAATTCGGTGTAATCGACTGTGCCACCGAAGATCTCGTCGAAGTGCCGGCGTTCCGGGGCGATCATGCATCCGGAGAAGATCACCGATCCGCCACCCACGGCCGCGGCCCGCCACACATCGATCCCGTCGAATTCGGTGACATCGAGGACACCGCCGAAATCGGCGAAATGCATGGCGACCTTGGTGATTCCGGTGAAGCTGGTGCGATGCCAGAACCCGCGGCCGTCGGGCAGATCGTCGCCGGTGAAGATCTCTCGCCAGGGATCGTTCGGCCAGCGCGATCCGCGCTCCAGCACGGTGTTGGCGATACCCGCCTCGGCCAGTCGCAGTGCCGCGACCGCGGCACCGAAGCCGGATCCGATCACGATCGCCTCGGTGTGCTCCGGCGGATCCGCGAGCGGCACGAAGATCTCCGACACCCAGTTGCGGAACATCCCGTCCCACGCCGGATCGGCGGCGGCTGTTCCGGTCCCGCGCAACGCGCCCGTGGCACCCAGCAAAACCGCAGCACCGGCCGCCTGTAAAAAGGCACGTCTCCGCACCGGCCACCTCCCTCATCACGCATGGCCGCGCGCGAGATTACCGCCGAACTTCCTATCTCTCAACAGGATCGGCGCCGGCGACCGCGCTGTTACATGCGCGATCGCTATATCACGTAGTAGAGGGACTCAGGCGCGCAGACGTTCGCGACGCAGCCGCTCGACCTCGGGCAGATCGAGCGGTTCCAGTTCACGACCGCCGAGGGCCCGCGTGAGCAGGTAATCGGCCAGTTCGGGGTTGCGGGCAAGTGCCGGGCCGTGCATGTAGGTGCCGAGCACCGAGCCCTGCACCACACCCTCGAGACCGTCGCCCACACCGTTGCCGACGCCCTTGGTGACCCGGCCCAGTCCGGTCGCGTCCGCACCGAGAGTCGTTCCGCCCCGGTGATTCTCGAAGCCGGTCAGCGGCTGGGACAGGCCGGCGAGCAGCGGTGTGGTGGCGACCTCGCCGATGGACCGGACCCGCTGCGGCGCGGTGGTCACGTCGAACAGGCCGACACCGTCCACGCGCTCCCCCGCCGAGGTTTCGTACCAGTTGCCCAGCACCTGGATCGCGGCGCAGATGGCAAGTACCGGAACACCTTTCGCGGCCGCACGCTGCAGACCCGGATAGCGCTGCAGATGCCTGGTCGCCAAGCGCTGCGCGGAGTCCTCGGCGCCGCCGAGAGTGTAGATGTCCAGCGTCTCCGGCACCGGGTCCGCGAGCGTGATCTCCACGATCTCGGCATCGATACCGCGCATGCGCAGCCGCTGCCGCAGCACCAGCGCATTGCCGCCGTCACCGTAGGTGCCCATCACATCGGGCAGCACCAGCCCGATGCGTACCGTCGATTCAGCCATCAGTGGTTTCCGTCCAGATCGCGATTCAAATCCCGGAAGGCGGTGTAGTTGGCGAGCACCTCGACCCGCCCGGGCGGACAGGAAGCGATGGCGCGCAACGGATTCGGCACGGTCGTATGCTCGACACCGGCGTAGGTCAGCCGCACGCCCAGGTCGGTGGCGCGCTCGCCCGCCGCGACCACCTGAGTGCCTTCGAAGTGCTCGAAGCGCACATCCCACAGCCAGGACAGATCCTCGCCGTCGGGCACCTGGCCGTTGACCGCGATCACCAAACCCGTTGCGTCGGGGTCGATCATGGACAGCGCCTCCTGCCACCCGGCCGGATTCTTGGCCAGCAGCAGCCGCGCGGAGTGCTCACCCACCTGCACGGTGCGGTAGCGGCCGGCGATCTCGCGCACGGTTCCGGCGGCCTGCGCCGCCGTTTCCGCACGGCCGCCCAGCGCGACCGCCGCGGCCACCGCCTGCGCGGCGTTACCGCGATTGGCGCGCCCCGGAAGTGCAAGGTGCAACGGCAGTTTCAGCCCGTCGGGCCCGCACAGATACTCCGCGTCGACCCACCACTGCGGATCGGGCCGATGGAAGTCGGCACCGGTGCTGCGCCAATGGTTGCCCTCCCAGACGATCGGCTCGCCGCTGCGGGGGCAGCTGGTGGCGTCGACCGCCCAGCCGCTGCCCGCCGACACCCACACCACATTGGGATGGTCGTAGCCGATCGAGGTGATCAGCACGTCGTCGCAGTTGGCGATCAGCACCGTGTCGGGATGGCGGGCCATACCCTCGCGCAGTTTGCGCTCGATCATGTTGATCTCGCCGACCCGGTCGAGCTGATCGCGGCTCAGATTCAGCAGCACCACCGCGGCCGGGTTCAGCGCATCGGCCACGTGCGGCAGATGCAGTTCGTCGACCTCGATCGCGGCCAGCGGCGCGGCGCGGTCCACACTGAGCGCGGCGACGATTCCGGCATCCATATTGGCCCCGTCGGCCTGGGTGACGACGCGGCCCAGTTCGGCCAGCGCGGCCGCGGTCATCCGAGTCGTCGTCGACTTGCCGTTGGTGCCGGTGACCAGCACCGTCCGCCGATCGCGGCCCAGCTGGGTCATGATGTCCGGGGCGATCTGCAGGGCGATCAGCCCGCCGATCATCGACCCCTTACCGCGTCCGGCCTTCTGCGAGGCCCACGACGCCGCTGCCGCCGCCCGCAGCGCCAGCCGTCCGCGCACCGAGATGTCTGCCACCACGCGAGTGTATTGGTGGACGGACACCCGCGTGCGACCGGCCGATGTGATCTGCGACCGGGAGCGGGAGGCGGTCAGTAGAGCATGCGCCGGTAGTTCTCCGGGGAGTAGTAGTCCCGCAGCTCTTCCAGCGATTCGGTGGTGTTGCGCTGTACCTCTTTCACCAGCACCGCGTGGCCGGGCAGCAGATCCTCCGGCCAGCGTTCGGGCCGCCACAGCTCGCTGCGCAGCAACGCCTTGGCGCAGTGGTAGAAGATCTGCTCGATCGCCACCTCGATGGCGAGGATCGGCCGGTGCCCCTTGACCACCATGTCGTCGAAGTAGGGTGCGTCGCGCAGCAGCCGCGCCCGGCCGTTGATCCGCAACGTCTCGTTGCGTCCGGGAATGAGGAAGAGCACACCGACGTGCGGATTGGACAGGATGTTGAAGTATCCGTCGCCCCGGCGGTTGCCCGGCCGCTCCGGGACGGCCAGCGTCCGGTCGTCGATCACGTGCACGAATCCGGCCGGATCGCCCTTCGGGGAGGCATCGCAACGCCCGTCGGCGTCGCTGGTCGCGAGGATGGCGAACGGCGCGGTCGCGATCCACTCCCGATCGAGCGGATGCAGGCGCGTCCGCTCCTTCGTCGCGGCGCGCGGCGCCGGCTCACCGAGCAGTTCCCGAAGTTCGGCGGCGCTGGTGATCTCGCTCATCACCCCATTGAACGCGCGAGATCCGCCGCCCGCCACCTACATCGGGACGTCGAACATATTCGGCTGTCCGGCCGCGTAGCGCGCGCTGTCGGCCTGGCGCAGCGGCTCCAGCTGCGGCGCCCGGTACAGCTGGAACAGCCGGCAGCGGGCGGCATTCGACCCGGCGACGTCCAGCAGCGCGTTCACCGCGGTGCGAGCAGCCTCGCAGGCACCTTCCATCGTCGCGAGATCGATGTTCGTGCGGACGTAATCGCCTGCGAGGAACAGGTTTTCCAGACCACCGTGCGCATTCGGGCGTGCCGCCCACGAACCGGCGGTGTTGATCAGCAGCGGATCGGCGTTGGTATTGCGGTTCTGCGCGGCGTCCCAGCTCACGCCGGTATCCAGGAACCACGACACCAGATCCGAGTCCTCCAGCGCCGCACGGCCTTCCAGATGCCGCTGCAACTGCGCCCAGACCTCGCGGGCGATTTCGTCGTGGGTGCAGTCGATCGCCGGCTTGCCGTACAGGATGCCGGGTGTATTCCAGTCCGAGATGTCGACCGACAGGCAATCCCGCACCGAACCGTCGCCTGATTCGGAAAGCCTTGTGCGCGACCAGAACTGATTCTGTGCGATGGAGGTGAGCGACCACGGGGAGTCGACATAGGCGGTATGGCCGCGCGCGATCTGGGTGGGACGGCGCAGATAGAACTGCATTCCGCTCATCCAGTTCACCACCAGGCCGTCCATGGCCGCCAATTCCGGCTGCACGGCAAGGATTTCCGGCGTCCACAGTGTGCGCGCGACCTCGACCGGCACCGCCAGCACGAAATAGTCGGCGTCGACCGCCCGCTCGCCACCGCCGACGGCCACCCGGGCGCCCGAGATGCGCCGATCGCGCACGTCGAGCCCGCGCAGTTCGGCGGTGTCGAAACGCACCCCCAGGCCGCGCAGATGGGCCACCCACGGGTCGATCCAGGCCTCGTTGGTCGGACCGTTCAGCAGCCGGTCCAGCGGTCCGTCGTTACCGGTCTCCAGCGGATTGCCGAGGAACTGCTCGCCCATGGAACCGATGGTCCGGGTACTGGCGTGATCGTCCTTCGCCGCGACCAGCAGGGTGGTGAGGGTGCGCGACATCAGCATGCGGAATTCCTGCGAGCGACCCCGGGCGCCCACGAAATCGCGCCAGGCGAGTTTCTCCCACTCGCCGAAACGGCGATCGTCGCAACTGGTGTTGAAAACCAGGAGCCGATTGGCGAAATACGCCGCATCGGTCATCGGCATCTTCATCGAGGTGGAGATCACCGAGGCGACGGTCTGGCGGAAATCGTCGGGGGTGGCCCACGGTTTTCCGGCGCGCCCCATCGGCACGATGGTGTCGTCGGCGCCGGCGCGGGAGAAACGCGCCTCGGCGGCCGGGACAAGATTGTCCCAGACACCGTTGGCATTACCCGCGAACGGAATTCGCCGCATGGTGTCGGGAAGGTGGTGATAGAAACCGGGGAAGAATCGGAAACCGTGCTCGCCCGGTAGATCGGCTCGGCCGCCGCGACCACTGTCCGGCACCGGAATGCTGCGCGCCTTACCGCCCAGCGCCCGGCGTTCGTAGACCGTGACGTCGAATCCGCGTTCGGCCAGTTCGTGCGCCGCGGTCAGTCCGGCGACGCCGCCACCGAAAATCGCGACCCGCCGACCGGGATCGGCATTCGCACGAATCGGGCGCATCATGGCGCCCGCGGTTATCACACCCGCGCCGGCCGCCCCGCGAAGTACCGTCCTTCGCGAGACGGCCCCGTATTTTTCTGCCATCTATCGGGACCTCCACACCGCGGGTAACTGTATGCGGTGCGGCCGGGCCCCGTCTCGATCGGGGTGACAATTCGGCCGGGCAGCAATTCGGCGGGGAGGAAATCCTCGCAAACCGGTGCCCGGCGCGAATCAGTAGCCCTGCGGGCCCGGATAGTGCCCCTGCGGACCCGGATACTGGGTCTGCGGACCCGGGAACGGCGGCTGCGGGACGTGATATCCGAAATCGTCGGCGACCATGGCCGCCAATTCCAGCAGCGCCCGCCGGGTTGGCTTGCCGACCAGTTCCAGATCGATCTCCGCGCCCTCGGCGAGGTGATCGTCGAACGGCACCACCTGCACCGCGCGGGTGCGGTCGAGGAACAGTTTGCGCAGCTGATCCAGGTCGACGGTCGAGGCGCCGCGGCGGGAGGCGTTGACCACCACCACGGTCCGCTCCACCAGCTTGCTGTAGCCGTGGTGCTCGAGCCAGTCCAGCGTCGCCGAGGCACTGCGCGCGCCGTCGATGGCCGGCGAGGTGACCAGGATCAGCGAACTCGCCATATCCAGCACACCGGCCATCGCCGAATGCATCAGGCCGGTACCGCAGTCGGTGAGAATGATGTTGTAGAACTGCTGCAGGATGCCGATCGCGCGCCGGTAGTCGGCCTCGCTGAAGGCCTCCGAAACGGCCGGATCCTGTTCGCTGGCAAGAACTTCCAGCCGGCTCGGCGCCTGCGAGGTGTGGGCCCGCACATCCGAGTAGCGGCCGATGTGCTGATCCTCGAGCAGATTGCGGACCGTCGAGCGGGTCTGGCGCGGCACCCGGTGGGCCAGGGTCCCGAGGTCGGGATTGGCGTCGATGGCGATGACGCGGTCGCCACGCAGCGAGGCGAAGGTCGAACCCAAACCGACTGTGGTCGTGGTCTTTCCGACGCCGCCCTTGAGCGACAGGATCGCGATCCGGTAGTCGCCGCGCACCGGCTGATTCACCCGATCCACCAGTTCGCGGTAGATCACATCGGCCGACGATTCGCCCGGATTGATGGCGCCACCGGTCACCTTGTGCACGGCGCGGCGCCAGCCGCTGCGCGGTGAACGCCGCGCTCGCTTGAGCAGATTCAGGTCGTTGACCGAACTGCCCGGCTGCACCGGCTGTGTCATGTGCTGCGGCTGGAACGTCGACTGCGGCGGCTGCTGCTGATACGTCTGTGGCAGTTGCTGTTGCGGTCCGGGTCCGCCCTGCCAGCCGCTCTGCTGCGGTTGATACTGCTGGGGCTGCTGCGGCGGAGTCGAGGGCAGCGGCGGCGGCGCCCAGCTGAAGATCGGTCCGCCCGCGTCGGCGTCCCCGCCCTGCTGCTCGGGAGCGGACGGCGGCCCCTGCCGCTCGTCGAAGACCCGGCGGACCATCCCGTCGGCGCCGATCTCCTGGCGGATTTCACCGTACGGCGTCTCCTGGCGGACCTCGCCGTACCCGGGTCCCGGCTCACCGGCACCGGGCCGGAAACCGCCCTGCTCACCAGGGTTGCCCTGCGCGGCGAAACCAGCTGCGTCACCCGGATTGCCGCGCGGCGCGAATCCACCTGGGTCACCGGGGTTTCCGTGCGACGGAAAACCACCCGGCTCACTGGGGGGCGCGAAACCGTTCTGCTCGCCGGGGAATCCGCCCGGCGCGAATCCACCCTGCTCACCGGGATTTCCGGGCGGCGGGAAACCACCCTGCTCACCGGGGAATGCGGCCGGCGCGAAGCCCGGTTCGCCGGGGTGACCCGGGGGCGGGAAGCCGCCCTGATCGGCGGGGGCGCCGGGCGGCGCGAAACCGCCCTGCTCACCGGGGAATCCATTGGGCGCGAAACCATCCGGGCCGGGCCCGCCCGCCCACGGCGGCGGGAATCCGTTCGGATCTCCCGGCGGGGCGAAAGGACCGCCATGGTCGTTCATCGGGAAGCCCGGCGGCGCGAAACCCTGGTTCGGCGGATACGGGTTCGCTGCCGGTGGCGCGAACGGGGCCGGTGCGAATCCCCCCTGCTCGGGCGGGGCGAAGCCGTCGGGCCCGAACTGCGGACCGGGTGCGAACGTGGTCTGCTCGATACCGTCGGGCACCGGCGGAATGATCCCGGACGCCGCGTGTTCGAATTCCGCGGATTCGTCGGCCGATGCGCCGTTCGGTTCGGCGTCGGATGTCACGTTCGCCGTCCCGTCGGATGCCGTTGTGTCCGCGTCGGATTCGTCCTGCGACGGCAGCGAGGTCGGATTGTCCTGGTCGGCAGCTGTATCGCCCATTCCCTGCCCCTGCAACCAAGGCGGTGAAGTGGAGTTGTCGTTAGTCGTCACGTTTCCCCCATCTGCTCGACAGAGTTCGAGCAGAGAGCTCGCGGCCAATGCGCCACAACGCTAGCACGCTGGCCGAATACGAGTCCCCCGGTGAACAGGGGCCGCACCCCGTACCGGACGGGTTGCCGCAGAACACCGCCCACCGCCTTCCCGGCGGTGGGCGGTCCCGGCTGTCGAGCGGGGTGTGCGGATCAGCGAGTGCGCTGGGCGCGGTTCACCGCGGAGACGACCGCGCGCAGCGAGGCGGTGGTGATGGAGGTCGCGATGCCCACACCCCAGGTCACCTTGTCCCCGATCGCGCATTCGACGTAGGCGGCGGCCTGTGCGTCGTCACCGGAGGACATCGCGTGCTCGGAGTAGTCCAGCACCCGCACGTCGTAGCCGATGGTCGCCAGCGCGTCGACGAACGAGGCCAGCGGGCCGTTGCCGGAACCGACGATCTCCTGTTCCGCCCCGTCCACCTTCACCACCGCGGTGATGGTGTCGGTGCCGGAATCGGTTTCGGCGGCCGACATCTTCTGCCGGATGCGCTCCAGCGGCAGAATCGGGTTCAGGTACTCGTCGGCGAAGACGTCCCACATCTCCTTGGGCGTGACCTCGCCGCCCTCGCCGTCGGTGATCTTCTGAATCGCCTGCGAGAACTCGATCTGCAACCGCCGCGGCAACACCAGCCCGTGGTCGGTCTTCATGATGTAGGCGACGCCGCCCTTGCCGGACTGCGAGTTCACCCGGATCACGGCCTCGTAGGTGCGGCCCACATCCTTGGGATCGATCGGCAGGTACGGAACCTCCCAGACGATGTCGTCGATATCGGAATCGGAGGCGTCCGCAGTGTCTTTCATGGCGTCCAGGCCCTTGTTGATCGCGTCCTGGTGGCTGCCGGAGAAGGCGGTGTAGACCAGGTCGCCGCCGTAGGGGTGGCGCTCGTGCACCGGCAGCTGGTTGCAGTACTCGACCGTGCGGCGGATCTCGTCGATATCGGAGAAGTCGATCTGCGGATCCACACCGCGGGAGAACAGGTTCATCCCCAGGGTGACCAGACAGACGTTGCCGGTCCGCTCACCGTTGCCGAACAGGCATCCCTCGATGCGGTCGGCGCCGGCCTGATAGCCCAGTTCGGCGGCCGCGACCGCGGTGCCGCGGTCGTTGTGCGGGTGCAGCGACAGCACGATCGAATCGCGGCGGGCCAGGTTGCGGCTCATCCACTCGATGGAATCGGCGTACACGTTCGGCGTCGCCATCTCGACCGTGGCCGGCAGGTTGATGATCAGCGGCTTGTCCGGGGTCGGCGCGATGATCTCCGAGACCGCGTCGCACACCTCGCGGGCGTAGTCCAGTTCGGTGCCGGTGTAGGACTCCGGGCTGTACTCGTAGCGCCAGTTGGTGTCGGGATAGCGCTGCTCGATCTCCAGGCACAACGTCGCGGCGTCGGTCGCGATCTTCTTCACCGCGTCGCGGTCGGCGCGGAACACCACGCGACGCTGCAGGATCGAGGTGGAGTTGTAGAAATGGACGATCACATTGGCGGCGCCCTGGCAGGCCTCGAAGGTGCGCTCGATCAGCTCGGGGCGGCACTGGGTCAGCACCTGGATGCTGACGTCGTCCGGAATCGCGCCGTCCTCGATGATCTCGCGGACGAAATCGAAGTCGGTCTGGCTGGCCGAGGGGAAGCCGACCTCGATCTCCTTGTATCCCATCCGCACCAGCAGGTCGAACATGCGGCGCTTGCGGGCCGGGCTCATCGGGTCGATCAGGGCCTGGTTGCCGTCGCGCAGATCCACCGCGCACCAGCCGGGAGCCCGGTCCACGACCTGGTTCGGCCACGTGCGGTCGGGCAGCGTGATGGGCTCGACCTCCTCGGCGAAGGGCCGGTACCGGAAGGTCGGCATCGAGGAGTTCTTCTGCTGATTCCACGCGGGCTGATCGGCGGGCGCGGGTTTGGACGGCGCGGTGATGGTGCGCGTACCGGATACGAAGGCGTCAGCGGGTGACATGGCGTTTCTCCGAGGGTGTGGGTGGGTGTCCCAAGTATGGGGTCGACCGGCACAGCTGAACCCCGCGACGGGAGCCGGTCCGATTCAGACCCCGTCGCGGCGGCCGAGGAGGAGTGCCCGCTGCATGATGTCGGCCAGTTTACAGGTCGGTCCGCGGCCGGGAAAAGGACCCTCGCCACACCCCCACGTAGCCTGGCCGGATGAGTTACGACCACGTGTTGCTCCCCGCGGGCATCGCCACCTCGCCCGATGCGGTGGAAACCTACCTGGCCGCACAGCAGGGACGGCCGCAGACCGACACCGTGGCGGCGATCGCGGCCGAGGTGAACCGGCGCAACGACGCGCTGCCGGAGGAGGAGGCGTTCCTCAGTGTCGCCACCGGCGGCGACGGCACCGGCGGCGCGCTGTACGTCGCCGCCCGCTACGACGCCATCGGCCACGTGCGCAACCTCCTGTTCGAACTCGCGACCCCGCGTGACTACGCGCTCTACGATCCGCAGCTGAACTGGCTGATCGATCCGACCGGTCGCATCGATGTCACCGTCACCCACGGCGGTGCGGGTGAATTCCCTTATCTCACCGAGCAGCTCGCGCACCGGTGGATCACCGAACTCGGGGAACCGAATCCGTATCTGATCGTGGAACGCGCCGACCACCTCTACATTCAGACCTATCGCGACGAGCCCGGCCGGTACACGCTGGAGTACCGCGACGGCGGCCCCGACCGGCATTTCGCGGTGCAGCTGGAGGACGGCGACCAGGTGGCCGCACTCGTCTGGGACTGGACCGCCGGGGAGCGCGGCCGCTTGGATGCGCTCGACTGGGAGACGGTGACGTTCTGACGGTGACGTTCTGACGGACGTCCGGTCGGCGCCTCCTGCGCCGTCAGAGCGTTCGCCGTCCCGACAGGGCGCGGCCCAGGGTCAGTTCGTCGGCGAATTCCAGATCGCCGCCCATCGGCAGACCGGAGGCGAGCCGGGTGACCGACAGGCCCGGGAAATCCCGCAGCATCCGCACCAGATAGGTGGCCGTCGCCTCGCCCTCGGTATTGGGATCGGTGGCGATGATCACCTCGGTGACATCGACACCGTCCTCCTGATTTCCGATGCGCGCCAACAACTCTCGAATGCGCAGCTGATCCGGGCCGACCCCCGAGAGCGGATCCAGCGCACCGCCGAGCACGTGGTAGCGGCCGCGGAATTCGCGGGTGCGCTCGATGGCCTGGACGTCCTTGGGTTCCTCGACGACGCAGATCATGGTCCGGTCCCGGCGCGGGTCGGCGCAGATGCGGCACAGTTCTCCGTCGGAGACGGTGCCGCAGACCGCGCAGAACCGCACGCCGTCGCGCACCTTCTGCAGCGCCGACTGCAGCCGATCGATCTCCGGCGGCTCGACCGACAACAGATGGAAGGCGATGCGCTGGGCGCTCTTCGGACCGACGCCGGGCAGTTTCCCCAGTTCGTCGATCAGATCCTGGACCGGACCCTCATACACGGATTCGTCCTATCGGGCCGCTCAGAACGGCAGGCCGGGCACGGAACCGCCGCCCATGCCGCCGGCGAGCGGGCCCAGTTTCTCGGCGGCCAGCTGCTGCGCGTTGGCCATCGCGTTGTTGACCGCCCCGACGATCAGATCCTGCAGCGTCTCCACGTCTTCAGGATCGACCACCTTCGGATCGATCTGCAGCGACTGCACCTCGCCGCTGGCCTTGATCGTCACCCGCACCAGGCCGCCGCCGGCCTCACCCGTCACCTCGGTGGCGGCGATTTCGGCCTGCGCGGCCATCACCGCCTGCTGCATCTGCTGCGCCTGCGCGAGCAGGGCCTGCATATCGAGCTGTCCACCAGGCTCCACGGGGATGTCCTCTCTGCGGGATGCGGGTATGCACCAGCGTAGTCACGTTCGGATCCCGCCCGGTACCGGCCCGGCGCGGGCACCTTTACCATCGGAACAGGGCCGGACGTCGGCACACGGGTCGGGCCAATCCGGTGGAGGCCGGTTATGTATCGGGATCAAGATCAACACATGTCTTCCGCACCTGCGCACACCCCATCCGCACCACCACCGCCGCGTCGCGGGCGGCGGAGTTCGGCACTGACGGCCGTCGTCGCGATCGCCGTTCTGAGCCTCGGGTCCGCCGTCCTGGCCCCGGCCGCCTCGGCGGATACCGATTACGGCGGTGGCTGCGTGCTCTACACCGACGATCCGGCGGCGACGATCGACGCGCTGCACAACCATTGTTCGGCCGAACAGCAGGATCAGATCTTCCGGGACGCACCCCGCGGCGACGTGCCGACCGGGGTGACCAACGGCTGGGTGACCCGCCCGCCGGTGATGGAGGCGGTGGCGCCGCCGTTCTGGATCGGCAAGAACTTCTACACCGGCCCCGACGGCGGCACCCTCACCAACCGCATCACCGCGGCCGGCATCGAGGGTTTCCCCGCCGACGTCTATTCCGGACCCGCCCGCCTGGACGGCCAACCGGCCTGGCTACTGGACTACCGCCCCTCGATCACGCCCCAGATCCTCGACGAGATCCGGCAGGTGACCCCCGGTGTCTGGTTCGGTTACTCCTGGTGGAGAGGGTTCTTCCAGACCACGCTGCTGCTGACGTTCGCCCTCACCGAGCAATAGGACTTGACTCTCCTGTTGCTGGAGGGTGTTCGCTTGTCCTCATGCCCGCGACAGTCTCCATAGGCGAGTTCTCCCGCCTCACCTATCTCAGCGTGAAAACGCTGCGGTACTACCACGAGATCGAGTTGCTCGAGCCGGTGTCGGTCGATCCCGGCTCGGGGTATCGGCGGTATTCGACCGCCCAGGTGGAACAGGCGCATCTGATTCGCCGCCTGCGCGATCTCGATATGCCGATGCCGCAGATCCGCGCGGTCCTGGCCGCGCCGGATCGGTCGACCCGCGATGCCGCGCTGGCAGCGCATCTGGAGCGGATGGAAGCGGAGTTGCTGCGGACACGCGATGTGGTGGCGTCGCTGCGGGCGCTGCTGTCACCCGGCGCGCCGATCGACGTGCAGTATCGCCTGGTTCCGGAGTTCACCGCGGTGACGATTCGCGCGCTGGTGTCGCGGGCGGAGATCGGTGAGTGGTGCGGTGCCGTGTTCCCCCGGCTGTACGACGTGCTCGCGGTCGCGGGGGTGGCCCCGGGCGGCCCGAGCGGGGCGACGTATTCGGCGGATTTCTTCGAGAACGAGATCGGCGAGGTGGTGGCGTTCGCGCCGCTGGCAGCGGATCCGGGCGCCGCCTTCGACCGACACCGTGAGGTCGTGGTTCGCCGATTTCCGCAGCGCCGCTTCGCGATTGCGGTGCATGCCGGACCGTTCACCGACTTCGACCGCACCTACGGTGCGCTGGGTTCGCATGTGGCCGAACACGATACCGCGCTGAGCGAGCCGATTCGCGAGATCTACGTGGTCGGCCCGCAGGACTGCGCGGATCCCGCCGCGCAGCGCACCGAGGTCTGCTGGCCGATCGCATCGGCCTGATCGGGCGAACCCCGCGACACGCCTCGCGTATTCACGAATTTCCCACGAAGAGAGGATATTTCATGTCGATCAGTCTGGCCGCCGTCACCTTCGACTGCCGTGACGCCGCCACCTTGGCGAACTTCTACGCACAGCTGCTGGAGCGTCCGGTGGACCCGGAGGCCAACGAGTACTTCGCCTCGATCGGCCGCGGTGACGACGGCGGTACGGCGCTGATGTTCATCCAGGTTCCCGACAAGACCCCGGGCAAGAACGTGGTCCACCTCGATCTGAGCGCACCGGACTGGCGCGCTCAGATCGAGCGGGCGGTCTCGCTGGGCGCCGAACACATCGGCGATTTCGACGAATACGGCGTGCGATGGGTCACCCTCGCCGACCCAGAGGGCAACCTGTTCGACATCGCCCACCAGCACTGAGCAGCTGCTCCGGCAGTATGCAGGCAAGCACTCCCCCCGAGTCGTTGCACCCCCAACGGTTTCGGCCCGCCTCGATTTTGGACTGACGGAGCGAGGGAGCGCAGCGACTGAGCGGAGGAGGGAAAAATCGAGGCACAGGGGGCCGAAACCCGCCGGAGCGAAGCGGAGGCCGACTAGCTCAGCTCGCGCTTCAGGTTTTCCAGAACCTCGGCCTGGATCTTCTTCAGGCCGAGCGGGGCGAAGATGCCCTCGAAGAAGCCGGGGACGCCGCCCGCACCCTTCCAGCTGGTGCGAACCGTCACCTGCGAACCCTCACCCGAGGGGGTGACGGTCCAGGTGGTGACCAGCGTGGAATTCGAATCCCGTTCGGTCACCATCGAATCGGAGACCGAGACGACCGCGTGGACGTTGCGGGAGCGCTTCTGCGTCGCCTGCAGCGTCCATTCGGCGACGGTTCCGGCGCCCTTTCCGCCTTCGAGCACCTTGTAGTCGTGGTAGTGCGAAGACAGGATGCGGGGGCGCACATCCTGATAGTCCGCGATCGCTTCCAGCGCACGCTGCGGTTCCGCAGCGACGACGGTCGAGCTGGATGCACTGACCTGTCCCACAATGAGCTCCTAGTCGATCCGGGGTCGTTCGGGTTTATTCGAGCCGTTCTGCGGGGCTATGCTACGCCGCGTCCGGTGCAGTTCCGGACCGGCAGACGCGGTTTCGCTCTGCCCGCAGCTACGCCTGGGGGGATGAGGTGTCGAACGTCGCTATCGGCGCGCGCCGTGTCAAGAATGTGCTCAAGTGGGTCGGCGTGATGGTCGTCGGCGTCGTCATGATCGTCGGCGCGATCACGATGCTGAACAGTCACGGCAAGGTCGACTGCGGCGGTGAAACCATGCGGTCCGGGGACCAGTGCGTCGAGGTGAGCAAGCACGGCCACCGCACCACCCGCTCGATGGACGAACAGGCGTCGGACAACACCCGGACCGGTTGGCTGCTGCTCGGCTTCGGCGTGTTGATGATCGTCGGCGGTGGCGCGTTCCTGGCCGGGGAACTGCGCCGCTCGGGCGGTCTCGGTCCCAAGACCGGTATGCAGGTGGTCCCGAACCCGGCCGCCTATCCACCCGGCGGGTCCGCATATCCGGTGACGCATTCCACCCCGCCCGGCGCGCCCGCATATCCGGGCGGATATCCCACGCCCGGCTATGCGCCCGCGGGAACCGGTTATCCTCCGCCGCCACCGGGCTATCCCGCCCACCCGGGCGGGTCGGGTCACGCGGAATATCCCTCTGCCGCACCATATTTCGCACCCAGCGGGCCGGCACCGAGTTACCCGTCGGCTCCGCCCGGTTATCCGCCGGCCGGCCCGGATGGGAATCGCCGCGGCCATCCGTCGCGCTGAGCTTCCCGTAGCGCTGGGCAAGGAAGTCCCGGCGGAGCGGTAGCGACGGTGGCGGCGACCGGCCCGGTCCGCGATCATCGGCGATCGGTAGCCTTCGGTCACATCCGTTCGATCCCCGAACCGGAACGCTCGTTCCGGGACCGGCGACGAATTTCGACGGGTTCGTCACAAGCGCCGGGTCAGCACACAGCCGCACGATTCCGCTCGGAAACATGTCCGCGAGCTGGGCGGATGACCCACAAGCGCGGGCCCGCCCCGTGATCGAACGCAATGCAACATATGCGTGAAGAATCGCGCCCATAGGTACCCTCGCGGTGGCCGGGGGAAACCAGGAGAGATAGCGTCAGGGGGTGGCAGTGAGTCTGTTGGGGAAGGCCGGCCGCGCGCCGGCCGCACGCGAATCAGGTTTTGCCGCGCACCGAGAAGGTGTCGAGCGTCTGCTCGCCAGCTATCGTGCGATTCCTTCGGATGCCAACGTGCGGTTGGCGAAAAAGACGTCGAACTTGTTTCGCGCCCGGGCGAAGAACCCCGCACCCGGACTGGATGTTTCGGGCCTGAACCGGGTAATCGCGGTGGATCCCCAGGCGAAGACCGCGGATGTGGCCGGTATGACGACCTACGAGGATCTCGTCGCCGCCACCCTGCCGTACGGTCTGGCGCCCTTCGTGGTTCCGCAGTTGAAGACGATCACGCTGGGTGGCGCGGTCACCGGCCTGGGAATCGAATCGACCTCGTTCCGCAACGGTTTGCCGCACGAATCCGTCCTCGAGATCGATGTGCTGACCGGTGCGGGCGAGATCATCACCGCCACCCCGGACGGCGAATACGCCGATCTGTTCCGCGGTTTCCCGAATTCCTATGGCACGCTCGGCTATTCGACTCGCCTGAAAATCGAACTGGAATCGGTGCAGCCGTATGTGGCGCTGCGCCATGTACGTTTCCACGATCTGCGCGAACTCGAAACCGTGATGGCACAGATCGTCATCGACCGCAGCTACGACGGCGAACGGGTCGACTACCTCGACGGCGCGGTATTCACCGCCGAGGAGAGTTATCTCGTTCTGGGCCGCCAGACCGACGAACCGGGCCCGGTCAGCGACTACACCGGGATGGATATCTACTACCAGTCCCTGCGGCACGACAGCGCCGAGCCCAAGCGCGACCGGCTGACCATCCACGACTATCTGTGGCGCTGGGACACCGACTGGTTCTGGTGCTCACGGGCATTCGGCACCCAGAATCCGAAGATCCGCCGGTTCTGGCCGAAGAAGTACCGCCGTTCGAGCTTCTACTGGAAGCTGATCGCGCTCGATCACAAATACAACATCGGCGACAAGCTCGAGGCCCGCAAGGGAAATCCGCCACAGGAGCGCGTGGTGCAGGACATCGAGGTGCCGATCGAGCGCACCGCCGATTTCCTGCACTGGTTCCTGCGGGAAATTCCGATCGAACCGCTGTGGCTGTGCCCGCTCCGGCTGCGTGACAGTGCGGAAGTGCCGGGAAAACCCGGGGATCCGTCGCGTCCGTGGCCGCTGTATCCGCTGGAACCGGATCGCAGCTACGTCAATGTCGGTTTCTGGTCGGCGGTGCCGAAACAACCCGGGCAGATCGAGGGTGCGGCCAATCGCGCGATCGAGGACGAGGTCGCCCGCCTGGACGGCCACAAGTCCCTCTACTCGGACTCCTACTACGCAGAAGACGATTTCGCGCGCCTCTACGGAGGCGATCACTACGCGAATCTGAAGAAACGATACGACCCCGATCATCGTTTGCTGGATTTGTATTCGAAGGCGGTGCAACGCAAGTGACGACATTCAAGGATTCCCAGCTGCCCCCGTTCTCGGAGCTGGGAACGAAACTCAGCATTGCCGAAATCTTCGAGACGCTCGTCGACGGCGGCGTCCCGATCCGGTTCTCCGCCTACGACGGCAGCAGCACCGGACCCAACGATTCGAAGTTCAGCCTCGAGATCACGACGCCGCGGGGTATCAACTACATCGCCACCGCACCGGGCGATCTCGGCATGGCGCGGGCCTACATCTCCGGCGACATGGCGGTCGACGGCGTCCACCCGGGCGATCCGTACGACATCTTGAAGGCGATGACCGACCTGAAGTTCCGGCGCCCGTCGGCGCTGGCACTGGTCACCATCGCGCGCTCGCTGGGCTGGGACGCCCTCAAGCCGATCGCGCCGCCACCGCAGGAGACGCTGCCGCGCTGGCGGCGCATCGCCCTCGAGGGACTGCGGCATTCGAAGAACCGCGACGCCGAGGTGATCCACCATCACTACGACGTGTCCAACCGGTTCTACGAACTGGTGCTCGGCCCGTCGATGACCTACACCTGCGCCTGCTACGCCGACGAGAACCAGACCCTCGAAGAAGCCCAGGAGAACAAGTACCGCCTGGTGTTCGAGAAATTGCGGCTGAAGGAAGGCGATCGACTTCTCGATATCGGCTGCGGCTGGGGTGGCATGGTCCGCTACGCGGCCCGGCGCGGCGTCAAGGTCATCGGCGCCACCCTGTCCAAGGAACAGGCCGAATGGGCGCAGGCCAAGATCGTCGAGGATGGTCTGCAGGAGCTGGCCGAGGTCCGCCACAGCGACTACCGCGATATCGCCGAATCCGGTTTCGACGCGCTGTCCTCGATCGGCCTCACCGAGCACATCGGGGTGCAGAACTACCCGAGCTACTTCGGCTTCATCAAGAGCAAGCTGCGCGACGGCGGCCTGTTCCTGAACCACTGCATCACCCGCCCCGACAACACCCGTACGACGAAGGCCGGCGACTTCATCGACCGCTACGTCTTCCCGGACGGGGAGCTGATCGGATCCGGGCGCATCATCACCGATATCCAGAACATCGGGCTCGAGGTGGTGCACGAGGAGAATCTGCGCCCGCACTACGCGCTGACCCTGCACGAATGGTGCAAGAACCTGGTCGCGAACTGGGACGAGTGCGTCGCGGAGGTCGGTGAGGGTACCGCCAAGGTGTGGGGTCTGTACATGGCCGGCTCCCAGCTGGGCTTCGAGCGCAACGTGGTGCAGCTGCACCAGGTGCTCGGGATGAAGCTCGGGGACAAGCAGACCTGGGACGTGCCGCTTCGTCCGTGGTGGAACGCCTGAGCTTGCACGAAATGTGTTGCCGGCGGGCCGGATTCGTGGTGACGAATCCGGCCCGCCGGCGTTCTCAGTGCAGCAGCGCGTTCAGGAACGGTCGCGGAATATCGAACGATCCGGTGCCCTCACCGGCGAGCAGTACGTCGTCACGCAGTGAATGCAGCAGATAGCTCAACTCCGGGCCGGCGTCGAGAAGTGGTCTGGTCCAGCCCAATCGGGCACAGCGGTCCAGCGCCGGCAGCAGTGAGGTGATCGCCTCGCCGTTCCATCCGGCGACCGAGAGGCATTCGACCAGCAGCAGCGCGGCATCCAATTCCGCTCGGGGACGGTTCTGTTCGACCATCCGGCCGTAGAGCGCGCGCGCCCGTTTCACCGCCGATTCGAGGCCCTCGGCCGCCACGTTCTTCCCGTCCAGACCGCAATAGTGCCGCGCCAGCAGCACGCGCACGGCCGCGACCTCCTCGGCCTCCGCGGTGAGCGCGACGGTGCCGGCGGACTGGCGCAGCACCGGGGCGGGCGGCTCCGGCCCGGCGGGTGGTTCGACCAGCCCCAACCGCAGCCGTTCCGCCCGGATATGGGCGGCCATGCGCGGAAGTTTGCGCTCGGCGGCCATCCGCGCGCCCTCGTCGAGCCGGGCGCGCGCGGTCTCGGTATCGCCGAGCACGGCCTTGACTCGTGCACCCACGACGAAGGTGGTGATCATGAAATCCACCGCACCGATCCGCGCCGGCAACCGATGGCTCTGCTCGAGCAGCCGGTCCGCCGCCTCCAGATCGCCGCGCCGATAGGTCAGCTCCCCCAGCAGCGCCGCGGACACCCGCACCGCGTGCGAACGCGGGCCCGAGCGCTCCCGCCCGATCTGCCAGGCCTTCTCGAAACACCGGGTGGCGGTGTCGATATCGAGCTGTTCATAGGCCACCGCGCCGGTGTTGAGCAGACCCAGCACCACACCGAGCGGATCCTTGGACCTGCTGTGATAGGGCGCGGCCCAGTCCTGGATGGAGAGCGCACCGTCGAAATCGAAATCGCACAACCGCACGAACGACACCAGATTCGCAGCGGTGGACACCGTCCACGGCGGCAGTTCGTCGGGCTCCTCCAGACACGGCAGCACCTTCTCCAGCACACCGTCGGTGCGGTCGCGGGCCACCAGGTCGGCGGCCGACAACACCGCGGCCTCACACCGCTGGCGGGTGGCATCGGCGTCCGAGGGTGAGCTGCGGGCGAGCATATTCGACAGTCGCCCGAGCGCCGTGCGAGCCGCTCCGGACTGCTGCAGATTGATATTGGCCCGGGCCAGTGTCATCAACAGCTTCGACCGCGAAGTCACCTGCTGCACAGGAAGTTTGGACACGGTGCCGAGCAGGGTCGCCAGGCGGGAGGTGTCGATCAGATCCATGCCGCCGTTCTCGACCAGATCCACCGCCATCTTCAGGTCGGTCGCGGCCAGGGCATGGTCCACCGACTTGCGCAGTTGCTGATGTTCGGCGTACCAGCGGGAAGCCTTGCGGTGCAACGACTTCAACTTGCCCGGATGCACTCGTTCGAGCCGGGCACGCAACTGCTCGGCGAACAGCGGCTGGATCCGGAACCAGCCCGGATCGTGTTCGACGCGGGTGACGAACAGCTCGCGCTGTTGCGCCTGCTCCAGCAGTTGCTCGGCATCCGGCTCGCCGCTGAGCGCCGTAGCCAGCCCGCCGTTGAGCTTCTCCGCGACCGAGATCGACATCAGGAATTCGAGCATGCGCGGTTCGAGCCCCGCCAGCACGTTCTCGGCCAGATACTCCCGAATGGCCTGGTTTCCGCCGGACAGATGGGCGATCAGCTGCGCCGGATCCACCGGTGCGCCCGTGGTGGCCCCGCGCAGCGACAAGCTGACCAGCTGGATCGCGGCCGGCCATCCGTCGGTCGCGGCGTGGATCTGCTCGACCTGTTCATCGGTGAGCGGAAACTTGTTGCGCTCCAACAGGATCTGCCGCGTCTCGGCGAGCGTGAGCCGCAGTTCGTGACTGCCGATCTCGACCAGCTCGTCGCACACCCGCATCCGGCTCAGCGGCAGACCGGCCTGCTCGCGGGTGGTGATCACGAAGCGCAGATGGTGACATCCGTTCTCCAGCAACGCATCCATCACCCGGTGCGCGCCTTCGTCGGTGACCCGATCCCAATTCTCCACCACCACCACGACGACCTGGCCGCCACTGTGGATCTCGTCGATCAGCGTGGAGATCGCATAGGGCATCGCCTCCGCGGGACGCTCCTCGAGCACCTCCGCCAGCCCGGAACCGATATCCGGCGCCACCCGCCGGATGGCCTGGATCAGATGGGCCAGCAGCCACACCTCGTTGTCGTCGTCGTGATCGATTCCGATCCACGCCACCGCGATGCCGTCGGCGGTGAGTTCGGTGCGCCACTGGGCGGCGATCGTACTTTTTCCGAAACCCGCCGGTCCGTGGATCACGGCCAGCCGGCGGCGGCCACCCGTGCGCAGGATATCGAGCAGCCGAGGCCGGGGAATCGGCTCGCGGGCCGGGGTCGGCGGACGGAATTTCGTTGCGGCCGTGGGCGGTAGCGTCGGGGGCTGGGCCAGACCGGGCGGCCCCGGAGTGCGCAGCGCGGGCAGGCCGAGGACCGCGCGGCTGCGGCGTGAGGTGATCGGATACGCCGTCGCGTCGGGTTCGGCCGTGCGGCCGTCGGTCGTTTCGCCGTCGAGCAGAGCCATCTCGTCGGCCGTCTCGCCGTGCGCGATCTGCACGGCACGCATCTCCTGCCCGAATTCCAGGGCCGAAGCCGGGCGATCGGCGGGATCCTGAGCCATCGCCGATTCGATCACGCCCGCCACATCGGCCGGAATGTCCTGTTCGCGCAGGTCGGGAACCGGCTGGGTGGTGATCCGCAGGAATTGGGCGACCACGCGCTCACCGGAGCGGCGTTCGAAGGCGGCATGCCCGGTCAGCAGCGCGAACAGCGTGGCACCCAAACCGTACACATCGGACCGCACGGTCGGTTCTTCGCCCTTGAGCACCTCGGGCGCGGTGAAGGCCGGCGATCCGGTGATCATGCTGGTCGAGGTCTGAAAGCCACCCGGGATGCGCGCGATGCCGAAATCGGTCAGCTGCGGTTCGCCGTAGCGGCTCAGCAGCACGTTCGCCGGTTTCACATCGCGATGCAGGACGTGCACGCGATGTGCGCTCTCGATCGCGCCCGCGAGTTTCACGCCGACCCGCAGCGAATCCGACCAGCTCAGCGGGCCGTGGTCGCGAATCAGCTGTTCCAGCGAGCCGTGCACGGCGAACGGCATGACGAGGAACGGCAGGCCGCTGGGCGTGACGTCGACCTGCAGGACGTCGACGATATTCGGATGGCCCGACAGCCGGCCCATGGCATGTTCCTCACGCAGGAACCGCTCCCGGCTCTCCTCGTCGATCTCCGAGGACAGCACCTTCACCGCCACCACGCGATCCAGCGCCCGCTGCGCACAGCGATAGACCACCCCGAAACCGCCGCGCCCGATCTCCTGGGCATCGAACAGCCCCATCGCCTCGAGTTCGTCGGCGATGCGAATCGGTTGGTAGCGCTGGGTATTCGCCCCCGCGGCCGCTTCCGAGTCCGCCGCGGGGTCGTCCGTACTGGGGACCTTGCCCGTTTGTGGGTTCATCTGGCCACCTCGAACGTCGCGCCCTCATTCCAACGTAGCGCGGTCCGTACGCGTCCGGGCGCAGTTCCGCTCGCTTCGAGTCGCCACCGTTTCCGTCCGCCGCGCCCACGCGGGCGAGGGCGACGAGACAACAAACGGCCCGGATCACGCGGGAACGTGATCCGGGCCGTCGCAGGGAATCTCGGCGTAGCGAGAACCTTACTTGCGCAGCGAGTCCGGCACCTGGAAGCGCTCGCCGAACTTCGCGGCCAGCTCGTCGGCACGGGCGACGAAGCCCTCCGTGCCACCCGGGTAGCCGACGATGAACTGGTGCACACCACCGGTCCAGGCCGGGTAGCCGATACCGAAGATCGAGCCGATGTTCGCGTCGGCGGTGCTGGTCAGCACGCCTTCGTCGAAGCACTTCTGGGTCTCGATGGCCTCGATAAACAGCATGCGGTCCTTCAGATCCTGCAGCGTGACGCCCTCGGGCAGCTCACGCTTGGAGTTGAAGGCGTCGCGCAGGCCCTCCCACAGGCCGGCGGTCCTGCCGTCGGCGTAGTTGTAGAAGCCCGCACCGTGCAGCTTGCCCTTGCGATCGAACTTGTCGATCATGGTCTCGACCACGCGGCCCGAGGCCAGCGAAGCGGCGGAGATCGCGAGGCCGTCCTTCTCGGCGGCCTCCTTGGTCTCCTTGAAGATCTTCTGCATGGTCTCGAAGTTGAGCTCGTCGCTCAGCTTCAGCGGCGCGGCCGGGTAGCCCGCCTGCAGACCGGCCTGCTCGATGGTCTGCGGGTCGATGTTCTCCTCGAGCATCATGATGGCCTCGTTGATGAACGTGCCGATGACGCGAGAGGTGAAGAAGCCGCGGCTGTCGTTGACCACGATCGGAGTCTTGCGGATCGCGAGGGTGTAGTCGTACACCCGGGCCAGCGCCTCGTCGGAGGTCTTCTCACCACGGATGATCTCCACCAGCGGCATCTTGTCGACCGGGGAGAAGAAGTGGATGCCGATGAAGTCCTCGGCCCGCTTCACACCGTTGGCCAGCAGGGTGATCGGCAGGGTGGAGGTGTTGGAGCCCAGCAGCGCGTCGGCGTCGACGACGTCCTCGATCTCCTGGAAGACCTTGGCCTTCAGGTCGGGGTTCTCGAAGACGGCCTCGATCACGAAGTCGACACCGGCCAGATCCTGGGGGTCGGCGGTCGGGTGGATGCGATCCAGCAGCGCCTTGGACTTCTCCTCGGTGGTCTTGCCACGCGAGAGCGCCTTCTCCTCGATCTTCACCGAGTACTGCTTGCCGCGGTCGGCGTTCTCCTGGGAGACGTCCTTCAGCACGACCTCGTAGCCGGCCTTGGCCGAGACGTAGGCGATGCCCGCGCCCATCATGCCGGCGCCGAGCACGCCGATCTTCTTGATCTCACGCTTGGGCACGTCCTTCGGACGCGAACCACCGTTGTTGATGGCCTGCAGGTCGAAGAAGAACGCCTGGATCATGTTCTTCGCGACCGGGCCGGTCAGCAGCGAGACGAAGTAACGCGACTCGATCAGCGACGCGTTGTCGAAGTCGACCTGCGCGCCCTCGACCGCGGCGGCCATGATGGCCCGCGGCGCCGGCATGTTCTGGCCCTTGAGCTGCTTGCGCAGGTTGGCCGGGAAGGCCGGCAGGTTGGCGGCCAGCGCCGGGCTCGACGGCGAGCCGCCCGGAATCTTGTAGCCCTTGCGGTCCCACGGCTGGGTGGCGGCCTCGGCGTTGTCCTTGTTGTCCTTGATCCACGCCTTGGCGGCCGGGACGAGCTCCTCGACGCTGCCGACGACCTCGTTGACCAGGCCCTTGGCCTTGGCCTTCTGTGCGTTGAACTTGTTGCCCTGCAGCAGCACGCTCATCAGGCCGTCGGCGATGCCGAGCATGCGGGTGATGCGGGTGACACCGCCACCGGCCGGGAGCAGGCCGAGCGAGACCTCGGGCAGACCGATCTGCACGCCCTTGACGTCGGCGGCGATGCGGTAGTGCGTGGCCAGCGCGATCTCCAGGCCACCGCCGAGCGCGGCGCCGTTGATGGCGGCCACGACCGGCTTGCCCAGGGTCTCGAGGCGACGCAGGTCGGCCTTGATGCTGGTGAGCTCTTCCATGATGTCCGGAGCGTTCTCCGGAGTGGTCTTCATCATGTTCTTGAGGTCACCGCCGGCGAAGAAGGTCTTCTTCGCGGAGGTGATGACGACACCGGTGATGTCGTCGACCTCGGCCACCAGGCGGTCCACCGTGGCGTGCATCGAGCTCTTGTAGAGCTCGTTCATCGTGTTGGCGCCCTGGTTCGGGTCGTCCATGGTCAGCACGACGATGCCGTCGGCGTCCTTTTCCCAGCCGATCATGTTCTCTGTCATAGTTTTTCGTTCTCCTGGAGAATGTGAAGGGTGGGGATCAGACGCGCTCGATGATGGTGGCCACACCCATGCCGCCGCCGATGCACAGGGTCACCAGGGCGTAGCGGGCGTTGCGGCGCTCCAGCTCGTCGACCATGGTGCCGGTGATCATCGCGCCGGTGGCGCCCAGCGGGTGGCCCATCGCGATGGCGCCGCCGTTGACGTTCAGCTTCTCGTCCGGGATCTTCAGATCCTTCTGGAACTTCAGCGCGACCGAGGCGAAGGCCTCGTTGATCTCGAACAGATCGATGTCGTCGACCGACAGACCGGCCTTGGCCAGCGCCTTGTGCGCCGCCGGGGTCGGGCCGGTGAGCATGATGGTGGCGTCGGCGCCGCTGGTGGCGGTGGCGACGATGCGGGCGCGCGGGGTCAGACCCGAGGCGGCGCCGGCCTCCTCGGTGCCGATCAGCACCAGCGCGGCGCCGTCGACGATGCCCGAGCTGTTACCGCCGTGGTGCACGTGGTCGATCTGCTCGATGTAGTGGAACTTCTGCAGCGCGACCGCGTCGAAGCCACCCATTTCGCCGATGCCCGCGAAGGACGGCTTCAGCTTGGCCAGATCCTCGACGGTGGTGCCCGGACGCATGTGCTCGTCCTGGTCCAGCACGGTCAGGCCGTTGATGTCCTTGACCGGCACGACGGACTTGGCGAAGTAGCCGCCGGACCACGCCTGCGCGGCCAGGTCCTGCGAGCGCACGGCGAACTTGTCGACGTCCTCGCGGGTGAAGCCCTCGATGGTGGCGATCAGGTCGGCGCCGATGCCCTGGGGCGCGATGTAGAGGTCGTAGCTGGTGGCCGGGTCGGCGAACAGCGCACCGCCGTCGGAGCCCATCGGCACGCGCGACATCGACTCGACACCACCGGCGATGACCAGGTCCTCGAAGCCGGAGCGGACCTTCTGCGCGGCCATGTTCACGGCCTCGAGGCCGGAGGCGCAGAAGCGGTTGATCTGCACACCGCCGACTGTGTCGGGCAGGCCGGCGGTCAGCACGGTGGTACGGGCGATGTCGGCACCCTGGTCACCGATCGGCGACACGACACCCAGGATGATGTCCGAGATGCGATCCTCGTCGAGGTTCGGGAAGCGGTTGCGCAGCTCCTGGACCAGACCGGTCGTCAGATCGATCGGCTTGACCGAGTGCAGCGAGCCCTTCTTGTTGCGGCCGCGCGGGGTGCGGATGGCCTCGAAAATGTAGGCCTCTGTGGTCATATCGGAGTGTTTCCTTCCTTAAAGGTGCCGACCGGCCATCCGACCGACCGTGTTCGATCCCGGCGAGCCCTCAGGCACACCACACCGGCGAACCGGGAGGTCACACACGGTTCCCTCCGGAAGTCCGCCGAGCGCATAACGCTGTACAAACGCCGACACGCATCGACCTACGCGGCTCCGGGATGCCCGTATGCCTGGGCATACCATAGAACCTCGTAGCACCGATGCTGACGACCACCCGTTCATAGTACAGCGGGATGCGAACTCCGGTTAACTTAACGTATTCCGGCAGGTGACTGTCAACCACCCAGATGTGTGGCACCCAACTCAGTTCGCAGCAACTCCAAGGCCACCTCATCGGGGTCGCGGCGCTGTTCCGGCGGGACCGGCCGCGCCGATTCCGCGAGCATCTCCTGCTCTTCTTCCGGCGTCAACGCAGGTGGGACACCGTCGTAACCTACCGGCGAGTAGTCCGACGGCCCGGGGTCGTCCGGAAGGTCCGGCGCCTCGGGCGGCGGAATATCGTCGTCGGGCGCGGTTCGGTCGGCGGCGCCGGCACCGCGAGGCGGGCGGAACTCCCGCCGCTGTCCCTGCCCCTGACCGTCGCGACGATCGGCCGCGGCGCCCCGGGTATCGGTCTGACCGCCACGGGTCTCGCCCTCCGCCGAGTGCGCCTGGCTCTGGCTGGGCCGGACGAATCGCGGCGGCTGCGACTGACCCGGATTGTCCCCACGCCCACCACGGCCGGCCGACGGTTCGGCACCGCCTCGCGCAGGTCGCTCGGACGCCGCACCACGGGAACGCGCACCGGTGTCACCCGCCCCGACTTCCCACCGGACGCCGTACGGCCGGCCGATCACCGCGTGCACCGCGGCCCGCACGGCATCGATGTTCTGCGTGATCGACAACCGCTGCGCGAGCGGAGCATGCGGATGCGCGAACACGATCGTGTCGCCCTCGACCCGGACGGCCCCCACCGCACCCGAGAGAAGCGCGTGCAAGGCGGCACTGGATTCCCGCGCCTTGGCCCGGATATCGGCCCAGGCCGCCTCGATCTCCCGCAGGACATCGCCACTGCCGGCCTCCCCGGGCGACGTCACCGGCTCCGCGGGCGCATCCGCGATCCGGTCCGCCCCGTCCGCATCCGACCGATCCCGCGTCTCCGGGCTGTCGGCCGAAGCCGACTCGGCGGTGGCAGACCGGGCAGCGTCGGAATCCGGACCCGCGACGGCATCCGGACCGTTCGAACTCGCGGCACCGGTCGACCGGGGTGCCACACCGGCCGGCTCCGAGTCGTGATCGGAAAAGGTTCCTTCGGCGGCCGCGCCCGACGCGCCTCCCGTTTCGGGGCGGTTGGCGACGTCGCCGGAAGCGGTCGCGTTCGGCGCACGGTGGCCGCGCTCGGCGGCGTCGTCGGTTCCGGCCGACACCGATTCGCCTCGATGGACAGTGGAGACGGCATCGCCGGGTGCGGGATGCGTCAGGTCGGACGATTCCGGCCGGGCGACGGAATCCGCAGCGGGCGGCTGATGGACGGCGACCGACTCGGCTGCGCCCGGATCGAGAGCAACCTCCGCCGTTCCGGCATGTCGCTCGGTGTCGGTCACCGGCTGCGCGCCGGAGGGAGACGCACCGTCCGACTCGGCCCCGGCGACCTGTTCCGCATTTCCTGATTCGTCACCGGAAGCGGTTGTCACCGTGGGCTTTTCACTTGCTGCCGCGCCGACCGACGCCGGGCGGAAGGTTTCACTGTCGGCCGATACGGCACCGACGGCTACGGAGCCGGTCCCGGAGACTTGCTCACCGCTCGCCGGAATGCCGGCGGTACCGGGTCGGTCGTCAGAAATCGGGCGATCGGCCGCCGCCGGGGGCGCATCCTGCGTCTCGGCCGAAACTCCTTGCGGCCGTTGATCTTCCGATTCGTTCTGTGATTGCGGCGCCGCCGGTGATTGCGGGCCGGTCGGCGACTGCGCCCGCTGCGCCGGATGCGGCGCGCTCTTCTTCTCCCGCAGCGCGGCGAGGGCTTCCGCGCCACGGCGACGCGGCTCTCCGGACGACCGGGCCGCTTCACCGGCAGACTCCGGCGCCGAAGCGGCGGGCGCGGCGGAGGGCTGCGGCGCGGCGGCGGGTGCGGCCGCCGGGACTCCACCCGCCTCCATCCGCCGCTCCAGGCGTTCCAGCCGCTGCAACGCCGCCGATTCGGCCGCCGAGACCGAGGGCAGCAGCATGCGGGCACACACCACCTCGAGCAGGAGGCGGGGTGCGGTCGCGCCACGCATCTCGCCGAGGCCCTCGTGCAGCAGCTCCGCGTAGCGGGCCAGGGTGGCCGGGCCGATGCGGTCGGCCTGGGCCGACATCCGGTCGATGACATCGCCGGGGCCGGTGACCAGATTGCGTTCGGCGGCATCGGGAACCGCACGCAGCAGGATCAGATCGCGGATGCGTTCGAGCAGGTCGGTAGCGAAGCGGCGGGGATCGTGGCCGGCCTCCACCACCCGATCGACGGTGGCGAACAGGGCCGCGCCGTCGTCGGCGGCCAGCGCGTCGACGGCCTCGTCGATCAGCGCGATATCGGTGACGCCGAGCAGGGCCAGCGCCCGGGGATAGGTGACACCTTCGGCGCCGGCGCCGGCCAGCAGCTGATCGAGCACGCTGAGGCTGTCGCGCGGTGAACCACCGCCGGCCCGGATCACCAGCGGATAGACCGATTCCTCGACCTGCACCTGCTCCTGCTCGCAGATCTTGCCGAGCAGCCCGCGCATGGTGGCCGGTGGCAGCAGCCGGAACGGATAGTGATGGGTGCGCGAGCGAATGGTCGGCAGCACCTTGTCCGGCTCGGTGGTGGCGAAGATGAAGATCAGATGGGCCGGCGGCTCCTCGACGATCTTCAGCAGCGCGTTGAATCCGGCCGTGGTGACCATATGCGCCTCGTCCACGATGAAGACGCGGTACCGCGATTCGGCGGGTGCGTAGAACGCACGATCGCGCAGCTCACGGGTGTCGTCCACACCGCCGTGGCTGGCGGCGTCGAGTTCGATGACGTCGAGATTGCCGGGCCCGCCCGGGGCCAGCGCGACGCACGACGGGCACACTCCGCACGGTCGCGAGGTCGGGCCCTCGACACAGTTGAGCGAGCGCGCCAAGATGCGCGCCGAGGAGGTCTTGCCACAACCTCGCGGGCCGGAGAACAGGTAGGCATGACTGATCCGCCCGGTGTCGAGCGCGGTACTCAGCGGATCGGTGACGTGCTCCTGCCCCACTACCTCGGCGAAGGTTGCCGGTCGATACTTCCGGTACAGAGCCACGGCCCGAGGGTACCGGCGAACACCGACAGGAAACCATTCGCGCACCGGGTATCCACCCCACCCGCCGAATCAATCGCGGCCATATATAAACTATGATATACATCACAAGCATTCTCTTCGTCCGATCTCGGCGCGGACAACCGACCTGGTCGGCAATCGGTTCCCGCCCGACAATCGGAAACAATGTGAAAATAACTCCGATTTCGTCTGTGAGCCGCCGAGTGACGAAAACTTTCGGACGCGCTCCCCGTTTGCGGCCGGAATTATGGACGTAACGATTCCGTCACCCGATTAGCGCCCGGTCCGCTCCGCTGACTAACGTTGATTTCGGCAACTTCGGTAGCCAAACCTTCATCAGGTTGGTGTCCCCGGTCGGTCCCTCATCCCGACCGGGGCACAACAATGTTTCGGAGGTAATGACGGGTTATGACGACCGTGCCGTCGTGTGACGACATCGCCGCCGCCTGGCTCTCACACACCGATTTCGCCGGCGATCGGGCGGCCACCGATCTGCTCCGCCGCGCCATCAGCCCCCGGGATTTCTCGCGCAACCGCGATTCGCTGCCGGTATCGGCCGCGGCCGATCCGGCCACCGCGGGCGCCATTCTCGAATTGCTGGACCGCGGCCAGGTTCCGACCCTGCCGGCCATCGACACCCTGATCGCGCAGAATCGGATACGCGCCGAGGCCGCACGCATCGAACGGCTGGGCCGGCGCGCGCAGCGCAGTATCGACGAATTCGGCCGCACCCTCGCCGAGTTGACCGAGGACTATCGAAACACCCACGCGATGGGACCCACCCGCCGCGATATTCTCGCCGCCGAACCGATGGTGACGCTGATCCGCGAACGCGTCGGCGATATCGCCCCGAACGCGGTCAAACATCTGTGGCTGGTCGAACGGGCGCAGCGCGCGGGATGGATAGCCTTCGATGCCACGCCGCGATCGCTGTGCGCGGCCCGGCGTTTCCACTCCGCGAAATACGGCAACCGCGTGTCGCTGCGCCCGGTCAACACCATCGGCACCCTCGTGGCCGAGTTCCTGGACACCTACCGCACCACGCACGGCCGCCCGCCGCGCTGGTCGATCCTCGCGCACGAGCTGCGCGACGACCGCGGCCGCCGCGTCTTCAACGACACCGCCGACGCTCGCGCCCAGCAGCAGTGGCTCGTCACCGCGCAATGGCTCGCGCTCGAGGACGATCTGCCGGTCCCCGGAGCCCGCGGTCGGCGCGCGCTGACCCGGCAGGCCCGCAAGCGCGGGAATTGAATCCGAACGGAAGTACCAGACTCGCTCATCAGCGCAATACCGGGGGTTCGGTAGTTTCTTGCCACGCGAACGCGTGTGGAAAAGGAGTTGTCCGTGCCCCCGACCATCGACCCCGCCGCCACGGCGTGGCTGTTGACCAGCACCGCGCTGGTCCTGCTCATGACCCCCGGCCTGGCGATCTTCTACGGCGGCATGGTGCGCACGACCGGCGTACTGAACATGCTGATGATGAGCTTCATCTCCATCCCGCTGGTGACCGTGGTGTGGCTGCTGTTCGGCTACACCCTGGCCTTCGGTGACGACGCCGGCGGCGGGTTGATCGGCGGGCTGGAACATTTCGCGATGACCGGCATCACCCCGGGCACCGTGCGCAGCGGCGTTCCGGAACTGCTGTACGCGACCTTCGAGCTGACCTTCGCGATCCTCACCGTGGCGCTCGTCAGCGGCGCCATCGCCGATCGCGCCAAGTTCTCCGCGTGGATGGTGTTCGTCCCGGTGTGGGCACTGGTGGTGTTCGCGCCGATCGCACACTGGGTCTGGGGTCCGAACGGCTGGCTGGCCTCCTTCGGCGTACTCGATTTCGCCGGCGGCCTGGTGGTCGAAATCGCTTCCGGCGCTTCGGCTCTCGCCTTGGCCCTGGTCCTGGGACCGCGGATCGGGTTCAAGGTGGACGCGATGCGCCCGCACAATCTGCCGTTCGTGCTGCTGGGCGCCGGACTGCTGTGGTTCGGCTGGTTCGGCTTCAACGCCGGATCCGCGTTCAAGGCCGACGGACTGGCCGCCGCGGTGTTCCTGAACACCTTGGTCGCGGGCTGTCTGGGCATGCTCGGCTGGTTGATCGTCGAGCAGATGCGCGACGGGCGCCCGACCACCTTCGGTGCGGCCTCCGGCGCGGTCGCCGGATTGGTCGCGATCACGCCCTCGTGCGGTTCGGTCAACGCGCTCGGCGCGGTGATCGTGGGCCTGGCGGCGGGTGTGGTCTGTTCGTTCGCCGTCGGCTGGAAATTCAAGGCGGGCTACGACGATTCGCTCGATGTGGTCGGCGTGCACTTCACCGGCGGCGTGGTCGGCACCCTGCTGATCGGACTGCTCGCGAACCGGGTGATGACCGGCGGATCGCGGGGTTTGTTCTACGGCGGCGGACTCGCGCAGCTCGGCAAACAGGCGGTCGGCGTCGTGGTGGTCGCGGCGTGGGCCTTCGGCGTCTCCTATCTGATCGGCAAGGTGATCGATCGGGTGATGGGCTTCCGGGTCAGCAAGGAGGACGAGGTCGCCGGTATCGACTTCGCGCTGCACGCCGAGACCGCCTATGTCGAGGGCGTGCACGGCCACGCGCCGCGGGGCCTGTTCGGCCATCATCCGCACGGCGGCGGGGAGCGTCCCGCCGGTGACGCGGATCGCTGACGCCGATCGGCCCCTCCTCTTGCGCCACGCTGGGGTAACGGCGTTACGCTAACACCGTTACCCATACCGGCCGCCCGAGGAGCACTCATGCTGACCCGAATCGCACGGCTCGCTACGCGGTATCCGAAACGGGTGCTTCTAGCCGCCCTCGCCCTGGCACTGATCTGCGGCGGATTCGGCGCGACGGTCACGGCCCATCTGCAAGCCGGCGGATTCACCTCGGACAAGGCCGAATCGACCCGCGCGGCACAGCTGGTGGCCGATCAGTTCAACGGCGCCCAGCCCAATCTGGTGCTGCTCGTGCACGCCGACGAGGGCGTGGAGTCGGCCGCGGCCCGTGCGGTCGGCGCCGATATCGCCGCCCGGCTCGGCAGTCGCTCCGATACCGTCGGCGTCCGCTCGTATTGGACCAGTCCACCGCAACTGGCCGCCGCCCTCCGCAGTACCGACGGCAAGAGCGCATTGGTCATGGCCTACCTGACGGGCGGCGACGACAAGGCTCAGCGCACCGCCGGTGAGATCGCGAGCACCCTGCCCGTCTCCACACCCGGGGTGACCGTGCAGGCGGGCGGAATCGCCGCCGTCTACCACGATGTCAACAACCAGGTCACCAAGGATCTGGCGATGGCCGAGGGCATCGCGGTCCCGCTGACGGCGATCGTGCTGATCCTGGTGTTCGGCAGCGTCATCGCGGCCTCGCTGCCGCTCGCGGTCGGAATCTTCGCGATTCTCTGCACGCTCGCGATTCTGCGCGGTTTCACCCTCTTCACCGATGTGTCGATCTACGCGCTGAATATGACCACCGCGCTGGGACTCGCCCTGGCGATCGACTACAGCCTGTTCATCGTCAGCCGATACCGCGAGGAATTGTCCGCCGGCTCCGGCCACGAGGCGGCGGCGGTACGCGCGGTGCAGACCGCGGGGCGAACGGTGCTGTTCTCGGCGCTGACGGTCGCGCTCGCGCTGGCGGTGCTCAGCGTCTTCGACATGTACTTCCTGAAGTCGTTCGCCTATGCCGGGGTCGCCGTGGTGGCGGCCGCGGCGATCGCCTCGATCGTGATCCTGCCCGCGGTGCTGGTGCTGCTCGGCGATCGGATCAATTCCTGGAATCTGCGAGTGGCGATCCGGAAACTGTTCGGGCGGCCCGAGCCCACCTCGCGACCGGAGCGGGAATCCGGCTGGTATCGCACGGTCACCTGGGTGATGCGGCGGGCGTTGCCGGTCTCCGTCGCGATCATCGCGGTGCTGCTCGCGGTCGGCGCGCCGTTCCTCGGGGTGAAATTCGGCTATCCCGACGACCGGGTGCTGCCCACCGGTTCGACCAGCCGCGCGGTCGGCGACGAACTGCGAGCCGAGTTCCCGGCCGTGAATTCCGGAACGGGAACGACGATCGTGCTGCCGGGCGCACCGAGCGAACCCCAGGCGATCAGCGGCTATGCCACGGCACTGTCGAAGGTCGAGGGCGTGAACGCGGTGCTGTCCAGCAGCGGTGTCTACGTGTCCGGCGCGCGGATGGGCGGCGCCACGCCGGGCATGGCCAACGACTCGGGTCAATACCTCACCGTCACATCGGCATTCGATCCCTACTCGCCACAGGCCAAGGATCAGTTGCAGGCGTTGCGCGATGTGCCCGCGCCCTCGCCGGCGCTGTTCGGCGGTGCGGCGGCGATGAACGTGGACTCACTGAACGCACTGGGACAACGGTTGCCGCTGGCGATCGCGCTGATCGCACTCGCGACCTTCGTGGTCCTGTTCCTGTTCACCGGCAGCGTGGTGCTCCCGTTGAAAGCCGTGGTGATCAACTCGCTGTCACTCACCGCGATGTTCGGGATGATGGTGTGGATCTTCCAGGAGGGACATTTCTCGGGACTGCTCGGCTTCACGCCCACCGGCTTCCTGGTGCCGACCATGCCGATTCTGATGTTCTGCCTGGCCTTCGGCATGTCGATGGACTACGAGGTGTTCCTGCTCTCCCGCATCCGCGAGGCCTGGCTGGCCTCCGACCGCACCGGCGCGGACAACGACCGTTCGGTGGCCATCGGCGTCGCCCGGACCGGGCGCATCGTCACCGCGGCCGCGCTGTTGATGGCGATCGTGCTGGGCGCCATGATCACCGCGAAGGTGTCGTTCATGCAGATGTTCGGACTCGGCCTCACGATCACCGTGCTCGCCGACGCCACCGTCATCCGCATGCTGCTGGTTCCGGCCGTCATGCGCCTGATGGGCCGCGGAAACTGGTGGGCCCCGGGGCCGTTGGCGCGCTGGCACGAACGGTTCGGCCTCACCGAACATCCCACGCCCGCGGCGCAACCGACCGCGGAACCGGCTCCGGCGGGGCGGCTGTGACGCGTTCCGGCCGTCCCCGTTCGGCCCGCGGCTCCGGCACCGAGCTGCGGGCCGAGATCCTGGCCGCGACACGAGAGTTGCTGGCGCGCACCGGTAATGCCGAGTCGGTGTCGATTCGTGAGGTCGGCGGGCTGGTCGGCGTCACCGCACCGTCGATCTACCGCCACTTCGCCGACAAGGACGACCTCATCGATGCCGCGGTGGCGGAGGTGTTCGAAGATCTCGACGCCGCCATCGGCGCCGCGAGCGATCCCACCGTCTCGCCCATGTCCCGGTTGCGTCAGCAGGGCCTGGCCTACGTGCGCTTCGCCCTGCAGCACCCCGGTCAATACCGCGTCGCCACCGCCGCCTCACCCGGAGAAGGCCCCTCGGCGGTGGATGTGGTGCTGGGTAGTGGTGCGTTCCAACGGTTTTCGCACACCGTGCGGGAGGCGATGGACGCCGGTGTGATCGCAGCCGGCGACCCGATGCCGCTGGTGCTCGAGCTGTGGGCCGCCGCGCACGGTATCGCGTCACTACTCATCGCCAAACCCCATCTGCCGTGGGGCGATGCCGAGGCCGCCGCCGACCGGGTCATGGCGGCGGCCTGTCTCGGGCATGCGGTACTGGACGTCATCGGCGGAGAGACACCGGACCCCGACGAGGGTGCGCGCTGGTTGGCGCGGTTGCGCGAGGAACGGTAACGCTCAGGCCCGGGAGGTCCCGGAGCCGATCACGAGACCGAATCCGACGGGGAATTCCAGGTGTTGCACATCCAGGTCCGGTTGTTGTCCTCACCCTGCGCGTACCACGCCCCGTAGTGCTGGTTGGCCCCGTGGTCGCGCACGTCGGAATGATCGTCCCCGCGTTGATAGTTGTCCTGTTTCACGTAGTAGGCCTGGTCGTTGGAGACCGTGCCCGCCACCTCGGAGGAGCTGATGAACATGCCGCCGAAGCACTGCGCCTCCAACTCCAGACGGCGCGAAAGCTCCAATCCCGCAGCGGAATTGGCACCCGAGTTGTAGCGGTCTCGGCTCATCTTGGACATGATGCCGGAGATGGCCTGCACATGGTGACCGTATTCGTGCGCGAAGACCCCGAGATAGACGTACCAGCGGTCGCCGTAGACCTCGGTCTGAATGTGATCCAGCGGCATGTAGATCGTATTGTTCGCCGAGCAGTAGAACGCGGCGTAACTCCCGGAACTGCCACACGGTGACGCCGCGTTCGCGCCGCTCGCCGGAACACTCACGGTGGGACTGGAGAACGGGAGGTTCTGCGCCGCGAGTACCGGCTGCCACATCCGGTCCAGACACGATTTCGCCGCCTGGAAGAAGGCTGTCGCCGACGCGACATCGGCACCCCATCGGGGGTAGCCGCAGGAGATGTTGATCAGCCCGGAGTTGTGATCGTCGAAGATCGGATTGGCCGCCGTGGCCGCAACAGGCTGGGGGCCGGCCGGTTTCGTCGTCGGCACGACAGTCGTCGTGCGGTAGTAGGGCTTCGTCGTGGACGGATACGGCGTCGTCGTGGATCGCGTGGTCGTGGCGGTTTCGCTGGTGCTCGTGGCCCATGTGGGCGGCGTATACGTGAAGCTCGGCGTCGATGTCGAATAGGACGCCGACGAATTGTCACGACCTCCCATGGTCGCGAACGCGACCAGCCCGCCCACCACCACGAAGACGAACAGCACGGCGAGGACCGCCCCGGCCGCGCCGCCACCGGACCGCGGCGGCGGATACGGACGACCGTAATAGCCGGGCGGCGGCAACGGCGGTCCGCCGTACGGCCCGACCGGATACGCACCCGGCGGCGGTAGCGGCGCCCCGTACGGTGGGCGCGGACCGGGTGGCGGATACCCTGGGGGCGGGCCGTATCCGGGTGGTGGCCCGTACCCGGGCGGCGGGGCGTAGGGCGGGCGACCGTAGGGCGGAACCCCGTGCGGCGGTGGATATCTCGGCGGTTGCGGCATGGCGGTTCAGCTCACCTGTCCGGACGGCGCGATGAAGGTGTTGCAGGGCGCGGTCGCGTTCTTGTCGAATCCGGTACTCCACCAGTCGCCGGCGTGTTCGGCGGTGCCGTGGCTGCGCATGTCGCCGGCGCTGTCACCTCGGCCGTAGGCGTCCTTGCGCGCCGACTGCGCCTGCACCGGCGTCAGCGATTTCCCGCCGGCCGAGGACGCGAAGTACATGCCGTCGAAACAGTTGGCCTGCAATTCGATTCGTCGCGAGAGGTCGAGCCCCTCGTCGCTGTAGAGGCCGGTCTGGCGGCGTTGTTTGTTCGCGGCGCCGAGGATTCCGGACAGCGCCTGGATGTGGTGGCCGTATTCGTGGGCGAAGACCGAGAGGTAGATCTCCCAGTGATCGTGGAACATATCGGTCTGCAACTGACTGATCGGCATGTAGATGGTCTGATCCGCACCGCAGTAGAAGGCCGCGAAATTGCTGCTGGACCCACTGCACGGCGTGGTGATGCCCGTCGTGGTGGCGGTGACGACGAGTTTCGGTGGCGTGAAACTCAATTTCGCGTTCTCCAGCACCGGTTTCCAGGCGTCGGCCAGACAGGCCGCGGCACTGTCGAAGAATGCGCGCGCGGCGTCGACCTGCGTACTCCACGGGGTATACGGGCAGCGCGCCGGACTCAGCGGCGAACCCGGGTCGGCCAGTAGTGGATTGGCGCCGGTTTCGGCGACGCCCGCGGAATCCTTACCGGGCGGTGGGTTGTAGCTGTAGTTGCCGTGTTCCCCCGTATGGGAGGCGGCGTCGAATCCGGTCCGCACGGCGAAGCGGATGAGGCCCGAGGTGACGATCAGCAGGATCACGACGACGACCGCGCCGAAGCCCCCGCCTCGCTTGCGCGGCGGAGCGGGGCGTGGGCCGGCCGGGCCGTACGGCCGCGGCGGCGGAATCGGCGGGCGATGACCGGGCGGCGCGACGGCCCGATAACCCTGTCCCGCAACATATCCGGGATTCGCACCGTAACCGGCCGGCGTGTACCCGCGCGGCGGGGGTCCGGCGGGCGCCGCGTAACCCGGCGGGGGCGAATAGGCAGGTGGAGGCGGATAACCGGGCGGTGCCGAGTGGCCTGGCGGGGGGCCGTATCCCGGCGGTGGTCCCGGGCGCCGCGGACCGCCCGGACCATACGGCGGAACCGGCCGTCCGCCCGGCGGATTCGGGCCGTGCCCGTAGGGTGGTCGACTCACTCCCCCACTCCCCCTTGTCCGTTCCTCATCCGGCGACAGCCACCGCTCTCCGGCGACAGCCGCCGACGCAGAATAGCAAGCCACCGGATTCGCCGACCCCTGCTCGCACAGTGGCCCGCCGCTAAGCTACTGCCCCATGCTGATCTTTCGGGGGGGCGCATTCGGCGCTCTGTTGTTGACCGCGGTCGGGCTGTTCGCCGCAGCACCGGCCGCTCGGGCGCAGGAGCCCACGGGTGTGTCGATCATCGCGGATGTCAAACTCAGCGAGGCCGGTCTGCTCGAGGTGGCCGAAACCGTGAAGGTGCCGCCGGGTGGGCAGTTCCACATGGCGCTGCCGCTGCGAGTGGGACGCGACGACGGCAGTGAACGGCGCTTCGGCGTGACCGACATCTCCAGTACCGGACCGGGTTCGGCGAAGGTGGCGGGCGATGTGTTCAGCGTCGACGCGCCGCCGGGGGAATCGTCGTTCAAGTACACCGTGCACGGGACGGTCGCCGATGCGCCCGGTACGCAGTTGTTCCACTGGACGGGGGTGATCAACACCGATGTCGCCTCGTTCGACGGTTCGGTGATCAGCCCGAGTTATCAGATGGGAATCGCCGACTGCACGGTCGGCTCGGTGGGTAGCACCCGCAAATGCAACGACGCCCGCGTCGAACCGGACGGCGTCCTCACCATGCACGAGGAGAACCTGCACAAAGGTGACATCCTCGATGTGACACTGCAGGTGCCGCCCGGCACGGTGAAGGCCAACGCCGATATTCGCGGCGGCCGGGGATCAGGCGCCTTCGCCGTCACCGCACCGGTGCTGATCGCCTTCGGTGTCCTGCTGGCGGCGCTGGCCGCCTTCGGCGCCTATCTGGCCCGGTCTCGCCGCCAGGACGCCGCGGCCCTGACCTCCACCGACACCCTGGATCCGGTGCAGCGCAACGGAAACCACAGCGAATTCGTCTCCCCCGACGGCATCCTGCCCGGTGAGGCGGGCCTGCTGCTCGACGGCTCCGCCGATGCCGCCGATATCGCCGCCACCGTGGTCGATCTGGCGGTGCGGCGCTACCTGTGGATCGCCGCGGTGAGCGATTCGGACTGGCGCATCACCCGGGTGAATCCCGTCGACGATCAACTGCGCAGCTACGAAAAGCACGTCTACACGACATTGCTGCCCGAGGGCGCCGACTCGGTGCTGCTGTCGGAACTGCGGGCGCCGGGACGCGTCGCCGCCGAGCCCGTCCGCTCGGCGCTGCGCCGCGATGCGCTCGAGCGCGGCACGTTGATCGATCACGACCGGCGCGGGCTCGCCTTCTGGATCGGCATCGCGCTGCTGGTGGTCGGGGCGGGGGCGACCGTCGGCCTCGCCATCGCCGGCGGATATGCGCTGGTCGGCGTGGCCATCGCGCTCGGCGGTGCGGCCATCCTGCTGCTCGGCCGGTATCTGCCGGTGCGGACCGCCGCGGGCCGCGCGCTCGCCGCCCAGGTGAAGGCCCTGCAGAACGGACTGGACGCCCAGCGGCCCGATCAGATTCCGCCGGCCGATCGCGAACTGCTGTTCTCGCGGGCGCTGCCGTTCACGATCATCGGTGGCCGGGCCGACAACTGGATCCGCACCTTCCGCGACGTGGATCCCGGGGCCGACCGTCAGGCCGGGCTCTACTGGTTCGGCGGCTTCGACCGCGACCGGAATCTGCATCGGTTCGCCGGGCATTTCCCGTATTTCATCACCGCACTGGAGGGGCTGTTCACGACATCGGGTCACTGATCCGCCGGACGACCTCGTAGGCCGCCCGAGCGGTGGTGCGGCCTTCGGCCACGGCCGGCAGCAGCCCGACCAGCCCCCACGACAGGAATGTGGTGTCGGGCTCCGCGCTGCCCTGGTCGGCCAGAATTCCGGCGATCATCTGCTGGGTGCCGCGCACGACGACCATCGTGCTCTTCGGGCCGAGAAGCGCCCGGTAGACCTCGCGGTGTCCCTCGGCCAGTTCGACGATGGCTCGTATCGGGTCACCGGAGCGCCGGGCGAGCGCCGCGCGCAGGAATTCGGTGCCGCTCACCACGAGCAGGTCGTCCTTGCTGCGGAAGTGGGCGTAGAACGTCGAGCGGCCGACGTCGGCGCGGTCGAGGATGTCCTGCACGGTGATGCGGTCGTAGGGACGTTCGATCATGAGCTCGATCAGGGCACGATGCAGGGTGCTCCGGGTCCGTCGGACGCGACGATCGTTTTCGGACACTGTGCCTCCGGATGTGCGGAATCGAACGGATTCGGTGCTTTTGCTCCTGGTGGAGCAGGCACTTCCCTCAGATCATGAACACATGTTCCGAATCGAACAAGACCCCCACGGCATCCTGATCACCAACCCGCGCGGCTACAGCGCGTTCACCAGTGTCTTCTTCGGCGGCAGACGTCGCCGGCACGCGGCGGCCCTCGCCGCCGCCAGTGGCGCGCGGCCGGGCGGGCGCGCGCTCGATATCGCCAGCGGCCCGGGCACCTTGGTGTTCGCGCTGGCCGACCGTGTCGGCCCGGGCGGCGAAGTCGTCGGTGTCGACGCGGCGCGGGAAATGGTCGACTACGCGACCGCGCGGTCCCGTGGCCGGGCCAACTGCCGCTTCGACTACGGCGTGGCACAGTCGCTGGAGCTGCCGGATGCGGCGTTCGACGTGGTCACCTGCACGTTCGGTATGCACCACATTCCCGAGGCGGACCGCGGTCGCGCACTGGCGGAGATGTGGCGTGTACTACGGCCCGGCGGACGAGTGCTGCTCGCCGATATGGCGCCCGCGGGCGTGCACGGACAGCTGACGAAACGACTCAGCAGCCATATGGATCCCACCGAGATCGATATCAGACGGTATCGGAAAGGGCTGCAGGAGAAGGGTTTTCAGGACATCGACTATCGGACGATCAGGCCGTCCACAGGTGTGCTCACCGGCGTCAAGCCCAGCTGAGCGCCCTCGGTCGGGGTGGCCGCACCACCCCGACCGTATGCGCCGGCTCAGCGCGAGCGCGTGGCCCGGCGCAGTGCCGACAGCGGATCGGCGTAGCAGACGCTGAGCGAGGTGACGGCCGCGGCATGCTCCTGGACCCGCCCGCCGAATCGGCTGATCCGCAGGTCGGCCGCGGCGAGGGTGGTGGCGCGACCGAAGGCCTGCACGACTCGTTCCAGTCCCGGCCGGTACCCGGTGAAGGCCTGTCCGCCCAGCACCACCCGATCCGGGTTGAACATGTCGCGCACCAGCGCCGCGGTGTTGCCGAGGATCTCGGCCCGCTCGAACAGCATGTCGCGAGCCGGGGCGGAACCCTGTTCGGCCGCCTTGTACAGCTCGGCGATCACCGGCTTCCGCGGCGCCTCCCGCTTCGGCACGATGCCGGCCCGCACGGCGCGAGCCAGCACCGCCGCCTCACCGACCGTGGCCTCCAAGCAGCCGCGCCGGCCGCACGAGCAATCGATATCGGATCCGGTCGGCAGATGCGCGATCGAACCCGGGCCATTCGCCGGGGTGTAGACGCGATCGTGCAGCGTGACCGCGACGCCGACCGTCTCCCGGCCGTAGATGTAGAGGCTGCTGCCGGGCCGGTCCTGAGCACCGGAACGGTCCGGTGTACCGGTGGTGAGCAGCAGTTCGGCGGCAGCCATCGCCTCCACGTGGGCGGCGACCGAAACCGGCAGGTCCAGCACGGTGGCGAAGATCGGGCCGACCGGCGCCGACTGCCAATCCAGGCGAGGGTGATCCACGACGCCGGCGACGGGGTCGACCCGTCCGGCCAGCGCCACACCGACCCACAACGGCCGACGGCGCGGTAATCGGTCGAGGAAGGCTTTCGCGCTGCGGGCGATAATGGTGATGGCCGCCTCCTGCGCGGCCTGCGGGGTGGCGATCTCCAGCCCGCCCAGAATGCGGCCGGACAGGTCGGCGGCCACGATCCGGGTGAGGTTCGCACCGATGTGAACGCCCAACGTGGCGAAGCGGTCGGTCTCGACCTCGAACGGCACACGCGGACGCCCGACCGCACCGGATGCGGTGAGATCAGCGCGTTCTCGCAACAGGCCGGACGAAAGTAGAGCCGACACTTGGCGATTCACGGTAGCGATGCTCAAACCCGTTGTCTGAGCGGCATTGTCGCGGAAGATCGGTCCGCGGGTGGCGGCGCGCAGGACCGCGGCCGCCGGGTTGTCGGTGATCCGCAATTCCGGCGGAACCACCGGCCGCGGCACACTGCGTACCGGCCGCGGACGAGAGGGGGAAGACTGTCGTTCGAGGGTGGGGCTCGTCATGGGGCGAAGTCCTTGTCGAAAGTCTCGTGAAGAGACGGAACTACATCGGCAACAAGGCAGCGAGAAGGGCCCGAAAGGGTCGACAGACGGACGACTGGAGCGGTCTCAGCTGCGCGGCCGGGAACAACACAGTTCCCGCTGCCGCGGCAGCCGCACACCGAGCGCCACGGTCACGTAGGTGACCCGTGCGCGGTTCGAACGGCTGGTGGACATGTGTAAAACGGTAACATCCCGATTCTGCGCCGCGCCAGCGAACGGGTAGGACACATATTGCGCTCACACTGATTTGAATGTGAGCCCCCATCACCGCAGGTGGCGCATTACCTTCGATCGCCCGGATTTCAGCAGGTCCGCCGCCCGGGCGGGCGGCGGATAACCGCACACCCGGCCGCCGTCGGCCGTGCGGGCGCCACCCCTGCCACCACACCCCCGTTACGCTCGGAAACCGCAGGTCACAAGCGTTAGGAGGTGGAGATGACAGCCGATCCGGTACCCCTGCGGCAGCAGCACGGCTCCGCTGCCGACCACCCGGCCGCCGGGGCGGAGACGACGGCGCCCGGCGCCGGCGCACGCACCATTCGCAAGGCCGATCGGGCCCGCCAGGTGGCCGACGTCCTGCGCCAGCAGATCCACACCGGACAGTGCCCGGACCCGCTGCCCACCGAATCCGAACTCGCCGCGGAATTCGCGGTCTCTCGCAACGCGGTGCGCGAGGCACTGGCACTGCTGCGCGACGAGGGCCTCATCGGCCGCGTTCCCCGGGTGGGCACCTATGTGGCACAACGCAAATACGATCACGGCCTGGACAGCCTGCGCGGCCTGAAGGAAACGCTGCGCGGCCACGGCGAGGTGCGCAACGAGGTGCGCGCGGCACTGCGCCTCACGCCGCCGCCCGCGGTCGCCGGCCGGCTGGGTCTCGAACCGGGCGAATCCGCGGTCTACCTGGAACGGCTGCGTTATCTGGGTGATCTCCCGCTCAGCCTGGACCACACCTATCTGGCCCCGGACATCGGCGAGCAGGTACTCGACTGCGATCTGCGATCCGAGGACATCTTCGGACTCATCGAACAGATCAGCGGCCAGTCGCTCGGGTCGGCCGATCTGGCGGTGGAGGCGATCACCGCCGATATCCACAGCGCCGCCACTCTGCAGGCCCCCGAGGGCAGTGCCCTGCTGTTGCTGGAGCGACTGACCTATCTCGCCGACGGGCGGCCGGTGGACCTGGAGTACATACGCATGCGTGGTGATCGGATCACCCTGCGCGACAGTCTGATTCGCACCACCGAAAGCAACGATTGGAGGCTGAGCCGCCATGGCGTCGGTCAATCAGCGGGCTGATGTCCCGGTAACCATCGACGAATCCCTGTGCATCGAAGGGTGCACGCTGTGTGTGGAGATCTGCCCGCTGGACTCGCTGGCGATCAATCCGGACAACGGCAAGGCGTTCATGCACGTCGACGAATGCTGGTACTGCGGTCCGTGCGCGGCACGTTGTCCCACCGGCGCCGTCACCGTGAACATGCCGTATCTGCTGCGCTGAATCGCGCAGCGGAATCTTTCAGTGGCCGCCCTCGGCCCGATTTCGAGGAAATACCATGAAGTACCGTCGCGCCCGCATACTGGCCGCCGCCGCCCTGATCGCCACCCTGGCCGCCGGATGCTCGCTCGAGCAGACCGGATCCGGGGACACCGTCCGGGTGGTCGTCGGCTATCAGTCCAAAACCATCAATACCGTCACCGCCGGAACGCTGCTGCGCGCCAAGGGTTTCCTGGAGAAGCGCCTGAACGACCTGACCGCGAAGGGCGGGCCGAAGTATCAGGTCGAATGGCAGGACTACGACACCGGGGCGCCGATCACCGCGCAGATGGTCGCGGAGAAGATCGACATCGGTTCGATGGGCGATTATCCGTTGCTGATCAACGGTTCCCGGACCTCGGCCAGTGAGCGTTCGGCCACCGAATTGGTCTCGATCACCGGTTACCAGCCGCGCGGATCGCTGAACATGATTGTCACCGCGCCGAATTCGACGGCGACGACACTGTCGGATCTCGCCGGCAAGAAGGTGTCCGCGAGCGTCGGCTCCGCCGGTGACGGCACGCTGCGCCAAGCGCTGAGCCGCGCGAACATCGATCCGGCCCACGGTGTGGACGTGCTGAATCAACAACCGCAGATCGGCGCGTCGGCGCTGGAATCCGGTCAGGTGCAGGCACTTTCGCAATTCGTGGCATGGCCTGGTCTGCTCGTTTTCCAGGACAAGGCAAAGCTGCTCTACGATGGTGCCGAATTGAACGTGCCGACGTTCCACGGAGTGGTGGCACGTCGTGATTATTCGAAATCCCATCCCGAGGTGCTCGATGCATTCCTGCAGGCGCAACTTGACGCCACCGATTTCCTGCACGCGAAACCGCTCGAAGCCGCGCAGCTGGTCGCTGACAACTCCGGACTGCCGGCGGAGGTCGTCTACCTCTACAACGGACCCGGGGGAACCTCATTCGACACTCCCCTGAAGCCGCAGCTCGTCCAGGCGTTCAAGGGTGACGTTCCGTATCTGAAGTCGATCGGCAATTTCGCCGATTTCGACATCGACAAGTTCGTCGACGATGCCCCGCTGCGCAAGGCCTTCGCCGAGCGCGGCGCGAACTACGATGCGGCCGTGGCGAATTTCGCCAATCCGGCGCCGATCACCGGCACCGACCCGAGTACCGGCAAGCCGGTGTCCGATCCGGCCCTCGCGGGCGAGATCTGGTTCGACGGCCAGTCCACCGCCCAGCCGACGGGTAGCCCGACCGATCTGCTTCGTGCGGTGAAAGCCGCGCGGGCCCAGGGGAAGAAGGTCCGTGCGGCGTACGTGCCGGATGCGGAACTCGGCACCCGCTGGTTCGCGGACAAGGCGCAGTGGGTGCGCGAGGGCGATACGTATCTGCCGTTCATCACTCCCAGTGCGGTGCAGCGGTATCAGGCCCGCCATCCCGGTGCGGTCGCGGTGAGTTACGACCAGGCCATCGGCGAGGTGCGGTCATGAGCGCCACCACCCTGCCCGTCGACGCGCCGGTGCCGGCCACCGCCGCTCCCGCCGCCGTCGCCGAGCGCGGCACCGCCGCGGGCGTGCCCCCGGCGCGGCTGTGGAGGTCGCGGCTGGTGCGGGTGGCGTCGATCGTCGTCGCGCTCGTCGCCTGGCAGCTGTCGACCGCCAACCACATTCGGCTGTGGGTGCGCTTCGATACGCTGCCGACGGTCACCCGGATCCTGCACACCCTGCGGCTGCAGTTGCAGACCGACACCTATTGGCTGGACCTCGGGCAGTCGCTGATCCGCATTCTCAGCGGGTTCGGCCTGGCCGCGGTGATCGGCGTCGCGACCGGAGTGGCGCTGGGGCGTTCCCGCTGGTTCGCCGACATCTTCGGACCGCTGACCGAGCTGGCCCGGCCGATTCCGGCGATCGCGATCGTGCCGGTGGCGATTCTGCTGTTTCCCACCGACGAGGCCGGCATCGTCTTCATCACCTTCCTCGCCGCCTATTTCCCGATCATGGTGAGCACGCGGCACGCGGTGCGGGCCCTGCCGACCATCTGGGAGGAATCGGTGCGCACGCTGGGCGGCAGCCGCTGGGACGTCCTGGTGCGGGTGGTGTTGCCCGGTAGCCTGCCGGGCGTGTTCAGCGGCCTGTCGGTCGGGATCGGCGTGGCCTGGATCTGTGTGGTCTCGGCCGAGATGATCTCCGGGCGGCTCGGCGTCGGCTATCGCACCTGGCAGGCGTACACCATCGTCGACTATCCCGGTGTGTTCGTCGGCATCATCACCATCGGCGTGCTCGGCTTCGCCACCTCGGCGGCCATCGAACTGCTGGGGCGGCGTGCCACTCGCTGGCTGCCGCGGGCGCAGGAGGTTTCGAAATGACCGGCACGGCAATGAGTCTGCGACTCGACAAGGTCGAACTGCGCTACGGCGGCGCTCCGGTGCTGGACGAGCTGACACTCGATATCCGCGCGGGCGAGATCCTGGTGCTGACCGGGCCGTCGGGATGTGGGAAGTCCACGGTGCTGCGCGCGCTGGCCGGACTGCTGCCGCCTCGCTCCGGGCGGGCACTCGCGGACGGTGACGAGATCACCGGCCCCTCGCGCGATCGGGCGATGGTGTTCCAGGACAACGCGCTGTTGCCCTGGCGCACAGTACGTTCCAATATCGATCTGGCGTTGAGGTTGCGCGGCGTGCCGCGGGCCGGTCGCGCGGCGCAGGCCGAGCGCTGGATCGAGGAGGTCGGGCTCACCGGCTTCGGCGACTACCTGCCCAAGAGCCTGTCGGGCGGTATGCGCCAGCGCGTCCAACTCGCCCGCGGTCTGGCGGGCGCGCCGCGAGCGGTACTGATGGACGAGCCGTTCGGCGCCCTCGATACGCCGACTCGGATCACCATGCAGCGCTTGCTGATCCAGACCTGGCAGACACATCCGACCACGGTCGTGTTCGTCACCCACGATGTGGACGAGGCATTGACCCTCGGCGACCGGGTCGCGGTCCTCGGTGGTACCGACCGGGCGCTGCGATCACTGCTGACCGTGCCGAATCCGCGCGTCAAAGACGTCGACCGCAGTGCCGAGCGTGCCGAAATCCTTGCTGCCCTCGATCATTCGTCCCAGCCGGCCGTCGCCTGAGCCCATCGCCCGAACGAGGCACCCCTCGGCGACCCGGCCACGGCGGCGCCGTTCCGGCCGCCTGGCGCCGGCGTGCGTTGTCGCCCCGACTATTCATCTCTGTGGAGTGTGCTGATGAAGATTCCCGAGCTGTCCGACACCGTGCGGCTGGACTGCGATGTGCTGGTGATCGGAGGCGGCACCGCCGGCACCATGGCCGCGCTCACCGCCGCGGAGAACGGCGCGAACGTTCTGCTGCTGGAGAAGGCGCACGTGCGTCACTCCGGTGCGCTGGCCATGGGCATGGACGGCGTGAACAATGCCGTCATCCCGGGTAAGGCGGAGCCGGAGGACTACGTCGCCGAGATCACCCGCGCCAACGACGGAATCGTCAACCAGCGCACGGTGTATCAGACCGCGACCCGCGGTTTCGCCATGGTGCAGCGGCTGGAACGCTACGGCGTGAAATTCGAGAAGGACGCCTACGGCGAGTACGCGGTGCGCCGCGTGCACCGCTCGGGCTCCTATGTGCTGCCGATGCCCGAGGGCAAGGACGTCAAAAAGGCGCTCTACCGCGTCCTGCGGCAACGCAAGATGCGGGAACGGATCCGGATCGAGAACCGTCTCATGCCGGTGCGGGTCCTGACCGACAACGGACGCGCGGTCGGTGCGGCCGCACTGAACACCCGGACCGGGGAGTTCGTGGCGGTCGGAGCGAAGGCGGTGATCCTGGCGACCGGCCCGTGCGGGCGACTGGGACTGCCGGCGTCGGGATATCTGTACGGCACGTACGAGAATCCGACCAATGCCGGCGACGGGTACGCGATGGCCTATCACGCCGGCGCGGAGCTGTCCGGCATCGAATGCTTCCAGATCAATCCGCTGATCAAGGACTACAACGGACCGGCCTGCGCGTATGTCGCGAACCCGTTCGGCGGATATCAGGTGAACGCCGCCGGTGAGCGCTTCGTCGACTCGGACTACTGGTCCGGGCAGATGATGGCGGAGGTGAAGCGGGAGATCGAGTCCGCGCGGGGGCCCATCTATCTGAAGGTCTCGCATCTGCCCGAGGAGACACTCGACGCGCTCGAGGGCATTCTGCACACCACCGAGCGGCCGACCCGGGGCACCTTCCACGCCAACCGCGGCCACGACTACCGCACCCACGACATCGAGATGCACATCTCCGAAATCGGTTTGTGCAGCGGTCATTCCGCGTCGGGCGTGTGGGTGGACGAACATGCGCGGACCACGGTGCCGGGACTGTACGCGGCGGGCGATCTGGCGTGTGTACCGCACAACTACATGATCGGGGCGTTCGTCTACGGGGACCTGGCGGGTGAGCACGCGTCTTCGACTCTCACGGAAGTCGCCGCGCCGCAATCGCTTCCCTCCGATCAGCTGGCCGCGGCGCACGAACTGATCTACCGTCCGCTGCGCCATCCCGACGGCCCGCCGCAGCAGCAGGTCGAATACAAGTTGCGTCGTTTCGTCAACGACTACGTGGCTCCGCCGAAGACGCAGACCAAACTGTCGCTGGCGGTGGAGACCTTCGAGCGGATGCGGCAGGAGATCGCCGAGATGGGCGCGGACACCCCGCACCAACTCATGCGCTGCGCCGAGGTCGACTTCATCCGCGACTGCGCCGAGATGGCGGCCCGCTCCTCACTCACCCGCACCGAATCGCGCTGGGGTCTCTACCACGACCGCGCCGACCTGCCGGAACGCAACGACGAGGACTGGCGCTACCACCTGAACCTGCGCAAGGGCGCCGACGGCGAGATGGAATTCCTGAAGCGCCCGGTCGCACCGTATTTCGTCCCGGTGCCGGAATGGGAGGATCTGCCGCGCGCCGACCTCGAACCGGTCGCCGTGGCGCAGCCGGAACTGATCGCCGGACCACCCCGGACGGCAGGCGCGGCCACCGGCGCCGCACCTCGGCCCGGCATCACGGTCCCGGCCCCATCGGACGACTCCGCCGCACCCCGGATCGCGATTCTGCTCAGCCTGGACGGCCCGACGGTTGCCGAACTCCGGGACTACCTCGACGACACCGACCCGCGGGTGCGAGCCACGGCCCTGTCGGTGCTGACCGAGGGCACTCCCGACGGATTCGCCGACACCCTGATCGCCGCGCTCGGGGACGACGACGCCGCAGTACGCGCGGCCGCCGTCTCGGGCCTGCGTGAGCTGATCGAGATCCTTTCGCCCGCAGAGCAATTGACCGCACACGCCGAATCGCCCGATCCGCTCGTGCGCGCCGCGGTAGTGGACCTGCTGCGCGCGCAGCGCCGCGGCTCGGCGGACCTGTTCGGCAAGGCGGTGGTGGACAGCGACCACCGAGTGCGCATCGAAGGGGTGCGCGCGCTTGTCTCCCTCGACGACTGGTCCGCACTCACCGCGGCGGCATTCGACGAGAACCGGGAGGTGCGGGTGGCTGTCGCTCGCGGACTGGCCGAGGTCGGCGCCGGCGGCGCCGATACCGTCCGCGCCCTGGTCGGCGACCGTGATCCGCTCGTCCGCGCGGCAGCCCTGGCCGCGCTGGCCCGACTCGGCGATTCGTCCGACGCGGCGATTCTGGCTGCGGCGCTGAAGGATTCGGCCTGGCAGGTACGCGAGGGTGGCGCCCGCGGCTGGGCCGGCCTGGGCCCCGAATCCGCCGCCGCCGCCCTGGAATCGGCCCTGACCGACCCCCACCCGGACGTCCGCAAAGCCTCCGTCCTGACGCTGTCCCACTGGCCCGACCACGCGGCCGTCCGAGCCGCCCTCCAGGTCGTCCTCGCCGACACCGACGCCGACGTCCGCGCCTACGCCCGCCGCACCCTGGAGGCGGCCTGAGCGCGTACGGGGCCGCCTGCATCACCTCCACGGAAATCGGGTCTACGCTCTGCGCAACTGTCGGTCGATTCAGCAAAGGAACACTGATGACCCGGATCGCGAGGAATCTTCGGCGCGCCGCCGCAACGTTGGTCGCGACTTCGGTCGGAGTCGGTGCGGCGTCGACGGCGTTCACCGCGAGCGCGGCGCCGCTGCCGACTTTCCCGATCGGCGCACCCGAATACACCGTGGAGGTGAATACTCCGGCCGCCGCGCCCGGCTACATCTACTACAGCAACGGTGTCAGTGCGGCGGCCCTGGTTCCGGGGGCCGGTAAGGCGTTATCGGCCGTTCCGGCGACCGAGCCGGCGAATATCGTCGTGGACAAGGCCGGACACGAGGTCTGGCGCTACACCCCGCCCGCCGGGCAGGACGTCTCCAATTTCCGCACCCAGACCTATCAGGGCAAGCGGGTGCTGACGTGGTGGCAGGGCGGGACCGTAGGCGGGCACGGTTCGGGCGCCGACTACATCGCCGACGAACACGGTAACGTCATCGAAACCCTCGACGCCGGAGGGACTCCCAGCGATGTGCACGAATTCCGCCTGACTCCCGACGGCCGAGCGCTGATCACGTCGTACCAGGAGGTGGCCGCCGATCTGTCCGCGATCGGTGGCCCGAAGAACGGCACGATGTACGACACCGTCGCCACGGTGGTCGATGTGGTATCCAAGCGAGTGTTGTTGCGCTGGAGCGCCGCCGAGCACGTCCCGCTCACCGACACCACCACGCCCGGCAAACTTCCCGGCAGCGATACCTACGACCCGTACCACATGAATTCGATCGCGCTGGACCCCGACGGCAACCTGGTGATCTCGATGCGCGACACCTCCACCGTCTACGACGTGGACATCCACACCGGTGCGATCAACTGGCAACTCGGCGGACTGCATTCGACTTTCGACCTCGGCCCCGGCGTCGCATTCGCCTTCCAGCACGATGCGGAATTCGCCGACCCCAGCACCCTGCGCTTGTTCAACAACAACTCCAGCGGCTTCCAAACGCTGGGTGTGTCGAGTGTGCAGTGGATCCACCTGGACCTCGACAACCACCGAGCCACGTTGGTACGCAACCAAACCCACCCCGACGGCCTGACCGCCTTCGCCATGGGCGATGCCCAGCCGCTACCCAACGGCAACACCCTGGTCGGCTGGGGTATGGCACCGCACATCTCGGAATTCGGCCCGACGGGCGACATGGTCTACGACGCCCTGTTGCCTCTGGGAACCTATCGCGCCTTCCCGGCAGATTGGGCACCGACGCCGAAGTGAGCCGAACCGGGGGTTGCTATGAGGTGAACCGAAAGCGGCCCCCGCACCCTCGTTTCGGGCGGGGGCAGCTCTCCGCGGTAGCGACTCAGCCGTTGGCCCCCGTGGTGGTGGTCGTGGTGCCGCCCGACTGGGCGCTACCGGAGGCCAGCGCCTGTAGTAGCGACGGCAGCAGAGCCGCGCTACCCGTACCGGTCGACGGATCGGTAGTCGTCGTGCCGTCGGTGGCGACCGCGGGGGCGGCAGCCTCGGCGGCGCCCACACCGACACCGATCACCGCGGCAGCGGCGAACGCAGAGAAGGCAAATCGGGTGATACTCACAAAAATTACCCCTCGCTCGTTGTTGTGATTGCAGTAACTCGTCGTTCGCTGTGCGCGATGCGTTACAGCCGATTTTCGAAACCATCTGCGCAAAGGGATGTCAGAGATCGAAGAAGCCGTCGACCGGGCAACGTTCCGGCATCGACCGCTTCGTGATCTCGCATCGAAAATCCCCGTCTCCGTTCGTTATATTCGCTGTGCGCCCCTTGCTCGACAGGGTTGCGCGGTTCGGACGAAGGGGGCGGGGGCGACGTGTACGCATCCGGTAGCTACCACACACCGGGCGGGCCGGGACGATGAGCAGCAAACAGGTCCAGGTCGATCCGGACAAGATCCGCACACACGCGAAAAATATTCAGGGCGTGAGTGATTCACTGAGCGTGGCGTTGCAGGCGGGGCAAGCTGTCTCGGTGCCGACGGATGCGTTCGGGAAGTTGTGCTCGTTCCTGCCGCCGCTGTTCATCGACACGGTCGAAGACGACGGGCTCGAGGCGATCAAAACCGCCGCCGACGCGTTGAACGCGGATGCGGGCACACTCGAACAGGTCGCGACCTCGCTGCAGAACACCGATTCGGCGAATGCGAGTGATCTGGGTTCGGTGCGGCCCGAGGCCACCTGGTGACCACCGAGGCCGACAACCCGCTGATCGCGCAGCCGGAGGATTCCACCAAGTGGTACACGGGTATCGGGGTCGCGGAATCGGTTGCCGACATCCACGACGCGATCTCCTCCGGCTCCTGGGTCGACGGCGGTCTCGCGGTGCTCGGCGCCGGTATGGAGGCCGTGTCGCTGGCGGTCGACCCGCTCGGCACGCTCGCCTCCTACGGTGTCGGATTCCTGATGGAGCACGTCGAACCGTTGCAGGAAGCGCTGGATTGGGTCGCCGGCGATCCGGATACGGTGCAGGCGTACGCCAAGACCTGGGAGAACGTCTCCACTCACATCAAGCAGGTCGCCGACGATCACAAGAAGTCCGTCGATCAGGACGTGGCCGACTGGGTCGGCAGCGCCGGGGACGCGTACCGCACCCATGCTGCCGAGACGAATTCACTGCTGACCGCGGCGTCGAACGCGGCGTCGGCGGCCTCGTCGGCGATCGCGATGGCCGGGGGCGTGGTGGCATTCGTGCGCCAGACCGTGCGCGACCTCATCGCTCAGGCCGTGGGCCGGCTGGCCGCGTGGGCGGCCGAAGAGGTGTGCACGCTGGGCGTTGCCACCCCGTTGGTAGCCGCGCAGGCGACCACGTTCGTGGCGAAGGTGCTCACCACGATCGCCAAACTGTTCCGCAAACTCGCCTCGACCTTCAAGAAGCTCACTCCCCTGCTGCACAAGCTCAAAGGTGCGTGGGAAGACATCATGAAGGCGTTGAAGCGCGGACGCGGCGGCACGCATGTCGACGGCGCGAAACCTCATACGAAAACCGGCCCCGGCGACACGCATCCGAGTTCGCACAAGCCGGATTCGCCGAACGAACCCGGCAAACCACACGACGACGGCACCGACACGCACAGCACCTCACACGACGGTGCCGGCGATCCGGACGACGGTGCGACCGGTAAACCCAAGAACGATCCGCACCAGCAAGCGGACAAGGATCAGGGCAGCGGCACACATGCCGCGGAATCCGGACCGGAGAATTCGCGCACCGAGAAACAGGTCACCGGCTGCGGTGACCCGGTCGACGGTGCGACGGGTGAATTCCTGTTGCCGGAAACGGATCTCGAACTTCCGAGTGTGCTGCCGCTGGTGCTGGGCCGCAGGCATCGCTCCGGCTACCGGTTCGGCCGCTGGTTCGGACCGTCGTGGTCGGCGACACTGGATATCCGGATCGTGGTCGAGTCGGCGACCGCCACCTTCATCGGCGACGACGGCATCATGCTCGCCTATCCGCACACCGAACCCGATACTCCGGTCCTGCCGCTGAACGGTGAATTGCGCTGGCCGCTGGTGCGCACGGAAACCGGCGGCTATCGCGTCACCGATCCGGATCGCGAGCTGAGCTGGTGTTTCGAGCCCGAGGCCGCACTCGACGGTCTCGACGTGCGGTTGGGCAATTTTGCGATCAGTGCGATCGTCGACCGCCACCACAACCTGATTCGATTCCACTACGACAGCGACGGGTCTCCGGTCGAGATCTCGCATTCGGGTGGATACCGGGTGCGCGTGGAGACCGCGGCGGGGCGGGTGACCGGACTGTCGGTGGTCGGCCACAGCCATGTCGACAACGCCGAAATCATCACGCGGGTGCGGACTTTCGTCTACGAGGCGGGCGCGCTGGCAGGTGTCACCAACGGCGTCGGAACGACCACGACCTACACCTACGACTCCGAGCATCGGATGACGTCGTGGACCGATTCCAATGGCAACTCCCTCACCAACACCTACGATCCGGCCGGTCGCGTCGTCCGCCAGCGCGGCACGAACGGCATCCTCGACGCCGATTTCGACTACTTCACCTACCCGGACGGCAGCGGGACCCGCACCACCGTCACCGACTCCACCGGCGCGGCCACGATCTACGACTTCGACTCGGACCACAAGCTGCGCGATGTGATCGACCCGCTCGGCGGACGGATCCACACCGACTACACCCCCGACCGCAAGCCGCTGCGCGTCATCGCACCCAACGGCGGGATCACGTACTACACCTACACACCCGACGGTGATCTGGCGAAAGTGGTTCGGCCCGACGAGAAGTCGATCAGCATCGGCTACGCGGCGCGCAACCGGCCCACCGTGGTCACCGATGCCGACGGCTCGACCCGCCGGCAGGAATGGGACGCGCACGGCAATGTGGCCGCCACGGTCGACGAAGCCGGACGCCGCACCACCTTCGACCACTCGCCCACCGGTGCGGTCACATCTGTCACGGAATCGACAGGGACGACAACGGCATTCGACGTAGACGCCGCCGGACTTCCGGTTGCCGTCACCGATCCGTACGGCGCGGTCACCCATATCGAACGCGACCATTTCGGGCGGCCCGTCGCCCTCACGGACGCGATCGGCGGTATCACTCGCCACGAATGGTCGCCCGAGGGAAAACCGCTGCGCCGCATCGACCCCGACGGATATTCCGAATCGTGGACTTGGGACGGCGAAGGCAACCTCCTCACCCACACCGACCGCGCCGGCAACATCACCTTCCACAAGTACGGCGCCTTCGACCTGCTCACGTATCGCACGGATCCCGACGGCACCAGCACTGTCTACAACTGGGACACCGAACGCCGCCTCACCACCGTCACCAACCCCCTCGGCGACTCGTGGAGCTACAGCTACGACCGCGCCGGACGACTCGCCGCAGAAACCGACTACAACGGCGCCACCACCGCCTACGAACACAACCCGGACGGCACCCTGGCCGTCGTCACCACCCCCACCGGCGTCCGCCGCTATCACACCCACGACATCCTGGGCCGCCTCACTCAAATCCGCTGCGACACCGGCGAATACCAGCTTTACACCCACGACGAGGTAGGCCGCCTCCGCACGGCGATCTCCGGCGTCGGCCACGACCGCACCCACAGCGTCGAATTCGCCTACGACCCCGCCGGCAACCTCGTCTCCCAACGCGTCGACGACCGCCCACCGATGCTGTTCGATCACGACGAGCACGGCCGCCGCACCTCCCGCCGCACCCCCACCGGAGCCGTGACGAGCTGGGGATACGACCCAGCCGGCCGCGTCACCTCGATGACCATCGACGGGCACCGTGCGACCTTCGCGCACGACGCGCTGGGCCGCCCGACCGGATGGTCGTTGGGAAATCTGGTGGTGGAGCAGACGCTCTCACCAGTGGGTCAGGTGTTGAGCCGCCAGGTTTCGGCCCAGGCACCGCATGTCCCGGGGTCGGCGGGACCTCTGACTTCGGACCCGACCGGTGGGCAGAATCCCGGAGCAATCCCCGGCCAACGCCCTGGTGGTGCGCCGGTGCCGGGGCAACACGCCAGTGGTGGTGTACCGATGCCCGGTCAACACCTCCATGGGGCGCCGATACCCGGTCAACACCCCCACAGTGCGCCGATACCCGGCCAACACCTGAGCGGTGGACCGATGCCTGGTCACCGGCCGGGTGACGCATCCGTCTCCTACTCCGGAGGCACACCTGGCTCGGGGACTCCTCCCGTCCCCACCCCGGGTCGCCTGATCCGCCGCGACGACTACACCTGGCGTCCCGACGGCTACCTGACCACCCAAACCACCCACCGCGCCGGCACCACCCCTCAACACCGCACCTACACCCTCGACCCCGCCGGCCGAATCACCACCATCACCGACAACGGCCGACCCACAGAGCATTACAGCTACGACGCCCTCTCCAACATCACCAGCACCTGTCTCTTATACACATCTGACGCTGCCGACGAAGCTAGAAGTGTAGATCTCGGTGG
>NZ_PYHT01000022.1:0-118799 GCF_003023875.1 Nocardia sp. MDA0666
CGGGTGATGGTGGTGATGTCGCCGTGGATGGCGTCGCCGGGGAGGGTGCCGCAGGGGGCGACGTTTTCGACGAAGTGGCCGACCATGTGCCGCGACAGCGACCACACATCCTTCAACGGCGACGACAGCAGTTGACCGGACATGGTCAGGCCGGGGCGCGTCGAGGTGGCGGTGGCGTCACCGGATGCGCTCGACGAGGCGGCAGAACCCGGCGTGGCAACAGACATTGGCGAAAACTTCCTTCCCCCGCCCGTTTACTGCGCTGCCTTTATAACGTAACCGTAACGAGACCCCGATGGATGTCTTTCGCCCATCCTCGTGACAAATGAGGAGGCCACCCGGGTGTGGCCTGGTGAGCGGTCACAACTCGGCCGCCGGATGAAACGGGCCGGTCAGTTCGGCGTTCCCGCCGATCAGCAGGCGCTTGAGCACCTTGCCGGTTTCGCCGCGCGGCAGTGCCGACAGGAAGGTGACGTCGCGCGGCACCGAGAACCGGCTCAGCCGGTTGCGGACGTAGGTGCGGATCATGTCCGGGTCCAGGCCCGAACCCTCCCGCTTGACGATGAACGCGGCCAGCCGTTGCCCGAATTCGTGGTCCGGCACGCCGACCACGGCCACGTCGGCGATCTGCGGCAGATGCGACAGTGCCTCCTCCACCGGCCGCGGGAAGACGTTCTCACCACCCGAGATGATCATCTCGTCGTCGCGGCCGGCGATGAACAGCCGGCCGTCGGCGTCCAGGTACCCCAGGTCGCCGGTATCGAGCATGCCGTCGGTCTCGTCGGGCGGCGCCGAATTGACATATCCGTCGAACAGCATGTGGTTGCCCACGTAGATGCGCCCGGTCGCGCCGATCGGCACGGGCTTCCGATCCGGGCCCAGCACAGCGATTTTCGTGCCGAGCGGCGGCCGCCCGGCGGTGGTCGGCGCGGTCCGCAGATCCTCGGGGGTGGCGATGGTCGCCCACGACACCTCCGTGGAGCCGTAGATGTTGTACAGCACATCGCCGTAGTTGTCGGCGAACCGCAGCACCGTGGCACCGGACAGCGGGGCGCCGCAACTGGCCGCGATACGGAGGCTGGAGGTGTCGTAACGGGCCCGCACATGGGTCGGCAGATCCAGGATCCGCTGCACCATGGTCGGCACGAGAATCACTGTGCCGACCCGGTTCTCGGCGATCCGGCGCAGGGTGTCGCGGGCATCGAACTGCTCCGGCAGGACGACGGTGGCGCGCAGCGCGGTACTCAATTGCAGCGCGGCCAGACCCCAGGTGTGGAACAGCGGCGCCGGAATCAGCATGGTGTCGTTCATCCGCAGCGGAATGCGCGACAGCAGGGCCGCCACGGTGGCGAACCCCTTGGCGTGCGGTCGGCGCGCGCCCTTGGGGGTGCCGCTGGTCCCGGAGGTCAGCACGATCAATCGGCCCGGCCGCGCCGGTTTGTCGAAACCGTTGTCGCCCTGGGTGATCAGATCCTCGATGGTGGTGCGGCCGGGGGTGCCGTCGTCGGTGGCGATGCGGACGATGTCGGAGTGCAGGTAGTGGATCAGTTCTTCCAGTTCGGCGTCGACGAAGACGTGCGCCAGCCGGTGCCGCTGCACGATCTCCTCGATGCGCCGGGCCGACAGACCCGCGTTCAGCAAAATCGTGTCCACACCGAGTTTGCCCGCCGCGACCATGGTTTCGACCATTCCGGCGTGATTGCGGGCGAGCAGGCCGATCGCATCGCCGGTGCGCAGGCCCAGTCCGGCCATCCCCCCGGCCAGTGCGGTACTGCGCCGGTCGATGTCGGCGAAGGTGCGGCTGCGCCGATCGTCGACGACGGCGATGCGGGTGGGGGAATGCGCGGCCGCGGCGGCGTAGCCGCCGGCCAGGTTGAATCCCCACCGTGCGAGTCCGCGCAGCTGCCCCACACTGCGGTCCGGCCGCGCGGTGCGTACCACGCCCGTGCCGAGGATGTGGCGAGCGACGTCCGCGTTCCGCCGCAGGGGCGTGTTCTCGCGGTTGACCACGACCGAAGTCGGTGCGGCCGTGACCAATTCGCGCAGTCGCCGCAGCCCGGCGTCCAACCAGGCCTGCGCGCCGGCGGTCGAGGTGCGCGCGGCGACCGGATGTATCCGGCCGGCGGCGAAACAGGTGATCACCGCCCGGGTGCCACCCTCGATATCGCGCAGCCGCACGGAGGCGAAGCTCCCGGTTGCCGCGCAGTACAACTCGAAGGCCTCCCCGCGCGGGCCCAGCCGCACCGTCAGCGACAGGGTCCGGATCTCGGTGTCGGCGGTTCCGATGCGCAGCTGCCACAGCGGCGCGCCGGCGACGGTCTCGAGCCGTTCACAGGCGCCGATTCCGGTGAAGATGCGCGGATACAGCTGGGGGTCGACGAGCAGCTTCCAGACGGCGCTGCGCTCGACCGGCAGCTCGACGGCGGTGTCGAAAACCTCGGTAGCCAACTTCTTACACTTCTCGCGGGCCGGTTCCTCGAGCGCACCGGCGGGAATTCCTTTGTAACCGGGATTGACTTCGCGCAGAAGATGCCTTGTGACAATTCCCGGCGCGCCCGGGCCCGCGGTTGTGAGTTCGCCGCCGATCGTCCGGAGCGTGATGTGCGTCCGCAGCCCGGAACGGAACGTCGTCCGCCGCCTCGATCGTCGAGCGCTCCACGCCGGGTGGGTTGCACGACTGGCGGTATCGGGAGCGGTCCCCGTACTTGGCGGGGCCGGGTTTCGCGCGGGCGCTCGCCGGTCAGCGGCTCGGATCAGGGCTTGCGGGCGACACCCGCGTAGCCGTCGAGGGGCCGGACCTCCGGCAGGGGCTCGTCCGGATCCGGCCGCCACCGGGCCAGATATTCCAGGCCGGGTTCGACCAGGACCAGATCGCCGAGCAGATCCATGATCTCGGCGCGGGTGCGCAGCCGATCGCCGCGGCCGGTGACGCGTTCGGTCACCGCGAGCATGCGGTCCATCTGCTCGGGCGGTCCCTCACTGGTCAGATGTGACAGCGCCAGATAACTACCGGAAGCGATGGTGGCGCGCAGTCGCTCGAATACCGTCGCGGCCAGGGCGTCGTCGGCCACGAAATGCAACATCGATACCAGCAGGACGGCGACCGGCCGATCGAAATCCAGCAGTTCGCGGACCTGCGGATGCTCGAGTACCCCGTCGATATCGGTGAAATCCCCGTGCACCGCGGTCGCGTTCGGATTGTCCGCCAGTAGCTTGCGGCTCATGGTCACCGCGACCGGATCGATATCGACATAGACCACCCGCGCGCCCGGGACGACGCGCTGCGCGATCTCGTGCACGTTGCCCGCCGTCGGAATTCCGGAGCCCAGATCGAGGAATTGATCGATACCCGCCTCGGCGAGAAAACCGACCGCACGCTGCAAGAATGCGCGGTTTGCCCGGGCCGTGCGCGGAACTTCGGGAATGACCTCGATCATTTGCGCCGCGACCGACCGATCCACCTCGAAATTGGCGAATCCTCCCAGCAGATAGTCGTACACTCGCGCCGGGCTGGGAATCCGGGGGTCGATGTCGTCGGCCGCCCAGTCGGGTAACAGAGGTTGCACGCCGCTCATCCTAGGCCGCGCACCCGGGCGGCGACATCAGCCGCATGAAGGACCCAGCGGTTGCGTCCGCTGGCCTTCGCGCGGTACAGCCCGGCGTCGGCGGCATCGAGCAGCCGCTCGGCGTCGGTGCCGGTGACAGGGGTGACGATCGCGCCGATGCACGCGGAGATCATCAGGTCGTGATTGTCGACGGGGATGGGTTCGCCCAGCGCGTCGAGCAGGCGCTGGGCCACCGCGGCGATGTGGTCGGTGTCGCAGGTCGGGCGTACCAGCCCGACGAATTCGTCGCCGCCCACCCGGGCCAGCATGATAGCCGGAACCGCCGCAGAGAGCCGCTCCGCGACGGCCGCGAGCAGCCGATCACCGACTCCGTGGCCGTAGGTGTCGTTGACCGATTTGAATCCGTCGAGGTCGATGAAACACAAGCCGACGCAGTCCTCGGGCCCGGCGTCGGTGATGATGGCCGAGAGCACCTCGACCAGTTGCCGTCGATTGGGTAGGCCGGTCAGCGGGTCCAGCCGGGCCTGGCGGTGCAATTCGGCCTGCAATTCCCGCCGCTGCGTGGTGTCCTCGCCGACCACCAGGAGATACGCCGCCCGCCCGCCGGTCGCCGGCACCAGGGTGATCGCCCACGCGGCCCAGCCGTCGACGCCCTCGGGACGCGGATAGCGCAATTCCATCCGGATCGTGCCCGAGCCGGCGCGGAAAAGCTCGCCCAGTACCCGGCGCCGCAATTCCACGCGGTCGTCCGGATGTATCAGATCGGTGACCCCGCGTTCGAGCAGATACTCGCGGCTGACGCCGAGCATCGCGGCCATCGCGGGATTGACGTCGACCACCCGGCCCTCGGCGTCACCGATACCGATGGCGATGGCGGCATTGTCGAATACCACCCGGAATCGGGCCTCGGCGGCATTGCGGGCGTCGGCCATCGCCGAGTGCAGCATTTCCTGATGCCGCGCCCGGGTGGCGAGTAACTCCTCGGTATATCCGCGGGCCATCTCGCCCAGAACCGCGATCACCCGATCGCCCGGCGGGAACACGGTGGTGGCCAGCGGTGTCAGCGCACGAGCGGAGCGGGGCATGACCTGCGGATCGGTGAGATTGGCGCGGACCAGGGCGGCGCCGATCGTGGCCGCGGCCGCGGCGTCGAACGGTTCGGCCCCGACAATCGCGACGAACTGCTCGAGCAGACCTGCCAGCAGTTGCTCCAGCTCGCGCATGGACATGGGAACGAAGCCGGTGTCGGCGATCGCGATGCGCCATCGTCGAGCCAGTTCACCGATCCCGGTTTCCCCTGTCATGCACACCAACCCCGCCTCGGAACTACTCCCAGCGACTTGTGAGTACGGCGCGGCGCCGAACCAGAGAACCAGATTACCGCGCCGAGCGGGCCCGCAAGATCACGGCTGTGACGTGAACCTGCGGGCCCGCTGGGTGCGTAGCGTACGTGCGATCTCGGTCGAAAGATCGGATGCCGGCTACTTGCTCGCTTTGTGATAGGCGGCGACAACCTCGGAGGAAATGCGGCCGCGCGCGGAGACGTTATAGCCGTGTTTCTTGGCCCATTCCCGGATCGCCACCGTCTGCTCGCGGTCGGCCGCCGACTTGGTGCGGGTCCCGCCGCCGGACTTCAGGCGGCCCACCTTGCGGGACTTTTCCGTCCAGGGTTCGAGTGCCCCACGCAGCTTGCCGGCATTCAATGTCGACAGGTCGATTTCATACGCCACACCGTCGATCGAGAACTGCACGGTCTCATCCGCTTTGGACTTCCCGTCGTAATCATCGATGAGTGTGACGGTGACTTTCTTGGCCATGATCGAGCCCTTTCGCACTGACACGGAGCAACTGGGATTGTGTATACCGTACCGTATTGCGACCGGCCGTAGTGAATCCCGTGCTATTCGGGCGGTTTCGATCGTGAATGTTCCCGGAATGAGAAAAGAATCGGCAGGACGCATTTAGTGCGAGGCCCGCAAAAGTTATCCGGAATGCTCGCGGTCTTCGGACACCGCCCGGGAGTTCGGAACGCGGGGTTCGGATAAAGGGATCGGCGCGCGGGTACCCGGCTGTCGACCCTTGTGGCGGGTACGAGCAGGGGATATTGCATACATAGTGATGTATGCATATGATGACGAGCGGTAGCGACGGAGAGGAGTACGGAGCATGGGTGCCGGACATACACACGGCTCGGGCCACGGGCACGCGCACAGTCATGCGCACGCCACTCCCGACAGCGATCGGCGCTGGCTGGCCGGGGCGCTCGCGGTCATCGTGGTCTTCCTCCTCGGCGAGGTGGTCGTGGGTGTGGTGGCCGGCTCGCTGGCCCTGCTGTCCGATGCCGCGCACATGCTCACCGACGCCGCCTCGATCGCGTTGGCGCTGTGGGCGATTCGCCTCGCGGCGCGACCGCCGGCCGGTCGGATGACCTTCGGCTGGAAGCGGGTCGAAATCCTGTCCGCGCAAGCCAACGGCCTGACGCTGCTGGTCCTGTCGGCCTGGCTGCTCTACGAGGCGATCCGCCGCCTGATCCAGCCACCCTCGGTCACCGGTGGACTGGTGCTGGCGACCGCGCTGGTGGGTGTGGTGGTGAATCTCGCTGCCACCTGGATGATTTCGCGCGCCAATCGCAGCAGCCTGAATGTCGAGGGCGCGTTCCAGCACATCCTCACCGATCTCTACGCCTTCCTGGCGACCGCGGTGGCTGGGGTGGTCATCATGCTCACCGGCTTCGAACGCGCCGACGCGATCGCGACGCTGGTGGTGGTCGCGCTGATGGTGAAGGCGGGTGTCGGCCTGGTCCGTGCGTCGAGCCGGATCTTCCTGGAGGCCGCCCCGGCCGATATCGATCCGGCGGCGGTGGGTGTCGGCATGGCCGCCCGCGACGGGGTGGTCGAGGTGCACGATCTGCACATCTGGGAGATCACCTCGGGGTCCCCGGCTCTCTCGGCGCACGTGCTGGTCGAGCCCGGCCGCGACTGCCACGCGGTGCGCCAGGATCTGGCGCGGTGGCTGGCCGCCGACCATCACATCGAGCACGCCACGCTGCAGGTGGATCACGCACAGCCCGAACTGATCGAACTCGGCGCCGTGCCGAGCGGCCACTGCGCCGAGTCGCACGGCCCCGCGCATCGCTCCCGGGATGTCGCGCACACCCACGAATCCGGTAATCAGAACTAACCGGACACCCCGTCGGACCGGCGCAAACGCTCCCGAACGCCGGGTGGATACTGGCTGCCGTGGGATGGATCGACACGCCGCTGACCGTGCAGTCCGTCATCGAGGAATGGCGCTGGGACACCTCGACGATCGTGGTGACCGCCGCGCTGGGGATCGGCTACGGCCTGGCTCGCCGGCGGGCCGACCGGCGCGGGAGTGCGGAGTCGGCGGGACGCAGTTGGGCGTTCGGCGCGGTCGGCCTCGGAGTGTGGTTGCTGACCGGCATCAGCGTGATCGGCGTGTACTCGGGCACCCTGTTCTGGATGCGGGCGCTGCAGATACTGCTGCTGCTCTACGTGGTGCCGTTCGGCCTGGCGACCGGTCGGCCGCTGACGGTGCTGCGCGACGGGCTCGGCCCGGCGGGACGCGAGCGGCTGGACCGCGTACTCGCCTCGGCGCCGGCCCGGGTGGTGACCTATCCGCTGGTCCCGTCGATCGCCATCCTGGCCACACCTTGGCTGCTGATACTGACGCCGTGGTTCGAAGCGATGCTGCGGCACGGGATGGTCGACGCGCTCACCCGGCTGCTGCTGGTGGCCGTCGGATTCCTGTACTTCTATTCGCGGCTGCAGACCGATCCCGTTCCGCATCGCTATTCGCAGGCCGTCTCGTTGTTGATCACGGTGTTCGAATCACTGGCAGACGGAGTGCTGGGGCTGGTGCTGTGGTTCGGGCCGCTGGTGGCGGTGGACTACTACACCGAGATGGGCCGGACATGGGGCCCGGATCTGCGGATGGACCAGATCATCGGCGCGGGCATCATCTGGGTGCTCGGCGACGTGCTCGGCCTGCCCTATCTGCTGACCCTGATGCGGTCGTGGGCGGCCGACGAACGTCGCAATGCCGCGCGGATGGACGCCGAACTCGATGCGGCCGAAGAACTTTCGGCGCCGCCGGCGAGCGAGCCGGCGCGGACCTCGGCCGCGCCCGCCGCCGCGACGACGGCGCATGCGGAAGCCCCGGTCCAGAGCGGACTGTGGTGGGAAAACGATCCCGTGCTGCGCGACCGCTTCCGGCGCTGACGGATCCGCCCTTCCGGGCGGCAGCCGACGAGGCCGCGCCCGGACGAGCCACCGCGCTCAGATCTTGCGGATCACCGTGACGACCTTGCCCAGGATCTGGGCGTCGTTACCGTCGATCGGGTCGAACAGCGGGTTGTGCGGCATCAGCCACACCTGATCGCCGGTGCGTTTGAACGTCTTGACCGTCGCCTCGCCCTCGATCATCGCGGCGACGATATCGCCGTTGTCGGCGACGTTCTGCTGGCGGACCACCACCCAGTCACCGTCGCAGATCGCCGCGTCGACCATCGATTCGCCGACGACCTTCAGCAGGAACAGCGAACCCTCGCCGACCAGTTCGCGCGGCAGCGGGAACACATCCTCGACCGCTTGTTCGGCGAGGATCGGCCCACCGGCGGCGATGCGGCCCAGCACCGGCACGTAGGTGGGCGCCGGGGTCGCGTCGGAGCTTTCGGTCGCCACCGCGCGCAGCACCGGCGCGGCACCGGCCGCCCGCACGGCGGTCTCGTCCAGGCCGCGGACGTCGACCGCGCGCGGACGATTGGGATCGCGGCGCAGATAGCCCTTGCGCTCGAGCGCGCGTAGCTGATGCGCGACCGACGAGGTGGAGGTGAGTCCGACCGCGTCGCCGATCTCGCGGATGCTCGGGGGATAGCCGCGTTCGTTCACCGAGGTCCGGATGACCTCGAGTACCTTGCGCTGGCGGACGGTGAGATCCGCTCCGTTGCCGGGGGTTTCGGTGTCTCCGGCCGGCGCCTGGGCACCGTCGGGGGAGACCGTGCCGTTGCCGGCCGCCTCCTCGTGTCCGACCACCGTACGTTCGCTCACGCTCGCCGTCCTCCGTTCGTCTGTCTGCCGGGGCGTGTCTGTCGGGTTCTGCCGACGTGGGTTCTGCCGGCGCGGGGTTCTGCCGGCGCCGCCGGATCGCGTGCTTCGAATGTAGTCCGCCCGCGGCCAGGTTTCAAACATCTGTTCGACGCATGTCGGCGTGGCTGGTGACTTTGTCGGCCCCGCGTGGTAAGAATTCGAACATCAGTTCTTCGAACAGATGAGCGAATACGCCACAACTCTCATACCCCTGTGATCCATCCGCCCAGCACTCGTCACAGCATTCATGGAGGTCGTCAGATGCGTACCGCGGTCGATGAATTCAGCACGATCGGCACCCGGGCCGGTTCGTCCGGCGATGCTCCCGTCCATACCGTGCGGCCGGTCCGGCGCCACCGCCGGGCCGACCTCCGGCGTCCCCGCGGTCTGCAGCGCCCGCATGTCGTGGCCGGCTACGACCGGGTGCCGGTCACCGCGCCGGCCCGCGGGCCGCATCCGCTCCAGCGGGTGGAACAGGCCCGTATCGGGCTGGCCACGCTCGCTGCGACCGCACTGCTCACCGCGGCGGCGGTCTGCGGACTCCTGGGAGTGGCGCAGCTACGTGACCCGGGCGGCCCGGCATCCACGCAGACGGTCCAGGTGCAGCCCGGCGAGTCGCTGTCCGACCTCGCGCAGCGGGTGGCGCCGGGGGATGCGGTGCGCGACACGGTGGCTCGCATCGTGGAATTGAACGGACTGCGTGGCACCGAAGTGGCCGCCGGGCGCACGCTCGTGGTTCCGGCGTCGCGATAGGCCGTGGCCGAGGGCTCCCGGGACACGCAATCGCGTGGCCGGATTTATTGATCCACAACTGAAACATGTTGCTACTCTGCTCGGAATGTGATCGGGGCTACATTCTCCGCCAACGGATTTCGAGGACGAGGCATCATGGTGCACACCCTCCATCGGGCGCTGCCGCGACTGTTCGCACGCACGGCCGCACTGCTCATCTGTTTCCTGATCGCCTGTGCCGCGGCACCCGCCGTGCGCGCGGAGGCGGGATACACCGCATATCTGGACATTCCGGTAGTGAACGGGGCTGGGGAGAGCGCCGGTGGCCTGAATCCGGAGCTGCCGCTGGATACTTCGACGCTGGCCGCGGCGCTCGAGCAAGCCCGCGCGGGCGGGATCGCGCCACGGCGGTATGCGGCCCTGCTACACCAGTATTGGCTGACGGTGGCCACCGCCGATGCCGATATCGACCTGGCCGCGTGGGATCCGATCCGCGGGGTGGCCGCGAATTCGCGCATCTTCACCCAGGTCTACGTGAACTACCTCCGGCTGACGAATGCCCATCCGGAGTTCTACTGGACCGGGCTGGCCGGACTGGCAGGCGGATCGTTCGCCTCCGGATTCTTCGATATGAGCGATGTGGCAACCATTCTCAGCGTGCCGGGTATCCACCAGATCGGCGGCGCGGTCGCGGATCTGCTGCGGGCCACACCGCCGCAGCTCGTCGCGGCGCTGCCCGCCGACATCCGGCTCCTGGCCGCCGAGGGTCCGCGGCTCACCGCCGGGGATCTGGCGTGGTTCCAGACCCGGCTGATGATCATGCAGAAACACATCTTCCTCGACCAGGTGCCGATGCACGAGGCCTATATCGCGGGAGGATTGCCCGCGATCGAGGAGATGTACGCCGCCGGAGTGCTCGACGACAACGCGGTGCAGGCCTGGCGCTCACTCGCCACGGGCACGGTCGCCGGGTACGACGACGCGCTGATGCGGATGACCGATCGCGAACAGAATCAGATCATCGCCGATCAATGGGATGTCACCGCACGGGGACAGGGCGCGATGGGCCGGGTGATGACCTACGTCAGCACCCTGGCGGCGAAACCCGCGGTTCCCGGGGTGCGCGCACCCGGTGTGTTCGCACCGAGCACCGTCTCGGCCGAGGTCGACGGGCGCACGATGACGCTGCGCACTCCGTTGCCCGCCTTCAACTGGGCCGACCGCGACCCGCGCTGGACCTACATCACCGGCGATCTGGTGCCCTGTTACGAACGGATGCAGGCCGCTCCGGGGCTCACCCGCCAGGTGCTGTCGGTTCCGTTCGCCGGTGATCTCGCTGCCGGACGGTTGCTGAATCGCTTGCCGGATCTGCTCACCGACCTGACGAGCCAGTGGCAACTGACGGCGTGAGCGGGCCCGGTCGCGGGTCCGCATGGGCCGGGGCGAACGCTGTACGGGTATCCTGAAAGACGCTCAGGACATACGTGGTGAGTGCGGCTGTATCGGCGGAACAGGTCGAGGGCAGGCAGCTCGTCGCGAACCGACGCAGGCATCGACGAAGGATCCCGGATGCATTGCCCGTACTGTCGGCACCCGGATTCGCGGGTGGTCGACTCGCGTGAGGCCGAGGAAGGCAGCGCAATCAGGCGCCGTCGCGCATGTCCGCAGTGCGGGCGCCGCTTCACCACGGTCGAGACCGCGATCCTCTCGGTGGTCAAGCGCAGCGGTGTCACCGAGCCGTTCAGCCGCGAGAAGGTGATCCGTGGCGTCCGCCGGGCCTGCCAGGGGCGTGAGGTCGACGACGACGCCCTGAACCTGCTCGCCCAGCAGGTCGAGGACGCGGTGCGCGCGAAGGGTTCTCCGGAGGTGCCGAGCCACGAGGTCGGTCTGGCCATCCTCGGGCCGCTGCGCGATCTGGACGAGGTCGCCTATCTACGCTTCGCGTCGGTCTACCGGTCCTTCAGCTCCGCCGACGATTTCGAACGCGAGATCGACGATCTGCGCCGCCACCGCGCCGACCGTTCGGTGGCCGCCGGCACCGACTGATCAGCGGGGCCGGGCCCCGGCCGGCGCCGCGCCGATTCCGTCGATGACCTTGATGATTCGCTTGGCGGACACCGGATACGGCGTGCCCAGCTGCTGTGCGAACAGGCTCACCCGCAGCTCCTCGATCATCCACCAGATCTCGGTGACGTCGGCGGCCGTGCGACGCGCGCCCGGAAGACGGTCGAGCAGTCGCGCGTACGCGGCATGCACCCGATCCAGCTCGGCCGCGCCTCGACGGTCGCGATCGGCCGAGGCGGGCAGCGCGAGCAGCCGTGCCTCGGCGGCGTGCAGATACCGCGGAATCTCGCGGAGCCGGGTGGTGCCGAATTCGCTCACGAAACCGGCGAAGACCAGTTCGTCGAGCTGCCCGGCGACATCGTCGGTGATATCGCGATCAATGGTGTCGGCCAGGGCGGTCCGCACCCGGTGCGCGGCCGCCAGCACCGGGACAACCAGTGCGAGGACGCGCGCGACCGCACCGGCGAACTGCGGTCGCACCTGGTCGACGAGCCGGGTGAACTGCTCCGGACTGCGTACCGGCCCACCGTGTGCGGCGATCAGTTCGTCGGCCGCGCAGGCGCGGCAGTCGTCGAGCAGCGCGTCCATCGATCCGTACGGGCTCTGGCTCAGTGCGAGGCGGTCGGCGGCCGACAGTCCCGAGGTGACCGAGCGCTGTGCGGCCGGCATCTCGCGCAGCAGCAGCGCCCTGGTGCCGGTGCGCATCGCGGCGCGCTGCGCCGCCGGCGACGACAGCACGCGCACGGCAACCCCGTCACCCTCGCTGACCAGGGCGGGATAGCCGGTGATGGTCTGACCGCCGACCTCACGCCGAATGGTCTGCGGTACGGTACCCAGCGTCTGCGCCGTCCACACTGTCGCCGGCGCTCGTTCGGCCGCACTCGTCGCTTTCGCCACCGATTGCGAAACCTGCTGGGACAGCTGGGTTTTCAAAGCGGCCAGGCTCTTGCCCCGGGCGAGGTCGGCGCCGTCGGGACCGGTGACGGCGAACGTCATCCGCAGATGATCGGGCAGGGCGCCCGGGTCGAGGTCGGCCGGCGCGATCGAGGTCGACGCCAGTGCCGACAGCTCACGGGCCAGTCCGGTGCGCAGCGGTTCGGCGCGCGGGGTCAGCCGTGCCAGCGCGGCCTTCGCGAAGTCCGGCGCGGGAACGACGCTGCGGCGCAGCTGTTTCGGCAGGGTCTTGATCAGTGCGGCGGCGAGTTCCTCACGCATGCCGGGGACCAGCCAGTCGAAGCCCACGGCCCGCACATGGGCGAGCTGGGCGACCGGGATGTGCACGGTCACGCCGTCGTCGGCCTGTCCCGGCTCGAACTGGTAGGTGAGCGGGAAACTCAGTTCGCCCTGCCGCCAGCTGTCCGGGTAGGCGGCCGGATCCAGCTGGGCGGCTTGCGCATTGACCACGGTGGCGGTCGAGAAGTCCAGCAGATGCGGATCCTCGCGTTCGGCCTTGCGCCACCAGCTGTCGAAATGCCGCACCGACACCACGTCGGCGGGGACGCGCTGATCGTAGAAATCGAACAGCACCTGGTCGTCGACGAGAATGTCGCGCCGGCGCGCCCGATGCTCCAAGTCGGCCACGTCGTCGAGCAGTTCGCGGTTGCGGTGGAAGAACCCGTGCCGGGTCTGCCATTCGCCTTGGACGAGTGCGTGCCGGATGAACAGTTCCCGCGACAGCTGCGCATCGATGCGGCCGAAGTCGACGCGGCGCTGGGTGACCAGCGGAATGCCGTAGAGGGTGACCCGCTCGTAGGCCATCGCCGCGCCCCGCCGGGAGGACCAGTGCGGTTCCGAGTAGTTGCGTTTGACCAGGTCACCGGCGAGCCGTTCGGCCCATTCGGGCTCGATCCGCGCGGCCATGCGGCCCCACAGTCGCGAGGTTTCCACCAGTTCGGCCGCCATCACCCAGCGCGGCGGCTTCTTCGCCAGGGCCGATCCGGGGAAGATCATGAACTTCGCGCCGCGGGCGCCGAGGAACTCCCGCGATTCCGCTTCGCGTACACCGATATGCGACAGCATGCCCGCCAACAGCGCGCGGTGGATCCCGTCGCCGTCCCACGGCAGCGCTTCCGGATCCTGTTGCGGGGCGATCGATTCCGCGGCGGACCAGCCGAGGCTCTTGGTGATGGTGCGCAACTGCCCCTGCAGATCCTGCCATTCCCGGATGCGCAGATAGTGCAGGAACTCGTCGCGGCACATCCGCCGGAACTGATTGGACGACAATGATTTCCGCTGGCCGCGCAGATAGTCCCACAGGCGCAGATAGGCGAGGAAGTCCGACCCCTCGACGGTGAACCGGGCGTGTTTGGTGTCGGCGGCCTGCTGGAATTCGGCCGGCCGTTCCCGCACGTCCTGGATCGACAGCGCCGCGACGATGACCAGCACTTCGGACAGGCAGCCGTTGGCCTCCGCGGCGACGAGCATGCGCGCCATCCGCGGATCGACCGGGAGCTGGGCCATCTGCCGTCCCACCGCGGTGAGTGCCAGTTCGTCTCCGCCCTCCGGCGCGCGCAGATGGCCTCCGGCGGCGGCGTCGCTGCCGCGTCCGCGGCGCCGGCGAGCACCACGCGCGGGCGCGGACGTCTCGCCGGGCCGCCCGAGCGCGCCGAGTTCCAGCAGCAAGGCGATACCGTCGCGGATCGCCCGCCGGTCCGGTGCCTCCACGAACGGAAAGCTCTCGATGTCGCCGAGCCCCAGCGCGGTCATCTGCAGGATGACCGCGGCCAGGTTGGTGCGCAGGATCTCCGGTTCGGTGAAGGCCGGGCGGGCCTCGAAGTCCTCCTCGGAGTAGAGCCGGATGCAGATACCGTCGGCCACACGTCCACAGCGCCCGGACCGTTGCCGTGCGGAGGCCTGTGAAATCGGCTCGATCGGCAGGCGCTGCACCTTCGTGCGCATCGAATACCGGGAGATGCGCGCGGTGCCCGGGTCCACCACGTAGCGGATGCCCGGCACGGTGAGCGAGGTCTCGGCGACGTTGGTGGCCAGCACCACACGGCGGCCGGTGTGCGGCTGGAAGACCCGATGCTGTTCGGCCGCGGACAGGCGCGCGTACAGCGGAACGATCTCGGTCCGTGGCAGTTTCAGGTCGCGCAGGGTGTCGGCGGTGTCGCGGATCTCGCGTTCACCGGACAGGAAGACCAGCACGTCGCCGTCGCCCTCGGCGAGCAGTTCGCGCACCGCGTCGCCGATGGCGTCGGTCTGGTCGCGAGCGTCCTCGGCGCTGCCGCGTCCGCTCGCCCGGCCGCGACGCGGCGCCGGCTGCTCCTCGAACTCGTCCTCGTCGTCGGAGTCGGTCATCTCGGGAGCCAGCGGGCGATACCGGATTTCGACCGGATAGGACCGCCCCGACACCTCGACGATCGGCGCGGGCTCTCCGGAGACGGGATCGGCGAAATGGCGGGCGAACAGTTCCGGGTCGATGGTCGCCGAGGTGATGATCACCTTGAGGTCCGGACGCTTCGGCAGCAGCGACCTCAGGTAGCCGAGCAGGAAGTCGATGTTGAGGCTGCGCTCGTGCGCCTCGTCGATGATGATCGTGTCGTAGCGGCGCAGCAGCCGGTCGCGCTGGATTTCGGCGAGCAGGATGCCGTCGGTCATCAATTTGATCAGGGTGCGATCGGAGGCCTGATCGGTGAAGCGCACGGTGTAGCCGACGACGTCGCCGAGTTCGGTATCGAGTTCGGCCGCAATACGTTCGGCCACCGTCCGGGCCGCCAGCCGCCGCGGTTGGGTGTGGCCGATGGTGCCGCGGATCCCGCGTCCGAGTTCCAGGCAGATCTTCGGGATCTGCGTGGTCTTACCAGAGCCCGTCTCACCGGCAATCACCACGACCTGATGGGCGGCGATCGCGGCGGCGATATCGTCGCGATGGGCGGAGACGGGCAGTTGTTCGGGATAGCGAATGGCCGGGACGGCGGCGCGACGGGTCTCGATACGGGCCTGCGCGGCGGTTATCTCGCGCTCCAGCCGCTCGATCTCACCGTCGTTGCCGTGCGCCTTGTCCAGCCGTCGGCGCAGCCGGTGTTCGTCGCGGAGGGAGAGGTCGGCCAGGCGAGCGCGCAGCTCGCGGGTGGTGGCAGTCGAGGTCATTGCATCGACCAGCGTAGCGAAACCGGCCGTCCGCCCCGTTCCCGCGCTGGTCGGGGCGCCGAATCGTGAAGATAACCGAATCGTTGCTATTGGATGATCTTGGTTCCCGGCGGGGGCCGGGTATGTCACCATCGGGCCATGACTGCTGGTTCCGGAACGCCGATGTGGGTCCGTGGACTCCGCGTGGTGTCGGTGCTGCTGGGCATTGCCGCACTGGTTCGCGAGGGCGTGCACGCGGTCGCGACGGCCGCGTCGAACACGCTGCGCCGGCCGGTGGCGGCGGAGCCCGCGACGAGGCAGCGCACCTCACCGATCGCATCGGCCTAGGCCCGGAGAACGTGCCGTGCCACCGGATGACGCCGGTGGCAGCTGTCGTCGTCTGCCCGTGGCCCTGGTGCAGGTGGTGAAATCGCCTCCCGGGCCGACCGGTATGCGAGGATCGAACGATGATGGCCCGCGCGGGGACGCCGATCTGGATCCGGATCCTGCGGATCGCCGTCGGTGTACTGGGAATTGTTGCCCTGCTGTGGATTCCGATCCGCGCCCACGGATCGCCGGCCTTCTCCCTCGGTAACTACCTCGGCTACTTCACCATCCACTCCAATATCGCCGGCGTGCTGGTTCTGCTGGGCGGCGGCCTGCTGGATCCGGCCGCGCGGCGCTGGCAGGTGGTGCGCGGCGCGGCCACGCTGTATCTGCTGATCACCGCGGTGATCTACGCGGTGCTGCTGGCGAACATCGATGTGATGCTCACCGACAAGTGGATCAACGACACACTGCATCGGGTGCTGCCGATCGTGGTGGTCGCCGACTGGATTCTGGTGTCGGCGCGGCTGCGGGTCTCGGCCGCGCTCATCGGCGGGTGGCTGAGCTATCCGATCCTCTACTGCGGTTACAGCCTGATCCGCGGCGAGATCGTGGACTGGTATCCGTACCCGTTCCTGGATCCACGCGTGCAGGGCTATCCGTCGCTGCTGATCGGGGTGGTGATGCTGGCCGCGGTGATCACGCTGCTGGCGATCGCGGTGGCGTGGCTCGGGTCGCTGCATCACCGTCGCGACGCTCCCGTCCTCGTCTGACCGCGCGGTTGCCGGTGGATTGCGCAGACCGGACGACCGGGCCTGCTCGGGCGCGGCGCGGGTAGTCTGGCGGCGCAGGCGATCGGGTAGTCCCATCGCCACCGGATGACGGGAAGAGGAGCCGAGCATGGGTTCGCTGTGGCACGGATTCGCGGATATGGGCGCGGTGGAGCGCGACGGCGCCTTCGTGGTCGCCCGCGGTGAGGGCGCCTACATCTGGGACGAGGCCGGGCGGCGCTACCTCGATGCGACGGCGGGCCTGTGGTTCACCAACGTCGGTCACGGCCGCCGCGAGATCGCCGATGCGGTCGCGGCGCAATTGTCCACGCTGGCACACTATTCGAACTTCGGCGACCTGACCTCGCCGGTGACGCAACGGCTGGCCGAGCGGTTGTCGGAGCTGGCGCCGGTGCCGGGCAGCAAGATCATGTTCACCTCCGGTGGGTCCGATTCGGTCGACACCGCCGCGAAACTCGCCCGCCGGTTCTGGCGTGAACAGGGCCGTCCGGACAAGACGCTGCTGGTCGGCCGCCGGCTGGCCTATCACGGAATGCACGTCGCCGGAACGGCGCTGGCCGGCATCGAGGTCAATCACGAGGGCTACGGCGAGTTGATGGCCGATACCCGCACGGTGGAATTCGATCAGGCGCAAGCACTGCGGGCACTGATCGACGAGGTGGGCGCCGACCGCATCGCGGCATTCTTCTGCGAGCCGATCATCGGGGCGGGCGGGGTGTATCTGCCGCCGGAGGGATATCTCACCGAGGTTCGCCGCCTCTGCCGCGACAACGACATCCTGTTCGTCGCCGACGAGGTCGTCACCGGCTTCGGGCGGATCGGCGGATCCTGGTTCGCCTCCACCCGATTCGGGCTCGAACCGGATCTGATGACCACCGCGAAGGGCCTGACCTCCGGCTATCTGCCGATGGGCGCGGTCTTCGTGGCGCCGCGGGTGGCCGAACCGTTCTTCGGTGGCGGGGTGTGGTTCCGGCACGGCTACACCTACGGCGGCCACGCCGGATCGGCCGCGGCCGCGATGGCCAACCTCGACATCATCGAACGCGAACATCTGCTCGACGCCAGCAAGAACATCGAATCGCTGCTGCACGAACACCTCGCGCCGCTGGCCGGACATCCCCGGGTGGCGCAGGTACGCAGTGGGCTGGGCGCGGTGGCCGGGGTCCAGCTCGCCGATCCGTCCGAGGGTCCGGCCATGGTGAAAGCGTTACGCGCCGAAGGGGTTTCCACCCGCTCGGCCGGGCAGGGCGCGCTGCAGATCTCGCCGGCGTTCGTCATCACCGACGAGCAGATCGCCGAGCTGGCGGCGGCGATAGGCCGCGCGCTGGGCTGAGTCCGCGCCCTGCCCGTCAGCTGCCTCTTCGGTGCCCCCGCCCGCCCGACGAGCGGTGCCCGATGCCTCGCCGTGCGAGCATGGTGTGCGAAGGCGGACACGCCGCGCGTCGGAAGGTGGTGGGGTGTGGGCTCTTTCGTGACCGAGCACGAGATGTTGCGCTGGGGCGTGATCGTGGCGTTCGTCGCCGCGGCGGGCATCGTGCTCGTGCGGCACGTGGCGGTGCCGGTGGCGCCGGGAGGATCGGGTGGATCACGGCCGGGGACGTGGCCGATCGGCGTCGACGAGCACGAATCCGATGCGGCTCATCTCCTGATGTGCCTGGTCATGCTCGCGATGTTGCTGTTCCCCGCGGCCGCCGCGCCCGATGCGATTCGCGGGGTGCTCATCGCCATGATCGTCGTGTACGCGGGGCTGTCGATCGTGCGCATCGCGCACTGGCGGACGACATCCGGGGAAGGCGGCGCCGAATTCCGCCTTCCGGCGGTGGTCTACCACCTGGTCGCGGCGGCGGCGATGCTGTGGGTGATGGCCGGGCATCACCACGGTATGGGGCATGCGGAGATGCGCGGCGCGGGTGGCCCGCCGGTCGTGCCCGTGGCGATCGTGGCAGCCCTGTTCGCGCTCGACGGTCTCCTGCTGCTGTTCCCCCGGACGAGAACCACACTGCGCCACAGTATTTCGCATCCGGCCGGCGCGCCGGGCGCGATCGGCGTCGTTCCGCACGTGGTGATGGACCTCGGGACCGCGTACATGTTGATCGCCGCCGTCGCCTGAGTCCGTCTCCTCAGAGGAGTATGGGGTGGTCGGCCACGACGCGCCCGCCCAGGCGCACCCAGCCGTCGGAATCCCATTCGGTGAACAGCTGCGAGCCCGCGCCCTGGGTGATGATCAGGCTGCGGCGCAGCTTCGCGGTGAGTGCGATCGCGGCCGCGCCCGTCGCCTCGTCCTCGGCGATTCCCAAAGCGGGAGCGAACATTCGCGCGTGCACGGCACCGCGTGCCTCGTTCGTCCAAGCCCAGACGTAGTGCTGGCCGTCGGTGAAGTGGCGTGGATCGACCGTGTCGAGGAAGGCGGCATCGGAGAATTCGTCGAACGTGAATTCGGGTGCCCACTCGGCGCGGGCGCGAATCCAGACCAGTCCGTCGTCGAGCATCTGGATTTCGACGGGACCGGCGGCGACGTCGATGATCTTCACGGGGTGCCCCTGATCGGCCAGCCACCACGCCGCGCCGACCGTCGGATGTCCTGCGAACGGCAGCTCCCGCGCCGGGGTGTAGATGCGCATCCGGGTGCGGCCGGATACCGGATCGTCGAGGACCACCGTTTCGCTGTGACCGACTCGGGCCGCCAGCAATTGGTGATCGACCTCGGTCACCGCGTCCGCGCGCACGATGCCCAGTGGGTTACCGAGCCGGCCGGTGACGTCGGTGAAGACCCGAACCACCTCGACCTGCGTGCCGTCGCTTTCCCGTTGGCTCATGTTGCCCCAGCGTACCCGTAGCAACGCACACGATGCCCCGTCCCGATGGACGGGACGGGGCATCGTGAGAGACGCGTTTCGAGTATCAGACCGCGGCGGCGGCCAGGGTCTCGCTGGCCTGTACGGCCTGGCCGACGCCGGCGACGATCGCGGCGACACGCAGGGCCTCGAAGATCACCTCGCGGGACACACCGGCCTCGCGCAGGGTGTGCTCGTGCGCTTCCAGGCAGTGCTGGCAGCCGTTGATCGACGACACCGCGAACGACCACAGCTCGAAATCGGCCTTGTCGACGCCGGGATTGCCGATGATCTGCATACGCAGTCCGGCCCGCAGGTCGTCGTACCGACCCTCGAGGAACGCCCGGCCCCGGTAGAACACGTTGTTCATACCCATGATCGAGGCCGCGCCCAGTGCCGCGTTGTAGGCCTCCGCGGACAGGGTGTCGGCGGCCTCCTCGCCGATCTCGCGCAGGGTGGTGGCCGATCTGGTGGCGGCCGCCGCGGCGAGCAGGGTGCCCCACAGCTGCTGTTCGTTCAGCACGGTCGACCGCGCGATGGACGACAGGTTGAGCTTGAGGTCCTTGGCGTATTCGGGAAGCGAATTCTTCAGGTTTTCAACAGACACGGGCAGGCACTTCCTTTTCGGTGATCAGACGCTCGCGGACAGCAGTTCACCGGCGTCGATGGTCGGGTCACCCTTCTTCCAGTTGCAGGCGCACAGCTCGTCGGACTGCAGGGCGTCGAGCACGCGCAACACCTCGTCGACGTTGCGGCCGACCGAACCGGCGGTCACGGAAACGAACTGGACCTCGTTGTTCGGGTCGACGATGAAGGTCGCGCGGTCGGCGACACCGTCGGCGTTCAGCACGCCGGTCGCGGTGACGAGCTCACGCTTGAGGTCGCTCAGCATCGGGAAGGGGAGGGTCTTGAGGTCCTCGTGCTGGGCGCGCCACTGGAAGTGCACGAACTCGTTGTCGACCGACACACCCAGGACCTGGGCGTCGCGGTCGGCGAACTCCTCGTTCAGCTTGCCGAAGGCGGCGATCTCGGTCGGGCACACGAAGGTGAAGTCCTTCGGCCAGAAGAAGACGATGCGCCACTTGCCGGCGTAGTCGTCACTCGAGACCTGGGTGAAGTAGTCGTCGGGCTGCTGCGCGTTCACCTTCGACAGGTCACCGCCGATGACCGCCGTCAGGTTGTAGGCGGGGAACTGGTCGCCGATGGTCAGCAGAGCCATGTTGTCTCCTTCGTCGTAGTGGGACACAGGTGACGGGTCGCCCTTGTGCGGGACACCGTCGAAGCATTTCGCTGTCGATCATGCCCAAAACCCAGTAAAAGGTAAAGGTGATCAGTTGCACTATACTGATAGGCGTGACTGATCAGACTTATCAGCCCACCCTGTCACAGCTGCGTGCGTTCGTGGCGATTGCGGAATATCGCCACTTCGGGACCGCGGCGGCTCACCTGAATGTGAGCCAACCCACGTTATCGCAGGCGCTGGCATCACTGGAAAACGGACTGGGCCTGCAGCTGATCGAGCGCAGCACCCGCCGGGTGCTGGTGACCGCTGCGGGGAAAAGGCTGCTACCGCAGGCGATGGCGACTCTCGAGGCCGCCGACCGCTTCGTCGCCACCGCGGCCGGCGACAGCCTCGGCGGCACCCTGCGCATGGGCATCATCCCCACCGTCGCGCCCTATGTGCTGCCGACATTGCTGCCGGAGCTGCGCCGGCGGCTGCCCGCTCTGGTGCCGCACGTCATCGAGGATCAGACCGCGCGGCTGCTCGACGGATTGCGCAGCGGCGTCCTCGATGTCGCGATGATGGCGTTGCCGTCCGAAGCCACCGGCATGGTCGAAATCCCGCTCTACACCGAGGAATTCGTGCTGGTCACGCCCCTCGGGCACGCATTGGCCGGGCGGAGCGACATCGCGCCCGCGGCGTTGGACGAGCTGCCGCTGCTGTTGCTCGACGAGGGACACTGCCTGCGGGACCAGACGCTGGATCTGTGCCGGTCGCAGGACGTGCGTCCGGGACCGGTCGGCGATACCCGCGCGGCCTCGCTGACGACGGTGGTGCAGTGTGTGGGCGGTGGGCTCGGCGTGACGCTGATTCCCGAGATGGCCGTGGCGGCCGAAACCTCCCGTGGCACATTGGATATCGCCCGTTTCGCGGCGCCGGCGCCGGGGCGCACCCTCGGCCTGGTGTTCCGGGGTTCGACCGCGCGCGTGGAGGACTACGAACAGCTGGCGGAAATCATTCGGGCACAACGCCCGATATGAGAAATTCCATGGTCTCCCATCCCGATTGACCGGCCGGTGAGCGTCTGGAACGCTCGTCGCGTGCGGATTCATCACCTCAACTGCGGCACCATGGCCATGGGCATGGTGGACCACTGCCTGCTCATCGAGACCAGGACCGGGTTGGTGCTGGTGGATACCGGATTCGGGCTCGACAGCGTGCGCGATCCCGGCCGCTTCGTCGGCCCCGGCCGCTTCCTGCTGGGCATCCGGCCCGCCGAGCATCACACCGCGATCCGGCAGATCCAGGCGCTGGGCTACGACCCCGCCGATGTGCGCCACATCATCCTCACTCATCTCGATCTCGACCACGCCGCCGGACTGGCGGATTTCCCCGAGGCCACGATTCACGTGCACGGCCCCGAATTTCGCGCGGCGACCGCCGGCCGGACCCTGTCGGAGCGGCTGCGCTACCGCGCGGCCCAGTGGTCGCACGGCCCGCGCTGGATGGTCAACGAACTCGACGGCACCGACGAGTGGTTCGGTTTCCGCGCGGTACGCGACCTGCCGGGACTGCCGCCGGAAATCCTGGTCGTCCCGTTGCCCGGTCACACGCGCGGGCACGTCGGGGTCGCCGTCGACACCGGATCGGGCTGGCTGCTGCACGCCGGTGACGCGTTCTATGTCGCGAGCGAGATCGACCCGGCCGGACCCAAGACGCCGTTGTTCTGGTGGTCGTTCGAACTGGGCTCGATCGTGCGCGGCGCGTATCTGGAGAACCGCCGGCGACTGGTGGAACTGGGCCGTGCGCACGGCAATGCGATCACCATCGTCAACTCCCACGACGCGGACCTGTTCGCCCGGGTCACCGGAAATTCGGTGCGGCCCGTCGGATGAGCATGCGCGAGCAACCGCGCACATCCGGCGGAAGCAGGGTTTTCCTGGTACGGCGACTTCTCGGCAACCGTGACCAGCGAGGATGGGACCTGTGATGTAGGTCACGTTTACCCGGTGTGAGTCACCGCTGGCGCATTCGGCACAGTGGAGGGATGCGAAACGGGTGTGCGAGCAGGAACGGATGGTTCGACGTAACGACGGATAGGCGCGCGGAAAGCGGCGCCGGAGATGCCGGGCGGGTGATCCGATGACCACGGCGAAGAAGCCCGCGCCGCAACGCCGAGCGCGCCCCGACGACCCCGGTCCGGACCTGTTCGCCTACGGCACTCTGCAATTCGGCCCCGTGCTCGAGGTACTGCTGGGCCGCACTCCCGACATGGATGTCGCGGTCGCGCGGGGCTGGCGGGTGGCGGCGCTGCCACAGCGGCTCTATCCGGGACTGGTGGCCGAGCCCGGGCGGATGGCGGGCGGGCTGGTACTGCGCGGGCTGACCGCGGCCGACTGGCGGATCATCGAAGCCTTCGAGGATCCGGAATACGATCTGCGCCCGATCGAACTGATCGGATGCGAGGAGCCCGTGCGGACCTTCGTCTGGTCGTCGGCGGTCACGGGCAACGACTGGCTGCCCGAAGTGTTCGTCTCCCACCACCTCGACCGCTACGTCTCGCGCACGGCCCAGTGGCGACAGGAGCGCGCCTGAGCGTCGGTGGACGGCCACTGACCGCGAGACGCTGGTCCTGCGCGGCCGATTCGGTGGCATGGGTTACCCATACGCGGACCGCCCGGGACGGTTGTCCCGGGCGGTCCTTCTCGTATTCAGTTGTCGCGCAGGGGGTCCCGTGCTGTGAATGCCGGCCCTGTCAGGCTCGAGCGGCGATCTCTCGCAGGGCGTACGGTTCGATAGCGCCGCGCACCAGCGCGCGTTCGTCGACCGTCTCCGCGCGGTAGGGCAGTTTCGGCAGCTTCTCGCGCATCACCGCGACCGGGTCGTCGATGCGCTCGGCGACACCGAACAGGAACGTCCACTCGTGCTCGTCGCTGCCGTAGGGCACCACGGTGTCGAACAGATCGGTGAACCGCTGCCACGAACGCTTCAGCGTCTCGTTGCGCCACATCGTCGGGCACCCGGCCTGAGCGGCCAGCACGCCGCCCTCGGCCAGCAACGCCTTACATCGGGTGAGGAACTCCTCCTCGTAGAGGCGGTTGTGCTGGGCGTCCTCGACCCGCTCGTCGGGCAGATCGATGACGATCACGTCGTAGCGCACACCGGCGGATTCGGCCTCGGCCAGGAAATCCCAGCCGTCGGCGTAATGCATCCGGATCGCGCCGTCACCACCGACCGCGGCCTCCAGATCGGCCGGAGTGTATCCGTAGGGCAGATGCCGGGCGCACAGCTCGACCTCCATCCGGTCGATATCTACGTGGTCGACCCGCGTCGCGCCCGCGGCCACCGACATCTGGCTGGCCACACCCTCGCCGGAACCGATGATCAGCACGTTGTCGAGCTTGGCCGCCAGCGCGTAGGCCGGGACCAGCATCGCCTCGTGATAGGTCAGCTGGGAGAACTCGGTGGACTGCCGGTCGTCGTCGGAGAACAGCGACACACCCTGCGCGGTGCGCGCGATCACCATGTGCTGGAACGGAGTTCGCGCATCGACGATCACCTCCGACAGATCCCAGACGCGCGTCAGGCCCTCGCCGACCGGCTCGTGCACCCGGCGTGCGTGATGCCCGCGCTGCACGACCTCCATATGCACCGATTCCGGCTGCAGCGCATCCTGCAGCAACTCGACCGCCTTGGTGGCGCCGGCGCCGATGCTGCCGCAGGTGAACACGTCGACGAAGATGTCGCCGGATTCCGGATAGGTGTGGATCGACGCGTGCGATTCCGACAGCAGCGCCAGCACCGTCACGCCGTGGGGCTCGAACTTCTTGTGCACCACCTCGCAGATCGTCACTCCCGCGGCGAGCAACGATTGTCGAAGCGCTGTTTCGAGTCGTTCGAGATCGTCGCAGAGGGCTACGTCGACACCACCGAACTCGGCCAGCACGTGCCAGCCGGTGAATTCTGCCGTCATGGGCAAACTCACTCTCGCTCAGCGCCGATGACATGCACAGTCAAAGGCGGAAAACCGTTGAAGGACACCGACGAATAGCTCGCCGTATAAGCGCCGGTATCGAGGATCCGAACGGGATCACCGGCTCGCAGCGTGGTCGGCAGAAGGACTCGCGTGCGTTGATACAGTACATCGTCTCCGTCGCAGGTCGGGCCCGCGATCACCGCCTCGTCGGCGGGGTCACCGTCGCGGTCGGTTTCGATCCGGTAGGCGATGTACTCGTTCTCGGTCTCGGCCATACCGTTGTAGCGGCCGATGTCGAGATACACCCAGCGCCGCCCGTCCGGCGCGGTGCGCACGTTCACGACCTCGGCGCGGATCACGCCGGCATTGCCCACCAGGGCGCGGCCGGGTTCCACCACCAGGTCGGTGTGCTCGGGAAGGTGCCGCGTCGCCGACTCGGCGATCACGACACTCAGTTCGGACAGCTCCGGCGCCGGATCGGCGTACGAAATCGGAAGGCCCCCACCGATATTCACCGACGCCACCGGGATGTCCTTGACCGCCAGCGCTTCCGTGATGGCCGCGGCCTGCTCGATGCCGATCTGCCACGCCACCGGATCCAGCTGCTGGGAGCCCACGTGGAAATAGGGGCCGGCCACCTGCAGGCCCAGGTCGCGGGCGCGCACCAGCAGTCGCACCGCCTCACCGGGCGCGCAGCCGAATTTGGTGCCGAACGGGGTCTGCGACTGCGGCGCCGAGGCCAGGAACCGGCACTCCACCTCCGAGCCCGGCGCGAGTTCGGCGATCCGCTCCAGATCGTCCTCGGTGTCGAAGGCGAACCGGCGGACACCCGCGGCGTAGGCGGCCGCGATGTGGGCGGCCTTCTTGATCGGGTTGCCGTAGCAGAGCGTTGCCGGGTCGACGCCCAGCGCCACACACATCTCGATCTCGCCGATACTGGCGACGTCGAACTCGGCGCCCTCGGAATCGAGCAGCCGGATGATCTCCGGCATCGGAGATGCTTTGACAGCGAAGCGAATTCGTGCCGACGGGAAGGCCGCACGGAAAGCGTGGAAGTTGCCGCGCACCCGATCGAGGTCGATGACGAGACAGGGCGACTCGGGCGCGTTTGTACCGGTCAATCTAAGGGAACTCTCTTTCTTCTGGGCAGCCTCCCGCTGCAGGCAGCGAGCGAGAGAGTATCAGCGCGAGGGCACGGGAAACGAACCGGAACGAGGGTCGGCTTGATCACGCTCGGGTGAGCGCGGCCCGCACCGGGGACGGTGGCCGGATCAGATCAGCGCGTCGGCACCGGGTTTTCGGCGGCGTACGAGCGTCGTGGCGGGATCGCGGCGGAGGTCGAGGACGATCGTGCTCATCCGGCACGCACCGTCATCTCGTCGAAGACCACCTCGCCGGCGGCATCGGATTCGGCCAGATCCACGACGGCCTCGAGCGCCCAGCCGTGATCACCGGCCGGATCGTCGAGTATCTGGCGCACCCGCCAGAAGCCGGGTCGAGTCTCGACGGCGAACAGCGCCGGGCCGCGCGCGTCCGGGCCGGTGCCGATCGCACCGTATTCGTCGAAGTACGGGGCCAGATCGTCGGCCCAGTCCGGACCGTCGTCGAATTCGCCGAGTTCGTGCCAGCGCTGCCGGGCGGCCAGCTCGACCCGGCGAAACATGCTGTTGCGCACCATGACCCGGAACGCGCGTTCGTTCGCGGTGATCGGCCGCACGGTGTCGGCGCCGAAGGCGAGTTGGTCGTCGTCGGTCTCGGCGCCCGGATTGGTGAGTTGTTCCCATTCGTCGAGCAAGCTCGAATCGACCTGGCGGACAAGCTCTCCCAGCCATTCGGTGATGTCCTCGAGTTCCTCGGTGCGCGCCGACTCGGGGACGGTCCGGCGCAGTGCGCGGTAGGCGTCGGCGAGGTAGCGCAGCACCAGGCCCTCCGAGCGCGCCAGCTCGTACTGGGAGATCAGTTCGGCGAAAGTCAGTGAGCGCTCGATCATTTCGCGCACCACGGCCTTGGGGGACGGGCTGAATTCCGAGACCCACGGATGGCCCCCGCGATAGGTTTCGAAGGCCGGTTCGATCAGCTCGGCCAGCGGCTTCGGCCAGGTGATCTCCTCGATCAGCTCCATGCGTTCGTCGTATTCGATGCCGTCGGCCTTCATCTCGGCGATCGCCGCACCCCGCGCCCGGTGCTGCTGGGCGAGCAGCAACTGGCGCGGATCCTCCAGTGTGGATTCGATGATCGACACCACATCCAGTGTGTAGCTGGGAGCCGACTTGTCAAGCAGCTCCAGCGCTGCCAGCGCGAACGGCGACAGCGGCTGGTCGAGCGCGAAGTCGCGCTGCAGGTCGACGGTGAGCCGCGCCCGGCGGCCGGTGGCATCCGGTTCGTCGAGTTGCTGGACCACTCCCGCATCGCGCAGCGCCCGGTAGAGCCGGATCGCCTTCAGGATGTGTTTGCGCTGCGCAGGCCGGGGTTCGTGATTGTCCTCGAGCAGGTGACGCATCGCGTCGAAGCAGTTGCCGGGCCGGGCGATGACATTGAGCAGCATCGAATTGGTGACCCGGAATCGTGACACCATCGGTTCCGGCTGCGCGGCGACGAGCCGGTCGAAGGTGTCCTCGGACCAGGATACGAAACCCTCCGGCGGTTTACGCCGCTGGATTTTGCGCAGCTTCTTCGGATCGTCGCCGGCCTTGGCGACCAGTCTGGCGTTCTCCACTTCGTGCTCGGGAGCCTGGACCACCACCGTGCCGACGGTGTCGTATCCGGCGCGCCCGGCCCGGCCCGCGATCTGATGGAATTCGCGCGCCTTCAACCGCCGCGTGCGCACCCCGTCGAATTTCGTCAATCCGGTGAGCAGCACCGTGCGGATCGGCACGTTGATGCCCACGCCGAGGGTGTCGGTGCCGCAGACGACCTTCAGCAGACCGTCCTGGGCCAGCCGCTCCACCAGACGCCGATACTTCGGCAACATCCCGGCGTGATGGACGCCGATTCCGTGGCGGATCAGCCGCGACAGTGTCTTGCCGAATCCGGTCGCGAACCGGAAACCGCCCAGCGCCTGGGCGATCGCGTCCTTCTCCGCCTTGGACGCGAAGTTCACACTCGTCAGCGCCTGGGCGCGCTCCAACGCGGCGGCCTGGGTGAAGTGCACCACGTAGACCGGGGCCTGGCTGGTGGTCACCAGGTCTTCCAGGGTTTCCGTGATGGGGGTGCGGACATACGAGAACAGCAGCGGCACCGGGCGCTCGGATCCGGTGACGATGGCGGTGGAGCGTCCGGTGCGCCGTTCCAGATCCCGCGCGAAATGGTCCACCTCACCCAAAGTGGCCGACATCAACAGGAATTGGGCGCGCGGCAGTTCCAGCAGCGGCACCTGCCAGGCCCAGCCGCGATCGGGATCGGCGTAGAAATGGAATTCGTCCATCACCACCTGGCCGATATCGGCGTCCGCGCCCTCCCGCAGCGCGAGATTCGCCAGGATCTCGGCGGTGGCGCAGATGATGGGGGCCGTCGGATTCACCGCGGCGTCGCCGGTGACCATGCCGACCTTGTCGGCGCCGAACACCTCGCACAGCGCGAAGAACTTCTCGCTGACCAGTGCCTTGATCGGCGCGGTGTAGTAGCTGCGCTCACCCCGGTTCAGCGCGGCGAAGTGCGCGCCGACGGCGACCATCGATTTTCCCGAACCGGTGGGTGTGGCGAGGATGACGTTCGCGCCGGTCATCAGCTCGATCAGCGCCTCTTCCTGCGCCGGATACAGCGTCAGCCCCTGGGCGGAGGTCCATTCGGCGAAGGTTTCGTACAGCCAGTCGGCATCCACGTCGGGCACGGCACGGTCGGGAACCAGTTCGGACAGCTGCACGTGCGTCCACGTTACCGACGAACCGTCGCGGGTACCGCATCGCCCGGCGGCACGGCGGTGAACCGTGCCGCCGGGCGATGGAGTGCGGGTCAGTCCCGGGGCTCGTCGCCGTCGCCGAATTCGGTCTGCTCGGCGAGGAAGCGCTCGAACTCCGCGCCCAGTTCCTCACCGGTCGGCAGGTCGGCCTCTCCGGCGAGCAGGCTGGAGCGGCGCTCCTGCGCGGTGACGAAGCTGTCGTACTGGCGCTCGAGCGCCTGGACGACCGTCTCCACCTCGGCATTGCCGGCGATGTGCTCGTTGACCTGTTCGCGTACGCGGGCCGCGGCCTCACCGAGCGCCGCCAGCGGAAGTGCCAGGCCCGCGTTGTCGGCGACGTTCTCCAGCAGCGTCTGCGCGGCCTCCGGATACGCGGTCTGCGCCAGATAGTGCGGGACGTGCACCGAGAAACCGATGGATTCGTGGCCGTGTTGTCCCATGCGGTACTCCAGCAGCGACGACGCGCTGCCCGGAACCTGCAGCTCGCCGGGCCAGCGCTGATGTTCACCGATCAGATCGCGGTCGCTGGCGTGGGCGGTGATACCCAGCGGCCGGGTGTGCGGAATCGCCATCGGGATGGCGCTCAGGCCGATGCTGCGGCGCACGCCGAGCTGTTCGGCCAGCAGGCGCACGGCCGTCACGAACTTCTCCCAGCGCAGGTCCGGTTCGATGCCGGACAGCAGCAGGAACGGGGTGCCGGCGGTGTCGCGCAGCGCCCACAGGTTCAGTTCCGGATCCGCGTAGTCCGAGAAATGGTCGGTCTTGAAGGTCATCAGCGGTCGCCGCGAGCGATAGTCGAGCAGTTCATCGACGTCGAACGAGGCGACGAGCTCGGATTCGAGGCTTTCGCGCAGATGGGTCGTTGCCAGCCGTACCGCGTGGCCCGCGTCGGTGAAACCTTCCAGGCCGTGCACCAGCACCGGACCCTCGCCGTCGGCCGAGGACAGCTGCGGAGCGGGGAACTCCAGCTCGTACATACTGCTCATTTGCCAAACTCCCTGGTCAAGCCCTGTCCGCCTCAGTCGTTTTCAGTAGTGGTCCGGTGCCGGATCTCGCCACCTCGCCACCGTCCAGGGTACGCGCGGGGGTGTCGCGTACCGGTCGGCGTGCGGGCGGTGACATCCGATGGAAACCGCCGGTCCACCGGGGGATGTAACCCCCGCAGAGTAGCGGTCGCGGAGCGTACCCGGCGGAGGTAGGCCACGCTCATGCCCTACCGGAGAACACAACTCCGGATCCGCGCCGGGTATTCCCGCGGGGTCGGCGTGGCAGATCCGCGGGGGCGGCGGCATCGGCCATAGTGGGGGAGTGAGCGTCCCGAATCCGCCGGCCTCGCGGAGGTGCCGCGGGTTCGGCCACACCGTCGGGTACGCGGCCTTGAGTTGTCTGCTCGCCGCGTGCGGTTCCACGGTGTCCGGGCATCCGACCGCGATGCGCCAGAGTGTGGTCACCCGGCATATCGACGGCGATCTGACAGCGATGCTGCCCGGCCAGGACCGATTCCCGGCGGGATATACGACCGTCGTCGCCTCCGGTGATCGCGCCGCGGCGGCGGCCGCGGATCTCACCGCGATTCCGCCGGGGGCACGGATCGATCCGCCCGGCTGCGCACCCGCCCCGCCCGATCCCACCGGGACCGCGGCGACGGTCGGGACCGACGACCGGACCCGAGCCACGATCACCGTCGTGCTGAGCCGTACCGACGAGCCGTTGTCCTCGCTGGGAGACCAGCTTTCGCGCTGCACCACGGTGCACGCTCGGCACGGCGCGATCGATCGCACGATCACCACCCGGCTGCTGCCGCCCCCGCCGGTCGACGCCGACGACACCGTGGCCTTCGGTCGCACGGCGACCGGCTCGCCGCCCGGCAGCTCCGCCGATCCGGCGCTGCGGACCCTGCTCGCCCAGATCGGCGACATCCGAATCGAAACCACGGCAATGACTTTCGGTGCCGCCGCGCCGGATACGACCGGCCTGGACCAGGTCTTCACGGCGGCGGTCGCCAAGGTCCGTACCCGCTGAGGCCGGTGGCGACTGTGCTCTCCCCGGCGCAACCGTAACAGCAGGCCCCGACATCCCTGCTCGGTCGCACCGCGTGTCGGCACCGCCATCCCCAGTTTTCAACGGACTCCCCAGACGAAATGAAAGCCCAGCTCAGCCCGCCGGCTCGGCAGTGGCGCACGGGCAGTGTGGACGCCATGACCACACACACCGACCCCGGCCGGCCCAGCACCGATAGCCACGATGCGGCGCAGGGCCCATCGCCGTCGAGCGCGGTTCCGCAGACGACGAGCGTGGCCTCGGCGGAGACGGGCATACCCCGAACCGCGCCGGGCCCCGGCACCCGGCCCGAATCGACGGAGCGAGAGGGCATGCCGGGCCGGGACAGCGGACCCGGCACCGCGGCTCATTCACGGAAAGCTGCGGAAACCGAAGCTGCTACCGATGACCAGGCTGTCGCCACTTCGCCGCCTCCTTCGCGGCGCGTCGGCGGATGCGCGAACCGGATGTGCCGGTCGCGCGGGGGAGTCGCCCGCGCGGCGGGCGGAACGGCAGGCGCGGAGGCCGGGGCGGGTCGAGTTCCGCTGCGATGCGGCGATATTCGGGGGAGTGTTCGCGCGGAGGTGCCGCCGGGCCGGTGTGCCGGCGCCGCGTGCGCCACCGTGCACGAATGCGTCGGTGCCGAGCACAGTGACTGCGGTGGCGACTCGATGGCGCCGGAGCGCTGCGTGCGCAGTGAGGTCGGCCGGATGGGGCGACCGCGCGCCGATTGCCGCGGAAACGACAGCGGTGCCGAGGAATACGGTCCTCCGCGCGACGAGGACGACATGGTGGATGCCGGTGGTAGCACGGCGAAACCGACACCGCCGCAGCGGGATACGCCGCCGGAACTCGCGGTGAGCGAGGCCGACACAACATTGGCCGGTCCAACATCGGAGTCGGCACCGTCCGGCACGGCGCACGGCCTCGCGGGCGAGGCCGAATCGGATCCGCCCGGCACGGGCGACGGTGACATGTCTCGTGAGCGAGGCAGCGGCGTGGAGGGCCGCCGCACCCGGGCGGGCGGCGCCGAACAGCTGTGGGCGGCGACCGCGTTGACGATGAGCGAACCGGCGGAATTCATCGCGGCCGTGCCCGCGCTGTTGGGGTTTCGCCCGCAGCGTTCGCTGGTGGTGTGCCTACTGCTGCGGTCGCAGAAGTATCCGGGCGCGGTCTATCTCGGCGCGGTGGCCCGCCACGATCTCGATGTGGCGGGATGCGGGGCGTGGGTGCGGCTGGCCGCGCAACTGGCCGCCATCTGCGGGCAGGAGCAAGCCGTCGGTGTGGTGGCGCTGATCGTCGACGATCGTGCGACGGCGCCGCGGGCGGGGCGGGCCGGGCGGTGTGCGGCCCGCCATCGCGATCTCGTCCGGGTGCTCGACGGTGCGCTGCAGAGCCAGGATGTGCTTCTCGCGGAGGCATGGGCCGTGGGCGAGATCACCCCGGGCGCCGACTGGTGGAGTGTGCTCGATACCGGCAGTGCCGGTACGCAAGCGGATCCGGCGGCCTCACCGGTCGCGCTCGCGCAGGTTCTCGACGGCCGCCCCATCCGGGGCTCGCGCACCGAGCTCACCGCCGCGGTGGCGGAGAACACGCCACTGCGTCTCCAGATCGACGCCGTGATCGGCAATGCCGCGGAGGCCGCCAGGCAGCGGTTCCGGCGCGCACTGCGTGCCGGGGAGCCGCGCTCCTACAGTCGCGCGGCCCTGGACATGGTGTTGTGGCAGATCAGCACTGTGGAATCGGGCGATGACCTCGATCCACGCGAACTCGCGGATCTGGCCGTCGCCGTGCGGGACACCGCGGTGCGCGATTCGCTGTTCGCGGTGGCGCTGGGTGCCCACGCCGCAGCGGCCGAGGCGCTGTGGTCTCGTGCCTGCCGCGGCCTCACCGGCCCGGACCGGGCCGAGCTGGCCACCCTCTTCGGCTACAGCGCCTATACCCGCGGTGACGGACCGCTGGCAGGTGTCGCGTTCGAGGCTGCGCTGCAGGCCGACCCGGCTCACCGCATCGCACGACTGCTGGACGCGGCGCTGCGCACCGGCATGCGCCCCGACGATGTGCGCAAACTCGCCGTCAGCGGCCGCGATATCGCCGCGGGGCTGGGTATCGACCTGGTCATCGCCGATGACGGCGAGCCGGAGTCGCGATGACAGCTTCCCGATCACGGGCCCGGAGGCCGCGCGTATCAGCGAGCGCTGTGCGCGCGGTCACCGAGCGAGGTGAGGAAATCCCAGGCGTCGGAGACGATTTCGTCGAGATCGTTGTGTTCGGGCTGCCAGCCGAGCTCGTCGATCGCCTTCGCGCTCGACGCGATCAGCACCGCCGGATCACCGGCGCGCCGCGGCGCGTCCACCGCGGGAATCGGCCGGCCCACGACGCGCTCACAAGCCGAGATCACTTCGCGCACCGAAAATCCCGTACCGCTACCGAGATTGAAGATGCGATGTTCGCCGGGCCGCGACTGCGCCAATGCCAGGACATGCGCGCGGGCGAGATCACGGATGTGGATGTAGTCACGCACCGCGGTGCCGTCCGGCGTCGGATAGTCGGTGCCGAACACGGAAATCGAATCCCGATGTCCGAGAGCCGTTTGCAGGATCAGCGGGATGAGATGGGTTTCCACCACCCGGTTCTCGCCGAGCCCTCCGTACGCGCCGGCGACGTTGAAATACCGCAAACTCGTCGCGGCCAGACGGTGCGCGACGGCGTACGAGGTGATCGCGTGGTCGATCGCGAGCTTGGAGGCCCCGTAGGGGTTGGTCGGGCGGGTCGGCGCGGACTCGAGAATCGGAACCTGTTCCGGCTCACCGTAGACCGCCGCGGTCGAGGAGAACACCAGCCGCGGGGTCTGCGTGCGACGAATCGCCTCCAGCAGCGCCAGCGTCTTGACCACATTGCCGTACCAGTACTTCTCGGGCTGCTGTACCGATTCGCCGACCAGCGACTGCGCCGCGAAATGCAGGACGCCATCGAAGGATTCGGATTCGATCAGCTCGACGCCGGTGGTCGCGATATCCCCGTCGACGAATTTCGCGCCGGCCGGCACACCCTCGGCGTTGCCGGTGGACAGATCGTCGACCACCACGACCTCGTGGCCGTCCTGAACCAGTACCTGGGCGCAGACTCCGCCGACATATCCGGCACCGCCGGTCACCAGAAGTTTCATCCGTCAGGCCAGCCTGACCTGGACGGCGTGGGCCATCTCGTCGGACAATTCGAAACCGACGTGCCCCGGCACCGAGATGATCACCACACCGGGCTTGGTCTCGACGGTCACGCGGGCATCGGGAACCACCCCGGCCTCCCGCAGCTGACCGATCACGTCCGGATCGGCCTGAATGTGTTCCGACAACCGGCGCACCACGACCGCCGACACCTGGCCGGGCGGCAGGTCGGAGAGCCGGACCAGGGTCTCGTCACCGGAATTGATGGAGTTGACGCCGAGTTCGTCCAAGCCGGGGATGGGGTTGCCGTAGGGCGAGGTGGTGGGGTGATTGAGCACCTCGAGCAGACGCAGTTCCACCTCCTCGCTCATCACGTGCTCCCAGCGGCAGGCTTCGGCGTGCACGTTCTGCCAGTCCAGCCCGATCACGTCGACCAGCAACCGTTCGGCCAGCCGGTGTTTGCGCATGACCGCCACGGCCATCGCGCGACCCTTGTCGGTGAGTTCGAGGTGGCGGTCGCCGGCGACCATCAGCAGACCGTCGCGCTCCATCCGCGCGACCGTCTGACTCACCGTCGGGCCGCTCTGCTCGAGGCGCTCGGCGATACGCGCCCGCAACGGCACCACGCCCTCCTCCTCGAGGTCGTAGATGGTACGGAGATACATCTCCGTGGTGTCGACCAGATCCTTCACCTGTTACCCCTTCGTCGGCACGAATTCTACCCACGCCCGGCTGCACAATCGGCGTCAGCATATTTCGCACGTCCTGCACGAACCTCGCCGATACCTGCGCGCGCGACCGGATGCGCGCGGGCGGCAGGCGCGCCCGGTGTCGTCTTGCATTTCTACTGCATGACAACGACAACGCGGGTGGTCTGCTTCCCGTGTCCCCGCCGGTGCGAGCAACGCCACGGCGACGGGCCGCGGTGGGCTAGCGTGACCGTTATGGCAGACGACGCCGCAGTGGTATGGACCGACCGCTTCCTGGACTACACCTGGACCCCGGAACATCCGATGAAACCGGCCCGGCTCCGATTCACGATGGCGCTCGCGCGCAGTCTGGGTTTGCTCGACGGCATCGAAACCCTCGCACCCGGCCCGGCCAGTGACGGTGAGCTGCTGCGCATCCACACCGCCGCCTACCTCGAGGCCGTGCGCCACGCCGTGCCCGCACCTCCGGGCACGACACCGCCGGCCGCACCCCCGCACGGGCTCGGTTCGATGGACAATCCCGTCTTCCCCCATATGCACGAGGCGGCCTCGGTGATCGTCGGCGGAACCCTCGCCGCCGCCGCGGAAATCGCGGCGGGCCGCGCCCGGCGGGCGGTCAGCATCGGGGGTGGTATGCATCACGCGATGCCCGACGCGGCATCCGGGTTCTGCGTCTACAACGATGTGGCGGTAGCCATTTCGTGGCTGCTGGACAACGGCTTCGACCGCATCGCCTACGTCGACGTCGACGTGCACCACGGCGACGGCGTGCAGCGTGCCTTCTACGACGATCCGCGCGTGCTGACCATTTCGCTGCATCAGCATCCGGCGACGTTGTGGCCCAACACCGGCTGGCCCGAGGAGATCGGCGCCGGCCCCGCGGAGGGCACCGCGATCAATCTCGCCGTGCTGCCCGGCACGCGGGATGCGCAGTGGCTGCGCGGATTTCACGCCGTCGTGCCCGGGGCGCTGGCCGCGTTCCGGCCGCAACTGGTGGTGAGTCAGTGCGGGGTCGACAGCCATCGCGAGGACCCCCTCGCCGACCTCGAACTCACCGTCGACGGCCAGCGCGCGGCGTTTCGGGCCATGCGCGAACTCGCGGACCGGTACGCCGAAGGGCGCTGGCTCGCGGTGGGTGGCGGCGGTTACGGACTGGTCCGGGTGGTGCCGCGCGCGTGGACCCACCTGCTGGCGACGGCGCTGGATCGCGAGATCGACCCGGGCACCGCCATTCCCGAGGACTGGCGTGAGCTGGTGCGCGGCTACGCCCCGACCGTGCCGGCGCCGACCACGATGGGCGACGGCGGCGACACCGCCTTCATCCCCTGGGAGGGGCCGGGCGGCGTGCTCGACACCGGCGACGCCCACCTCGACCGCGCGCAGCGCGCGATCGACACCTCGGTGCTCGCCACCCGCCGCGCGACCTACGGATTGCTGGGCCTGGACCCGGAGGACCCCCGTGACTGAATCATCCGTCCCCGCACCGGACGCCGAGAACACTCCCGCCGATCCGCCGCCGCCCCCGCAGCATTGGTTCGCCGATGTGCTCGCCGCCGACGGCGGTGTGGTCCGGCTGCGGCCGATCACCCCCGACGATGCCGAGCCGATGCAGGCATTCCACGCGGCGCTGTCCGATCGGACCCGTTATCTGCGATATTTCGGTCCGTACCCGCGGATGACACCGAAGGATCTGTACCGCACCACCCACGTGGACTACCACAACCGGGTGGGGCTGGTCGTCGAACTGGGGTCGGTGATCATCGCGGTCGGCCGCTACGAACTGCTCACCGATCGCGAAGGTCCCCGCGCGGCGGAGGTGGCGTTCGTCGTCGCCGACGAACATCAGGGCCGCGGCCTGGGGTCGATCTTGCTCGAGCATCTGGCCGGGGCGGCCGCCGAGAACGATATCGACACCTTCGTCGCCGAGGTACTCGCCGAGAACCACACCATGGTCACGGTCTTCCGGGAGGCCGGGTACCAGGTCCAGCGCAGCCGCGACGGGTCCGTGCTGCACCTCGAATTCGCCATCGACCCCACCGAAGCGCTGCTGTCGGTGCGGGATTCGCGGGAGCGGGCCTCGGAGGCACGCAGTGTCGGCAATCTGCTGGCGCCGCGGTCGATCGCCGTCATCGGTGCGACCCCGTCGTCGAGCCGGGTCGGCGGGGCGGTGCTGGCGAATCTGCTGTCCGGGGTGTTCCAGGGCCCGGTGTATCCGGTGAATCCGAATCGGACCTCCGTGCGCGGTGTGCGCGCGTATCCGACCGTGCACGACATCCCCGACGAACTGGATCTGGCGGTGGTCGCCGTACCGGCCGAGGAGATCAAATCGGTCCTCGACGACTGTATGGCCAAGGGGGTCAAAGGCCTGGTCGTGCTGACCGCCGGATTCTCCGAAACCGGGCCGGCGGGCTTCCGCGCCGAGCGCGATCTGGTCGACGCCGCACGCGGCCACGGCATGCGCGTGGTGGGACCGAGCGCGCTCGGTATCGCCAACAGCGATCCGGCGGTCTCGCTGAACGCGACGCTCGCGCCGGTGCTACCGGGCCGCGGCCGGGTCGGATTCTTCTGCCAGTCCGGGCCGCTGGGCGCGGCCATCCTGGCCGAGGCGGCGGCGCGCAAGCTCGGACTGTCGACCTTCGTCTCGGCCGGCAATCGCGCCGATGTGTCGGGTAACGACCTGCTGCAGTACTGGGATACCGATCCCGACACCGACGTCGTGCTGCTGTATCTGGAGACCTTCGGCAATCCGCGCAAGTTCTCCCGCATCGCCCGCCGGGTGGCCCGCACCAAACCGGTGGTGGCGGTGAGCAGCGGCCGCAACGCCGCCAACGTGCCGGTCAGCGGTCTGGAACGTTCGGTGGAGCGCGATCTGTTCGCCCAGGCCGGCATCGTGCAGGTCGATACGATCGCCGAACTGTTCGACTGCGCCATGCTGCTGGCCTACCAGCCGCTGCCGGACGGCCCGCGGCTCGCGGTGATCGGCAACAGCGCCGCCCTGGGCTGGCTGGCGGTGGACGCGGCGCGCGGGGAGGGACTGGAGGTCGGGGAGCCGACCGATCTGGGGCCCCAGGCCGAACCCGCCGACTACCTGACCGCCGTCGCGAGTGCGATGGATTCGGCCGAGGTCGACGCTGTCATCGTCATCTTCGCGCCGCCGGTGCCGGCGGCGGTCACCGCCTTCGCCGAGGCGATCCGGGCCGGCGCGCAGGATGCGGTCAAACCCGTGCTCACCACCTTCGTCGCCGATCACGGTATGCCTAATCTGCTCACGGTGCGCGGTGCGGGCGGCATCGTCGACCGCGGTTCCATTCCGTCCTACCCCGATCCGGAACGCGCGGCGCGAGCGCTGGCAAGGGTGCGGCGATACGCGGCGTGGCGGACCCGCCCGGCCTCTCTGGTGGTGCGCCCGGACGGTCTCGAGGTCGGCCGGGCGCGAGACCTGGTGGAGCAGTGGATGTCTCGCAATCCGGACGGGGACTGGCTCGGCGATCTGGAGGCCGCGGAACTGCTCGCCTGCTACGGCATTCGCGTGGTGGAGTTCCGGGAAGCACGTGATCCCGACGCGGCCGTCGCGGCGGCCGCGGAACTGGGATATCCCGTCGCCGCCAAGGCCACCGGCGAAATGTGGCGCAGCCGACCGGATTTCACCGGTGTCCGCCTCGACCTGTGGCGCGACACCGCGGTCCGGCGCGCCTACACCGATCTGGCGGAACTGACCGGCAACGCGGTGGTCCACATCCAGAAGATGGCGACCAAGGGGGTGGGGTGTGTGCTGCGGGTGCAGGACGACCCGTCGTTCGGATCCGTCATCGGATTCGGTCTCTCCGGAACCATCATCGACCTGCTCGGCGACCGCGCCTACCGGGCGTTGCCGCTGACGCAGGCCGAGGCGGTCGAATTGATCGACGCCCCGCGCGCCGCCCCGTTGCTCGACGGGCAGGCCGGATCGGGCCGCACCATCGGGGAACCGGTGGACAAGAAGGCGCTGGCCGCACTGGCACAACGCATTTCGGCGCTGTGCGACGATCTGCCGGAGGTGCGGGAACTGTCGGTGGAACCGGTGCTGGCCTCACCGGAGGGCGCCGCGATCCTGTACGCGCGCGTGCGGATCGGCCCGGAACCGAGCCGCTTCGACAACGGTCCGCGCCGGCTGGTGTGAGGCGTTCGGTGCCCGGCCCGCCATACCGTGGTGACCAGCGCCACCGCGGCCGGTCCGCGGACATGGTCGATACTGGCCGTATGCGCGAAGATCAGATCGAGAGCGCTACGGCGCCCCTGCGGGACGATATCCGGTTTCTCGGTGCGATCCTGGGCGAGACGATCCGTGACCACGAGGGCCCCGAAGTGTTCGACCTCGTCGAACGGGTGCGGGTCGAGGCCTTCCGGGTGCGGCGGTCGGAAGTGGAGCGCAGCGCGGTGGCGGAAATGCTGCGCGATACCGAGCTGCCGGTGGCGATCCCGCTGATCCGGGCGTTCAGTCATTTCCTGCTGTTGGCCAACCTCGCCGAGGATCTGCAGCGCGACCGCCGCCGCGCGGTGCACGTCGCCGCCGGTGAGCCGCCGCAGGAATCCAGCCTGGCCGCGACGTATCGGGCGCTCGACCACGCTCGCGTCGACGGCGCGCTCGCCGCGGAGGTGCTCGAGGACGCGCTGGTCTCGCCGGTGATCACCGCTCATCCCACCGAGACACGCCGCCGCACCGTCTTCGACGTTCAGGCGCGCATCACCGAACTGATGCGCCGGCGGGCCCGCTACCGCGAGGACGAGCCCGAGTACGCCACCATCGACCACGACATCCGCCGCCAGATCCTCACCCTGTGGCGCACCGCGCTGATCCGCCTCGCGCGGTTGCGGATCTCCGACGAGATCGAGGTCGGACTGCGCTACTACGACCTCACCTTGCTCGAGGTGATTCCGCGGATCAATGCCGAGGTCCGCGAGGCGTTGCGGGCGCGGTGGCCCGGATACGATCTGCTCGCCCGGCCGATTCTGCGGCCCGGTTCCTGGATCGGCGGCGACCGCGACGGCAACCCGAACGTGACGGGCGAGGTGGTGGAACGCGCCACTCGCCGGGCCGCCACGGTGATCTTCGGCCACTATCTGAAAGAGCTCGTCGCCCTGGAGAAGTCGCTGTCGCAGTCGATTCGGCTGGTCGCGATCACTCCGGAACTGTCCCGGCTGGCCGACGCCGCCGGTGACGATTCACCGCAGCGCGCCGACGAACCGTATCGTCGCGCGATCCGCGGCATCCGCCTGCGCCTCGCCGCGACCGCCCAGCGTGCGCTCGGCTCGGCCGCCGAATTCCCCTCGGTGTTCGAACTGTCCGGTGAGCAACTCGCCCGCGTCTCGCCGTACGAGGGCCCGGACCAGCTGCTGGACGATCTGAACACCGTCGACGCCTCCATGCGCGAATCGGGTGACGGCCTGCTGGCCGACGACCGCCTGGCCGCGCTGCGCGGCGCGGCGGAGACCTTCGGGTTCCACCTGCAGGGCTTGGACATGCGCCAGAACTCGGAGGTGCACGAACAGGTCGTGGCCGAACTGCTGGCCTGGTCGGGTGTGCACGCGGACTATCGCAGCCTGTCCGAACCGGAGCGCGTCGAGCTGCTCGCAGCCGAATTGAGCACGCGACGGCCGCTGCTGGGCCCGCACGCCCGGCTGAGCGAACTCGCCACCAAGGAGCTGGGCGTGGTGCGCGCGGCCCGCGCCGCGATCGACGCGCTGGGGCCCGATACCGTGCCCAACTACATCATCAGCATGTGCACCTCGGTGAGCGACATGCTCGAGGCGGCGCTGCTGCTGAAAGAGGCCGGAATTCTCGATCCCGGCGACGACCAGACCCCGCCTCACTCCCCGGTCGGGGTGGTTCCGCTGTTCGAGACGATTGACGATCTGCGCGGCGGAGCGGCGACATTGGCCGCGGCACTGGAGGTTCCGGCCTATCGCCGCCTGGTCGCCGCCCGCGCGATGGCGCAGGAGGTGATGCTCGGCTATTCCGACTCCAACAAGGACGGCGGATATCTGGCGGCGAACTGGGCGTTGTACCGCGCCGAACTCGACCTGGTGGAAACCGCCCGCAAAACCGGAATCCGGTTGCGGCTGTTCCACGGTCGCGGCGGCACCGTCGGCCGCGGCGGCGGCCGCAGTTACGACGCGATCCTCGCCCAGCCGGCGGGCGCGGTGCGCGGTTCGCTACGGCTGACCGAGCAGGGAGAGGTGATCTCCACCAAATACGCCGAATCCGGTTCCGCCCATCGCAATCTGGAATCGCTGGTCGCCGGCACACTGGAGTCGTCGCTGCTGGATGTAGAAGGTCTGGGATCCGGCGCCGAGGCGGCCTACGAGGTGTTCGAGGAGCTCGCGGAGGCGGCGCGCGACGCCTATGCGCGGCTGGTGCACCGGACGCCCGGCTTCGTCGACTACTTCCGGGCCTCCACGCCGATCGCCGAGGTCGCCGACCTCAATCTCGGCAGCCGGCCCGCCTCCCGCAAACCCACCAGTTCGGTATCGGATCTGCGGGCGATTCCCTGGGTGATGGCGTGGAGCCAGTCGCGGGTGATGCTGCCGGGCTGGTACGGCACCGGCAGCGCGATCCAGGAGTGGGCCGGTACCGACTCCGAGCGCTGGCAGACGCTGCGCGACCTGTATCGGCGCTGGCCGTTCTTCCGCACCGTGATGTCCAACCTGGCGCAGGTGATGGCCAAGGCCGATATGGATATCGCCGCCAGTTATGCCGAGCTGGTCGAGGATGCGACGTTGCGCACCACCATCTTCGGCATGATCCGCGACGAGTTCGACCGCACCGTCCAGGTCCATGCGGCGATCACCGGCAGCGATCAGCTGCTATCGGACAACCCGGCGCTGGCCGAGTCCATCCGCAACCGCTTCCCGTACCTGGAACCGTTGAACCAGATGCAGGTGGACCTGCTGCGGCGCAGGCGCGCCGGGGACGAATCGGAGTTGGTCGAGCGCGGCATTCTGCTCACCATGAACGGCCTGGCGACGGCGCTGCGCAATTCGGGGTAGCCGCGGCAAACCCCGGGTAGCCGCGCAATTCGGAGTCGCGGCAACGGGATTCGCGCCGGGGGATCGATACAGCACGCCGGCCGACGGATGTGCCCCGGAGGGGGAAGGGCACACCGGCGTCGGCCGGCGCAGCGGAGGTGACCATCCGGTCACCGGGATGGTGCTGGGCCGGATTCCGGGCGGCCCAGCGTCTGTGTGACCTAGCTGGCGTAGGCGCGCAGGCGGTCCGCCCGCTCACCCTTGCGGAGCTTGGCCATGACTTCGCGCTCGATCTGGCGCACGCGCTCGCGCGAGAGACCGAACAGCTTGCCGATCTGGTCGAGGGTGCGCGGCTGGCCGTCGTCGAGGCCGAAACGCAGCCGGATGACCTGCTGTTCGCGCTCGTCGAGGGTGGCCAGCACGCTGCGCACATCGCGGTGCATGAGCCCGGCGATGACGGCGCTCTCGGCGGAGGTCGCCTCCGAATCCTCGATGAAGTCGCCCAGCGGGGCTTCCTCGTCGTTGCCGACCGGCATGTCCAGGCTCACCGGGTCGCGGCTGTGGTCGAGCAGATCGGCGATCTTCTCCACCGGAATACCCGATTCGGCCGAGAGTTCCTCGTCACTGGCTTCGCGGCCGAGCTGCTGATGCAGTTCGCGCTTGATCCGGGCCAGCTTGTTGACCTGTTCCACCAGATGCACGGGGAGGCGGATGGTGCGGCTCTGATCGGCCATACCGCGGGTGATGGCCTGCCGGATCCACCAGGTGGCGTAGGTGGAGAACTTGAAACCCTTGGCGTAGTCGAACTTCTCCATCGCGCGGATCAAACCCAGGTTGCCTTCCTGGATCAGATCCAGCAGCGGCATACCGCGGCCGGTGTAGCGCTTGGCCAGCGATACGACCAGGCGGAGGTTGGCCTCCAACAGATGCTGACGGGCGGCCTGACCGTCGCGGACCAGGATCGCCAGATCCCGCTTGCGGGTCGCCGAGAGCCGCTTGCCGGTCTCCAACAGGTGTTGGGCATAGAGGCCCGCCTCGATGCGCTTGGCCAACTCGACCTCGTCGGCGGCCGTCAGCAGCGCGGTCTTACCGATCCCGTTCAGGTACACACGTACCAGGTCGGCTGCCGGGCTCTGGGCGTCGAGGTCCGAATCGATGGCGCGCACTCCAGTGGTGGCGGGGCTTGTCATGACTTGCCTCCTGTCGGTGGTGTCTCACTCCGAACAACGGACCCGACACAGGGAAAGTTCCCCGACTTGGCGCCGATAAACCGTGCTGAGCTGCGGCTTTCGCAACCTCCGTCTGAGAAGTTCTTAAGAAGGGAACTCCGTGGACATGGGGGAGGGCGCGGGGACGCGCGCGGCGTCGGCCGGGGTCGCGTCGAGTTCGTCCGGTGTGATCAGTCCGTGACGGACCAGTCCGGTGACCGCCGACAACGCCTCGGCTCGGAATTGCGGCGTCGCGGTGGTTCCGGTGTGGCCGATTGCGAGCAATTCGACCAGTTCTTCCAACGGCAGCCCGTCGGGCCGCATTCCCGCGAGCAACGCCGCCAGCGTGTCGTCGATCTCGTGCTGCCAGCGGGGGCCGTCACCGCGATGCAGCCGGAGCACCCGCTCCTGCCAGCCCTCGGCGCCCGGCAGCAGGACGCGTTCGAGCGCGGTCGCGGCGTCGACGGTGAATCGCGCACGCCAGGCGACCTCGTTGTCCGCCAGCACCGTCCGCAGCCACGCCGAACGGCGGAAGTAGGCCGGCGCCTCCGCGCCGAGCGGGTCGTCGAAACCGTGGTTCAGATCCTCGGCCAGGACCTCGGTGGGCCCGTCGATCGCGCGCAGATAGACGAAGCCGAAGCCGATGCCTTCGACCTGCGCCGCGTCGAAGGCGGCCAGCCACTGCTCGGCCCGCCGCTGTGCCTCGGGGTCGCGCGGATCCAGTCCGGCATCGCGCAGCCACGTGCCGACATACAGTGCCGGATCGGCCACATCACGCTGCACGATCCAGGCGTCGACCCCCTGATCGGGCAGCCAGCTCGCCACTCGGCTGCGCCAGTCCGCATCGCCGGCGTGCACCCAGGAGGCGAGCATCGCCGCGGTACCGCCCGGGTTCAGCAGACCAGGCGCCTGCGAGACGACCAGTTCGCTGGCACCGTCGAGCGCCAGGCCAGAATCGCGATAGGTGTGCTCGATCCGGGCCGGCCCGACCACGAACGGAGGGTTGGCCACCACCTGATCGAAGCGGCGTCCGGCGACCGGCTCGAACCACGAGCCCTCGACGAACTCGATGTCGAGGTCGTTGAGCGCGGCGGTCGCCTCGGCCAGCCACAGCGCGCGGCCGCTGACATCGGTGCCGGTCACCGTCTTCGCATAGCCCGCGGCGTGCACCGCCTGCACACCGCAGCCGGTGCCGAGATCCAGAACGGATCCGACGGGATCGGTCGGCGTCGCGCGCAGCAGCGACAGCGACGCCTGGCCCACGCCCAGGACGTGGTCGGCGCTGAGGGTGCGCCGCCGCATCGAGTCGTCGAGATCCGACAGCACCCAGCGGGTGCCAGAACCCAAATCCAGGGGCCGCAGGTCCAGGGCGGCGCGGATCGAATCGCCGTCGCGCTCGAGCAGGCCCGCGGCGAGGGCCCGGTCGATGTCGAGCGGGGCGAAGGCCGCGGCCACCTCCCGTTCGGGCAGGGCGTCGCCGAGCAGCAGCAGCCGGATCAGCGTGCCGAGCTCACCGGCGTCGCGCGCGGCCCGGCGCACCGGTACCGGCTCGGAACGTCCGAGAGCGGCGTGGGCGTCGGCGCCGATGGCCTCGAGCACGGTGTCGGCGTCGTAACGGACCCGGCTCAGCGCGGCGCGCAGCGCGGGTGCGAGGGCGGTGAGCAGGGAGGCGGTGGTCCGGTCGGCAGGCACACGAGAACTCTGCCACCTGGTGCGGGGCGCCGCTCTCGCCGGGTCCGGGCAGGTCGCCCGTGTCGTTCAGCCGTCGATGGAACGGTGCTGTCCCGATTCGAGCGCTTTCGCCGCGCGGCGCTCGTCCCATCGGCTGGGCTCGTCCTTGCTGCGCGGGGGCCGGTCGTTCGCGATGAGTACGGCGATCCAGGGCAGCGGGATGGAGACGCCGATGATGGCCAGCGAGATCAGCGCATTGCTCCACAGGCCGTACGCGGCCGCCGCCAGCACCAGGCAGGGAATGCGGAAACCCATCAGGATCATGTAGCGCTTCACGCGGGCGCGGTGCTGCTGGTCCAGCGAGGGTGCGGCCTCGGTGATCAAGACCGGATGCTTGTCCTCGCCGGGGAAATAGCCGGTCGAGGCGCGGGTGGGGCGGGGGACCGAACCGGGTGGCCGGCGTTCGAACGTCGCGCCCGAAGGCCGCGCATCGCCCGGCGCCTCCGAGATGTCCGGAGTCTCGGCGGTATTCGCGGAGCCGCCGGGTTCGGCCGCGCGCGCGTCGTCGTGCTCCGAACCGACCCGCCCCGGGCCCGACGTCCGGGACTCGGGCGGTAGATCGGAGGAGTCGCCGTCGCGCTGCATACGTCGAGTCTTCCACTCCGCATGATCGAATGCACACGCGCCTGCCACCGTGCAAGCACCGCCGATCCGCGGATGTTCGATGAGGTTGGCGACACCTGCTCACCGGCCGCGCGCGCCGATGGCAGAATCGATGGGGTGAGCACCGACACCCTGGTTCGTCCGGATACGACCACCGACGAGACGACCGACAGCGATACTCCCAAATTCTTCCACTACGTGAAGAAGGACAAGATCGCCGAAAGTGCCGTGATGGGCACGCATGTCGTGGCGCTGTGCGGCGAAGTGTTCCCGGTGACGCGCTCGGCCAAGCCCGGCTCGCCGGTCTGCCCGGACTGCAAACGCATCTACGAAATGATGAAGAAGGACTGAGCTTGTAGGACGGATCGAGCGGCCGTTCCGGTCCGTCTCGTCCGTCTGCGCCCGCGCCTGCCGCGCTTGTGTGATCATTGTTCTCTTCGGTGAGAACGATATTCCGCAAGGTGGGCAGTACATGTATATAGCGACGTCCCGGTGGTTTCGCACGGTCTCGTCCATCGCGGCGGCACTCCTGACGGCTGCCGCCCTCTCGACCGCGGCCACCGCTCGTGCCGGCGAACCGGAGAACGTACCGGCTCAGCCCTCGCCGGGATGTTCGGCGTCGCCTCCGACCGGCACCTCGATCGAAAGCTTCGCGGCGGCCGGGAAATCCGGGACCTACATTCTCGACGTTCCCGCCGCCACCGCACCGCTGCCGCTGGTCGTCGATCTGCACGGCTATCTGGAACCGGCCGCCCTCGAGTATGCGGGCACCGGTCTGGGGTCCTTCGGCACAGCCAACGGATTCGCGACGGTCACGCCGCAGCTGGACGAACCCGGGGTGCCACGGTGGGATTTCGGCGAGCACAGCGCCGATATCGCGTATCTGTCCGACCTGCTGACCCATGTCGAGGCGAACCGGTGCGTGGACGAACGCCGCGTCTATGTGACCGGGTTGTCGATGGGCGCCTTCACCACCTCGTCGCTGGCGTGTCAGCTCGCGGATCGGATCGCCGCGGTGGCACCGGTGGCCGGACTGCAGGACTTCGCGTGGTGTGATCCGGTTCGCGCGGTCCCGATGGTGGCCTTCCACGGCACCGAGGATCCGATCGTCGCCTATACCGGCGGTGTCGGGCCCAATGCGAAATACCTGCCCTCGGCCGACGGAACGGGGTCGGCGGCTCAGCGCGGCGATACGCGGCCCAGTGGGGTGGACGGTCCCGGACCGGTGAGCATCCCCGAGCAGGCGGCGGCGTGGGCGCGACGCGAAGGATGCGGGACCCAACCGCAACAGCAGCAGGTCGCCCCGGACGTCGTGCGCTACACCTATCCCTGCCCGGAGCAGACGGCCGTGCAGTTGTACGCGGTAGTCGGCGGCGGCCACACCTGGCCGGGCACCGCGTCGGTGATCTCGCCGGAACCGCTGGTCGGCCGCACCACGACCGCGATCAGCGCGAACCGGATCATCTGGGACTTCTTCCGAGACCATCCGCTGCCCGCCGGGAAGTGAGGTACGCGCCGATCGAGGCGGATCCGATGGCGATGGTCCGAGTGCCGGCGCAGGGTCGGGCGTGGCCGGTTATCCCGCGGGGCGGATTCGGCCGTGGTCGAGAACGGACGGTGGACGGGTGTCGGCGCGGTAGGCAGAACCACCGGCGGGATCCTCGGGGCGGACGTCCCGAGGCAGGCCGTCCGAGTGTTGCGGATCCGCGGCTTTGGGGTCATCGGACCGAGTCAACGGCAGATCCGAGGGCGGTTCGTTGTCGCTTCGCGCTGTCTCGATCTCGTCGTCGCTGCCGTCGTGCCGGTGCTTGCGTCGGGCCCACCAATCTTTGAACTGTTCGAACCGGGTCGCCCGGGCCGGCCAGAACTCCTGCACGGTGGCATTGAACTCCGCGCCCAGAATCACCGCGAACGCCAGGAAGAACGTGAAGAGCAGGAAGGCGATCGGTGTCGCCAGCGCCCCGTAGCTGACGCCGGCCCGCGCCGCGTAGGTCAGATAGCGGCGCAGGATGTCGCTGGCCGCCATGAAGAAGATGCCGGCCACCAACGCCCCGCCGAAGAGCCGATGCCACGGCAGCGACCGGTGCAGCGCCAGTTTGTACAACGTGGTCAGGCCGACGATGAGCAGCAGCCCGGCCGCCGGATAGTAGAAGGTGTCGATCAGGCGCAGCCCGGGTTCGCGCCAGTTCGGTGGCAGCGTGCGCCCGATCAGGGTCGGACCCAGAGCCACCAGCGGCAATACGAATACGGCCGCCACCAGGAACAGCAGATACAAGCCGAGCGCGAAGATCCGCTGCCAGACCGGATGGCGGGCATCGGCCTGGCCGTGCGCGGCGACGATGGAATCGACGAAGGTCGCCATGGCCGAGGACCCCGCCCACAGCGACAGCACGAAACCCACCGACACCACCGCACCACGGCCGCGCTGGAGAACGTCGCGCACGGTCGGCGCGATCATCTCGTCGACGACGTTGGCGCTGAACAGGTTGCGGCTGAAGCTGACGATCTTGCCCTCGACGATATGGACGGTGTCGGGGCCGAACAGTCCGCCGACGTAACCGATACTGCCCAGCAGTCCGAGCAGCAGGGGCGCCAGCGAGAGGGTCTGCCAGAACGCGGCGGCGGCCGATTTGGCGAAGATCGAATCTCCCCACGCCTTCTCCGCGACCCGTGTGATCACCTGCCAGATCCGCCGCAGCGCGGCCATGACTCGACCGCGCAGCCGCTGCCAGGAGCGCGCTGCGCCGGACGTCGAGGCCGGTCGGTCGGAACACATCGTGAGTACAGCATTGCCCACCGAGGGCGTCACGGCAGCAACGGGCCGCGAACGTGTCGTCAGTGTTCTGCCGCACAGGCGCGCGGTGATCTGCGAGGTGAGCCGGGCCGTCGCCGGATTCGTGGCAGATCACGTGGTGTCGAATTGGCTAGGTGTCGGTGCCGGTCGCTACTGTCTGTCGAGTGACTTCGGGTGGTGGCGGTTCGTTACGAGCATGGCAGCGCAGAGCACTCACCAGATATCTGACGACCAAACCACGTGATTTCCTGGCTGTGGCGACGCCCGGCGCGGGTAAGACCACGTTCGCGTTGCGGCTGGCGACCGAGCTGCTCACCGACCGCACCGTCGACCAGGTCACCGTGGTCGCGCCCACCGAACACCTCAAGCATCAGTGGTCGGCGGCGGCGGCGCGGCTCGGCATCCAGCTGGATTCGAACTTCTCCAACAGCACCGGCGGCACCTCCGGCGATTTCCACGGCGTCGTGGTCACCTACGCCCAGGTCGCCTCGCATCCGTTCAAGCATCGGGTGCGGACCGAGAATCGCCGGACCCTGGTGATTCTCGACGAGATTCACCACGCCGGCGATGCCAAGAGCTGGGGTGATGCGGTGGCCGAGGCGTTCGGTGACGCCACCCGCCGCCTGGCGCTGACCGGTACTCCCTTCCGCAGCGACGATTCGCAGATTCCGTTCGTCAACTACGAACCGGACGAATCCGGTTTCCCGCGGTCGAGTGCCGACTACACCTACGGCTATTCCGAGGCCCTCGCCGACGGTGTGGTCCGGCCGGTGGTCTTCCTCGCCTATTCCGGTGAGGCGCAGTGGCGGGACAGCGCGGGTGAGGAGTATTCCGCCCGGCTGGGTGAACCGCTGAGTGCCGAACAGACCGCGCGCGCGTGGCGTACCGCCCTCGATCCGGCCGGCGACTGGATGTCGAAGGTGCTGACCGCCGCCGACACCCGGTTGCGGCAGTTGCGCGCCACCGGCATGCCCGATGCGGGCGGCCTGGTGATCGCGACCGATCAGGAGAAGGCTCGCGATTACGCCGAACTGCTGGAACATATTTCGGGCAGCAAACCGGCGGTGGTCCTCTCCGACGACCCCACCTCCTCCCAGCGGATCGGGGAGTTCGCCAACAGCACCGATCCGTGGATGGTCGCGGTGCGCATGGTGTCCGAAGGTGTGGACGTGCCGCGTCTGGCCGTCGGCGTCTACGCCACCAGCGCCTCTACCCCGCTGTATTTCGCCCAGGCCATCGGCCGTTTCGTGCGTGCGCGCCGGACGGGGGAGACCGCGAGCGTCTTCCTGCCGTCGGTGCCGGTGCTGCTCGATCTGGCCGCCCAGCTCGAAGTGCAGCGCGATCACGTCATCGGCAAACCGCATCGGGAGAAGAACGCTCTCGACGACGAGCTGCTGATCGACGCCAACAAGCAGAAGGACGAGCCGGGCGAGGAGGAACGCGCCTTCGTCGCCCTGGCGGCCGACGCCGAACTGGATCAGGTGATCTACGACGGCGATTCGTTCGGTACCGCGACATTCTCCGGCAGCGACGAGGAGGCCGACTACCTCGGCATTCCGGGCCTGCTGGACGCCGAGCAGATGCGGGCCCTGCTGCGCGACCGCCAGACCCGCCAGATCCGCGAACGCAGCGCCGTCTCGGTGGCCGAGGCGCCCGACGCAGGCCCCTCCGCGGCGGCCGCGGCCGAGCGCGTCGCGACCGCCGACCGGCTGGGGGAGTTGCGGCGCGAACTCAACTCGCTGGTCGCCATGCATCATCACCGCACCGGGAAGCCACACGGGGTGATCCACGGCGAGCTCCGGCGCGAATGCGGCGGACCGCCGACGGCACTGGCGACCGCCGATCAGTTGTCCCAGCGCATCGCGGCGTTGCGGCGCATGTAGCTATCGCCGCTGCGGTGAAAAGCCTCGGCCCGCAGCGTTTTCGGTCGTCGGCGCGTCAGCGCTGTTCGGCGGGCGTGGATTCCGGCCAGGCCTGCAGTGCCCGGTCGATCGTCCGGCCGAGCCGGTGCAGGTCCATTCCGTCACCGGCCTGCACCGACAGTCCGAACAGCACGGCGGTGTAGAAGTCGGCGAGACCGTCGATATCGGCATCGGCCCGCAGGTCGCCGTCGTGGATGCCGCGATCGAGTCGTTGCCGCACCGCTTCGGTGGTGTGGCGGCGGCACTGCGCGAGCAGATCGCGGACCGCGCCGTGGCGAGGCCCCGCCGTATTGCCCGCGACCACCACCAGGCATCCGCGCGGCGTGGCGGGGTCACAGTAGGCGGCGGCGTTGTCGCACAGCATCGCCTCCACGGCCGCGCGAGCGGTGGGCGCGGTCTCGAGCGCGCGGGCGGTGTACCCGCCCTCGGTGCGCCCGTAGAGTTCGACGGCCTCGCGGAACAGCTGCTCCTTACATCCGAAGGCGGCGTACAGGCTGGGGGAATTGATTCCCATCGCGGACGTCAGATCGCTCATCGCGGCGCCCTCGTAGCCGTGTTCCCAGAACACCTCCATCGCGCGCCGAAGCGCGATGTCGCGATCGAATCCGCGAGGTCGTCCGCGTTCGGCCATCGAATCCTCTTTCTGTGTCGATCACTAAATATATCTCTTGACGGCTGTGGGTACGACCTGCTTGTCTATTTCTGTATTGATCGACACAGAATTGGAGTGCAGATGAGCGAGTCGACCACCGTGGCTCTCGTGACCGGAGGCAGCCGAGGCATCGGTGCCGCGATCGCGCGGCGGCTGGCCGCCGACGGTGTGGATGTGGCGCTGACCTACCGCGGCGGCGCCGAGGCGGCCGAGGCGGTGGCCGCCGATATCCGAGCCCTCGGGCGGCGCGCGATCGCGGTGCGCGCCGACAGTGCCGATGCCGGGCAGGTCGCCGCGGCGGTCCATCGCACCGCCGCGGAACTGGGCGGGGTCGACATCCTGGTCAACAACGCGGGCATCTTCCCGGCCAAGCCGTTCACCGATTTCACCGTCGCCGAGATCGACGAGGCGCTGCACATCCATGCCCGGGCGGCTTTCGTCGCGGCGCAGGCCGCACTCGCGTACATGGGCCGCGGCGGGCGCATCATCAGCATCGGCTCGAATCTGTCCGAACGCGCGCTGTTCGAGGGGCTGACGCTCTACAACCTCAGCAAATCCGCCCTCAACGGATTCACCCGTGCCCTCGCCCGGGAACTGGGCCCACGCGGAATCACGGTCAATCTCGTCCAGCCGGGCTCCACCGACACCGATATGAACCCGGCCGCGTCCTCCCACGCCGAGAACCAGTTGCGGCATTCGGCGCTCGGCCGCTTCGGCGAGGCCGACGACGTCGCGGGCGTCGTCGCCTTCCTCGCCGGCCCGTCCGGCGCCCGGCTGACCGGGGCGACCCTCACTGTCGACGGCGGTACCAACGCGTGACTCCCGCGCCGCCTAACCGGCAGAGGGTCGCCGCACCGGCTCATCCGTCGCCATGCCGGTGAAAAACGTTGCGGGGTCGAAAGAATCGAGCGGTGTCCACCGCGCGGGCGGGGAGTCCGCCGCTCCACCCTCCGGCGCGCCACCGGACCGGTAGCCCTGCAGATCCAAGGACAGCCAAGGGTTTTCGTCCACCGCCCGGGCGAGGGCGTAGCAGGCCGCCAGCAGATGCAGGCAGCGTGGATTGCGGGCCGGGCACGAGCAGTCGGTCGCGCCGAGGCGTGGTATCGGGGCCAGCCCGGCGGCGGTGAGGACGGCGTGCACCTCATCGGTGAGTTGGACCAGGTGCGCGGGAATGTGCTCGGCCATGGCGTTCACCACCGACACCGGCAGCGGTGCGATCTCCAGCAGTGTCACCGACGCCTGCCCGCCGCGGTGGATATGCGCCGAGACCGTCGTGCCGTGGACATCCAGGCGGACGCCGCCGTTGCGGGCGATACTGCGGGCCCGGGGCAGCAGCGGCTCGGGACGTGCGGTCCGGATCGGCTCGGCCAGGCGCACCCAGCCCATACCCCACGGCGTATAACCGAATTCGTTGTCGGGCATGTCAGTTGCCTCGCTTCCGGCGCAGTACCGCCAGCAGATGGTCGTCGTCCAATCGGGCCAGCCGCGCCACCGCCGACCGTCCGTCGCCGGCGCCGAGTCCGGCCAGCGCGGATTTGCGATCGTGCATGCCGGCGATATGTTCCTCGACGGTGGTGGCGCTGGTCAGTGTGGTGATCGTGACCGGGCGGGTCTGCCCGATGCGATGTGCGCGGTCGGACGCCTGCGCCTCGACCGCTGGATTCCACCAGCGGTCGTAGTGCACCACGTCCGCGGCGCGGGTCAGGGTCAGGCCGGTTCCGGCGGCGCGCAGGCTCAGGATCAGAATCGGCGGGCCGTCGGCGCTCTGGAATGCCGTGACGATCGCGTCGCGCTCGGCCTGTGACAGGCCGCCGTGGAATACCGGCGCCGCCACACCGAATCGCTCGGCGCAGTGTCGTGCCAGCAACTCGCCGGTGCGCCGATACTGTGTGAAAACCAATGTCGGGCAGTCCAGTTCGAGGTTGTTGGCGAGGATGTCGGAGCAGACGTCGAACTTCCCGCTGCGTCCGGTGAGCTCGTCGACATCGCCGGTGACCAGCCCGGGATGGTTGCAGACCTGCTTCAGGGCGGTCAGCGCGGCCAGCACGCGCGCATTGCGTTCGGCGCCCACACCGAATCCGTCGGCCTCGGCGCGGTCGAGCAACTCGTCGTAGAGGCGCTGCTGTTCCGTGGTCAGATCGCAGACCAGATCGGTGTGGATCTTCGGCGGTAAGGTCGCGGCGACCTGAAGTTTCCTGCGGGCCAGCACGATCGGCTCGATGGTGTCGTGCAGTCGCCGCACGGCCGCGGTGGAGCCCTCCTCGATGGGCCGGACGAAGCGCCGCCGGAACTGTGCCTTGTGGGTGAACGCGGCGGGCGTGACCAGATTGAGCAGTGCCCACAGTTCGTCGAGATGGTTCTCCACGGGCGTACCGGTCAACGCGACCCGCGCTCGCGCGGATACGCCTCGCGCCGCCCGCGACACCTGCGTGCGGGGATTCTTCAGCACTTGTGCCTCGTCGAAAATCGCGGTGGCCCACTCGATATCGGTCAATGTCGGCCCGTAGCCGCGCAGCGTCGGATATCCGGTGACGATCACCGCATCGGGTGCGAGATCGCCGAGCTCCCCGCCGCGCCACGCGGTCGGGCGTAGTCCGGGCGCGAAGCGGCTGATCTCGTGCACCCAGTTGCCGACCAGCGAGGTCGGGCAGACCACCAGTTGCGGACCGTCGTCGGCGCGTCCGAGCAGAAAGCCGATGGCCTGCACGGTTTTTCCCAGGCCCATCTCGTCGGCGAGCACCGCGCCGCCGTATTCTGCGGTCGTCCGGTGCAGCCAGGCGATCCCGCGCGCCTGATAGGGCCGCAACCGCGCGCGCAGGGGCTCGCGCAACGCCCGCACGACCTCCTCGGTGTCGCGGTAGGCCCGCACCGCCCGGTCGGCGGAGACGATCGCGGTGGCGGCCGCATTGGGTACGGCGTGGCCGGCGGCGGGCAGCAGCTCCGGCCCGCCCGCCTCCCGCGCGACGCGCTGCCAGGCCGACAGCGACGAACCGGGGTGGCCCACCTCGACCGCATCGAGCCGATCGGCGTCGAACACGGCGCAGGCGACCTCGCTCACTTCGATCGCGGTGCCGTCGGGCTCCGGCACGGCGAGCCGGACGGTGTCGCGCGCGCCGTGCGGCGGGGGTTCGGTCACCCGGCCGGCCCAGTTCCACAGGGCGAACGCATGGCGATCGGGCAGATAGGTGGCATGTGTGGTGTGCAGAGGACCCTCGCTTATCTACGTATAGCGTACGGAGTATTATAACCCCGTACGGTGTAATGAGATTCCCGAGGAGTGTGGTGGCACAGAAATCCGCGTCCGACCGGGCGCGACAGGTGATCGCACTACTGTGGCGCCGCGAACTCCCGGCCAGGCCGGTGTTACGCGGCCCGAAGCAGACGGTCGAGGTCGACGAGGTGATTCGCGCGGCGGTCCGCATCGCCGACCGCGACGGCTACGGCGCGGTGTCCATCCGCGCGGTGGCCACGGCGCTCGGGCTGGGCCCGATGAGTCTCTACACCTACGTACCGGACAAGCAGGCGCTGATCATCGCGATGGTCGACTGGGTGGCCGGCGAGGACGCGTCGATCGATCCGGCCGCGCCGCTGCGCGAGCGTCTGGCCGCGATCGCTCGCGGCGTGCGTGCCGAACTGCTCGCGCATCCGTGGCTGCTGGAGGTGCCGCCGTGGCGGCTGGATCTGGGCCCGGGGCGGCTGCGGCGCTACGAACGGCAGTTGCGCGCGCTGGAAGGGGCGGGGCTGACCGATGTCGAGATGGATCGGACGATCGCCGTGCTCTCGGATTTCGCGACCGGCAATGCCCGCACCGCGGTCGCGGCCCGGCGTGAAGCCGATGAGATGAGCGATGCGCGGTGGTGGGAGGTGTACGGGCCGCTGCTCACCGAGGCCATGACGGGCCAGTCGTTTCCGCTCGCGGAGCGGGTGGGTACCGCGGTGGGGGAGCAGTATCAGGCGCCCGGAGATCCCGATGGCGCCTTCGAGTTCGGGCTGGGGCGTCTGCTGGACGGGCTCGTACCCGGGCCGGTGTGACCGGAGACACGAAAAGGGCGGCCCGAAGGCCGCCCTTGGCTGACAGTGGACGTGAGGAGCCGGCCTATAGTGCCGGTGCCGACTCTGTATCGATGACTGCCTCCAGCTCGCGCAGGCGCTCCATGTGCTCGTTCGCGTGGTGTTGGCAGAAGAGCAACTCGCCACCGGCGGGAAGTGTCGCGCGCACGCGCGCGGCCGCCCCGCAGCGGTCGCAACGATCGACCGCGGTCAGTGGGGTGCTTGTCAGTGTTCCTGGCATGACTCCTCCGTCCTGGCTCCCGGCGCAGAAAGCCGTTCGCCTGGTGTGGGGCCCACGGTCCCTTCCGCGGGCTCGCTACCGCTACTTCCCAGCAGTGGCTGATGACTACTCTGTCAGACGTTCGGGACGGGGGCTTTGTTCCCGAAGATGTTTGTATGTGTTTTCCCTAACATGACCAGGTATTTCGCTGTCGGCGAACACCATGGCCATCCTTGGGAACCTCGGTTCACCACCTGTGGTTCAACACTTCGGAAAAAGGCCGATCCAGTTGTCTGATCGCAGATTACCCGCGCCCACCGACAATCAACCGCTCAATCAAACGTCCGCTTCGTTCCTTTCGGCGGGTCGCGCGCGCCACGCTGGGTATGGTGCTGCCGTGACTGCCGACAACGTTGCCGCCGCCGCCGAGACCGAGAACATCAACGGGCGCATGCTGGTTCACCTCTGTACCCCCGCGGAGTGGGAGCAGGCGCAGCGGATCGGCGAACGCGTGGCACCCTCGCTGGAGAGCGAGGGGTTCCTTCATCTGTCCGCGCCGCATCAGGTGCACCTGCCGGCGAACCGGCTGTTCGCCGGTCGCGACGATATGCTGCTGCTCTGGGTCGACGTCACCCGCCTGACCGCGCCGCTGCGCTGGGAGCCGGGTGTGCCCGGCGATCCCGGTTCGATGCGCTTTCCGCACCTCTACGGCCCACTTCCCGTCACGGCGGTGGTGCGCACCAGTTACTATGCCCTTGATGGAAAAGGGACATTTCCGGCGCTCACCGCTGATCCGGATCAGTGGCCTGCCTCTCGAAGTGCTTGATCTAGGCTGGATTTCGTGAACGTCGATGTGACACAACTGCCCGGAATTGGCGTCCGTAAGGACTTCGAGGCGCGGTCCGGTCGCCGGATCGGAGTGGTCGCGCATCGCGACGGTGGCATCGATCTCATCGTCTCCAAACACGACGATCCCGACGACTGCGCCGCCCAGGTACCGCTCACCGTCGACGAGGCGGCCGTGCTCGCCAATCTGCTCGGCGCGCCGCAGCTGGTGGAGAAGCTCAAGGACGATCATCGCGATCTGCCGGGCATCACCACCCGCCAGCTCCCGATCGGCGACGAATCGCCGTATTCGGGGCGGGCGCTCGGCGACACCCGCATACGCACCCGCACCAAGGCGTCCATCGTGGCCGTGATGCGGGCGGGGCAGATCTATCCCTCGCCCGGTCCGGACTTCGTGCTCGTCGCGGGCGATCTGCTGGTCGTGGTCGGAACCCCGCAGGGCCTCGACGAGGCGCTCGAGATTCTGACCGGCGGGTGAGCCGGTGGAGTCGACCGCACTAGCCCTGTTCGAGCTCGGAGCGGTCCTGTTCGCCCTCGGTGTCCTGGGGCGCGTCGCAGGGCGTTTCGGCATGTCCCCGATCCCCCTCTACCTGCTCGGCGGCCTGGCCTTCGGCGACGGCGGTGTGCTGACCGTCAAGGCCGCCTCCGAATTCGGCCATCTCGCAGGCGAAATCGGCGTCGTCCTGCTGCTGTTGCTGCTCGGCCTGGAATACACCGCACCGGAACTGGTGTCGGGAATGCGCAAGTCCTGGCTGGCGGGCCTGCTCGACATCGTGCTCAACGCCACGCCCGGCGCGGTGGTGGCGCTGCTGCTCGGCTGGGGGCCGACCGGCGCGATCACCCTGGCCGGCGTCACCTACATCTCCTCCTCCGGCATCGCGGCGAAGGTGCTCAACGACCTCGGCCGGCTCGGTAACCGGGAGACGCCGGTCGTGCTGTCGGTCCTGGTGTTCGAGGATCTGGCGATGGCGATCTACCTGCCGATCCTGACCACCATCCTGGCCGGTGTCGGCTGGATGGCGGGGTTGCGCTCGCTCGCGCTCGCCCTGCTCGTGATCGCGATCGTGCTGGTCATCGCGCTGCGCTACGGGCGCTTCGTGTCCGCGATCGTGGACAGCAAGGATCGCGAGGTGTTCCTGCTGCAGCTGCTGGGGGCGGCGCTGCTGGTCGCGGGCATCGCCTCGGGGCTGAACGTGTCGGCCGCGGTCGGCGCGTTCCTGCTGGGCATCGCGATCTCCGGGTCCACCGCGCAGAGCGCCGCGAAACTGCTGGAACCGCTGCGGGATCTGTTCGCCGCCATCTTCTTCGTGGCCTTCGGCCTCAACACCGATCCGCACAAGATCCCGCAGGTTCTCGGCTGGGCGGTGTTGCTGGCCGTGATCACCACGCTGACCAAGATCGGAACCGGCTGGTTCGCGGCCAAGCGGCAGGGCATCGGCCGTCTGGGTCGTGCGCGCGCCGGCGCCGCCCTGGTGGCCCGCGGTGAATTCTCGATCGTCATTGCGGGACTTGCCGTTTCGGTGGGGGCGGTGCCGGGCAAGCTGGCGGCGCTGGCCTCGGCCTACGTTCTGCTGATGGCGATCCTCGGACCGGTCGCGGCGCGGGTGGTGGAACCGGTGGTGCGCTCAATGCAGCGTCGATTCGCTCCGGCCGTCGGCTGAGGGCTGGTCCTCCCGCACCAGGGGGCCCGCCGGCGCCACAGGAGCGATCGGCCCGGATGCGGTGTCGCCCGGCCGGCGCCGGGTGCTCGCCGGCCGCTGGTCGCGGATCCGCTCGAGTCGTCGCGACAATGCCACCGCGACCGCCCCGACCGCGAAGCCGATGCACAGTGCTGTCAGGTGGCCGTAGTCGGTGAACGTGCGCCCGTGCCAGGCGGCGAAGCCGAACCAGGCCAGCAATCCCCCCGCCCATACGGCCCGGGGCGTGCCGCGTAGATGGAAGCTCAGTGCGGCCAGCACCGAGGTGGAGCCGTAGGAGGATCCGACATCCGAGGCGACCGCGATGCGCAGCGGGATCAGGTCGTGATGCACCGCGAAGGCGATGCCGGTGACCACGATCATCGAGGCGCCGACATGGCCGCAGGCGAACACCATGATCCAGCGCAACGTGCCCAGCCAGCGTTCGGCGAAGGCCATCACGGTCAGGAAACCGAGGATGATCACCCACGGAAATCCGCCGTCGGTCCAGAACGCGGACGCGACCAGCACCTGCACCGGCTCGCGGCGCATGTTGTGCAGATTCGTCGAGGCCGACAGGATCAGCCGATGCCCGGCGAAATCGCTGATCCCGCGCAGTGTCCACCAGGTGACGAACAACGTGAACGCGTAGGCGCAGGAGGCGGGCGCACCGGCCAGATGGTCGTGGACGGCCTTCCCGGCCCGGTAGATCCGGTCCGGGCCGTGCCACCAGTCCAGCAGTTGCCGCCGCCCGGCGTCGAGGTCGAGAGTCCGGGTCCACGGAGACCGGTAGTGATTCATTGCGGAGGGCGCCACGTATGCCAGTGTCGCCCGCGCCGGGCTGCTGCGCCCACCGACCCGCGTAATCCGATGCCGCGGGTTCGCCTCGCGGCGGATTCCTGCGAGCGAGCTGTGCGATCACCGGATTGCGCGGGGTTCACGACCGCGGTCGTTATCGACGGTGCCGATGCGTCTCGTCGGCGGGGTGCTCCTCACGGGCGAACGGCTCGGCCGCTCGGGGTCCGGACTCGGCGCTGCTCGGCCAATACCGGCTCGCGCGCTGCCCACGGATACGCGACAGATCCGGTTCGTGGATATCGGTGATGCCGACCTGCAGGAACAGCAGCAGCGTCACCATGCTCACGCCGATGATCAGAGGGGTCAGCAACTCGTTGGCCTGGGCGCCCGACGGTGCCTGCATATGGTCGGCCATATGGGCCTGCATGGCGTACATACCGGTGTAGTGCATACCGCAGACCGCGACGCCCATGATCATCGCCGAAACGATGGTGGCGAGCAGCCCCTCCACGTGCAGCGCGAACCACAGCGCCGCGGTCGCCGCCACCACCGCGATCACGATGGAGACGATGACCGGCCAGGGGTCGTAGTGCATCGCGACATCGGTCTTCATCGCGTACATGCCGGCGTAGTGCATCGCGGCCACACCCAGTCCGGTGACCGCCCCGCCGGTCACCAGGGCGGAGGTGTCGCCCTGCCGGCGGCTCACCAGCGACAGGCCGATCCACACCACGACCACCGCGATGGCGGCGCTGATCAACGTGATCGGGATGTCATAGCGAATGGTCGCCCCGCGGACCGAGAAACCCAGCATCGCGATGAAGTGCATCACCCAGACGCCCGTGCCGCCCAGGGCGACCGCCGCGGTGACGATCCATCCGCGGTGCCCGGGGTTGGCTCGGGCGCGCACCATGCAGCGCAGCGCGAGCAACGAACCGATGACGGACATGAGGTAGGCCAGTGTGGGTGTCAACCACCCGTAGGTGAACTGGTCGATCTGAAGCATGCGGACTCCTTGCCGAAAGTGCGTCACCGCATCCCCATGCCGGTGACCGTCCGCACATTAGCGATATACTCGCAGGTAGTAAATTTCCCGAACGTTAGTCCTGGAAAATAGCTGGCGTTTGCCGGAGCTCGAGCCCAGTTCACATCGGCGGTTCGCCCGACCGGTCGCCGATCGCCGTCACCTGTTCAGGGGACTCGACCGCGCCGCGAGCCCCGCAATCTCACAGCAGCGGCGGCGGGCGCAGATCCAGTCGGCGCATCACCCGATCCACCAGATCCGGCGGCATTCCCGGTTCGCGCCGGGCCGCCAGGGCTTCACCGCGCCCGGCGTCGAGGACGTCGTTGCTGATCGTGCGCAACTTGCCGGTCAATCGCATGGCGTGCTCGACGGCCTTGCTACCGTCGGCGGCCTCCGCCGCTTCCGGATCGGCGCGCATCAGCCGGCGTTCCACGGTGTCGCGCAGCCGCTGATACACCTCGTCGGGCAGATCCTCGTTGTCGGCGATCTCCTCCAGCCGGGCAAGTTCCGCCCGCAGGATCCGCGTCCACAACCGCCGCTCCATGGCCCGTTCGACCTCGGTATCGGCCTTCACTCCGGTCCAGCGGGCCACCCAGGGCAGCGTGGGTCCCTGCAGCAGCAGTGTGAACAGCACGACGACGAACGCGATGAACAAGACCTCGGTGCGGCCGGGAAAGTCCGCCCCCGAATCGGTGGTCAGCGGCAACGCCAGCGCCAGCGCGACGGTCACCACCCCGCGCATGCCGGCCCACCAGGTGACCACGGTTTCGCGCCAGGTGTAGGGCTCGTCCACGCGCCGGCGCCGCCACCAGCCGCGGAACAGCCCGGTACTGGCGAGCAGCCACACCAGCCGTAGCCCGACCACCACGCCGACCACCGCCGCCGCACCGCCGAGCAGACGCGGCCAGTTCGGGCCGGTGGTGGCGAGCACCGTGCTCAGCTCCAGGCCTACCAACCCGAAGGCGAACCCGGTGACCAGCATGTCGATCACATCCCAGAACGAATCGCCGACGATCCGGTACCCGACATCGCTGAAATCCGTTGCCGCATCGGTGAGATACAGCGCGCACACCAGTACCGCGAGCACCGCCGAACCGTGTGCGGCCTCGGCCAGCCCGTAGGCGGCGAACGGCAGCAGCAAGCCGAGGGCCACCTGCCACGGCGCTTCGGTCAGCCGCCGCATCATGGCACTGCCGGCCCAGCCGAGCGCGAGTCCGACCGCCACCGCCACCACCGCGGAGACCACGAAGTCGATCGCCGTCCGCCACGCCGAGAATTGTCCGGTCACCACCGCGTGCACCGCGACGTCGTAGAGCACCACGGCGGTCACGTCGTTGAACAGGCCCTCACCTTCGAGCACCGCCACCAGACGCCGCGGCAGGCCCAGCCGGTCCGCCATAGCGCTCACCGCCACCGGATCCGGCGGCGCCACCACCGCGCCCAGTGCGAACGCCGTGCCCACCGGCAGCGCCGGATACCAGACGTGGAAGATCGCGGCGACCGCGGCCGCGGTGGCCACCACCAGGCCGACCGCGCGCAACAGGATGGCACCCGCGTTGGACGCGAACTGCTGCCAGGAGGTGCGCCGGGCCGAGGCGTACAGCAGCGGCGGCAGGACCAGCGGGAGGATGAGATCGGGCGCCAGCGCGATATTCGGCACGAACGGCAGGACGGCCATGACGAGTCCGAAGACCGTCATCAGCACCGCGGGCGCCAAACCGATGCGCCGGCCCAGCGGCTGCGCCAGGATCGTCGCGAACGCCAGCACGAAAACCAACACCAACTGATCCACGACAGCCCACCCTATGGGGCCGTCGCGGCGATACGCCGGACATAACGACGATGCCGCCGAGGCGGAACCTCGGCGGCATCGTCGGTGGCGTGAATATCAGTCCAGGTAGTCGCGCAGCACCTGGGAGCGGCTGGGGTGGCGCAGCTTGCTCATGGTCTTCGACTCGATCTGGCGGATGCGCTCACGGGTGACCCCGTAGACCTGGCCGATCTCGTCGAGGGTGCGCGGCTGGCCGTCGGTGAGGCCGAAGCGCAGCCGGACCACGCCCGCCTCGCGCTCGGACAGCGTCTCGAGCACCGACTGCAGCTGATCCTGCAGTAGCGTGAAACTCACCGCGTCGACCGCGACGACCGCCTCGGAGTCCTCGATGAAGTCGCCGAGTTGGGAATCACCCTCGTCGCCGATGGTCTGGTCCAGCGAGATGGGCTCACGCGCGTACTGCTGGATCTCGAGGACCTTCTCCGGCGTGATGTCCATTTCCTTGGCGAGCTCTTCGGGCGTGGGCTCGCGGCCCAGGTCCTGCAGCAGCTCGCGCTGGATGCGGCCCAGCTTGTTGATGACCTCGACCATGTGCACCGGAATACGAATGGTGCGGGCCTGGTCGGCCATCGCGCGGGTGATGGCCTGCCGGATCCACCAGGTGGCGTACGTGGAGAACTTGTAGCCCTTGGTGTAGTCGAACTTCTCCACCGCGCGGATCAGACCCAGGTTGCCCTCCTGGATCAGGTCCAGGAACGCCATGCCGCGGCCGGTGTAGCGCTTGGCCAGCGAGACGACCAGTCGCAGGTTGGCCTCGAGCAGGTGGTTCTTGGCACGGTTGCCGTCGCGCATGATCCACTGCAGATCGCGGCGGGTGGCCACCGGCAGCTTCTCGCCCTTGTCGGCGAATTCGCGCAGCTTCTCGGTGGCGTAGAGACCGGCCTCGATCCGCTTGGCGAGTTCGACCTCCTCCTCCGCGTTGAGCAGCGCGACCTTGCCGATCTGCTTGAGGTAGGCGCGCACCGAGTCCGCGGACGCGGTGAGCTCCGCGTCCTTGCGGGCCTGGCGCAGGGCCTCGGACTCCTCTTCGTCCCAGACGAAGTCTCCGGAGGCCTTGTCCTTCTCCGAGGGCTCGTCGGCTTCCTCGTCGGCTTCGGCCTCTTCGTCCTCGGCGGTCTCTTCGACCAGATCTTCGCCGTCCTCGCTCAGATCGTCCTCGGAGACCTCCAGATCACCGAGATCGTCGAGCTCCAGCGACTCGTCCTCGAGGGGTTCGTCGGATTCGTTGTCCGCGCCGGGGGCCGCCTTCTTGGTGGTGGCCTTCTTGGCGGGCGCTTTCTTCGCAGCCTTGGCTCCCGCCTTCTTGGCGGGGGCCTTCTTCGCGGCGACCTTCTTGGCCGGGGCCTTCTTCGCGGCAGCCTTGCGGACCGGCCGTGCTGCGGTGCCTTCTGCGGAGTCGGCAGCTTCGGCCGATTCGGCGGTCTGTCGGGTATTCGTGGCTACCACGTACGCCCTTTCGTGACGGTCTCGTGCGGCGTCACGCCAGAGTAATCATCCGGCGGAGCGGTTCTGTCGGGGTTGAACCCGGCTCTACGTGCCGGGGTTGTTTTCCGGCTCACCGCCGGTCTCGTTCCATTGTAACTATCGGCAACGAGTGCTCACGGCGCGATACCGCTATCCACGGCCATCGCGGCGCCCACGATACCCGCGGTATTGCGCAGATGGGCGGCCGCGACCGGAGTCCGATTGGCCAGCAACGGGATCCAGTGCTCGGCATCGCGGCTGATCCCGCCGCCGGCGACGAACACCGTCGGCCAGAACAGGTCCTCCAGGGTGACCAGCACCTTGGTCACCTCGGCGGCCCACTCCTTGTACGACAGATTCTTTCGTTCCTTCACCGACGACGCGGCCCGATGTTCGGCCTCCTTGCCGTGTACCTGGATGTGGCCCAGCTCGGTGTTGGGAACCAGGACGCCGTGGTTCAGCAGCGCCGAGCCGATGCCGGTGCCGAAGGTCAGCAGCATCACCAGGCCGTCGATGTTGCGAGCCGCGCCGTAGCGGTCCTCGGCCAGGCCCGCCGCGTCGGCGTCGTTGAGCACCACCACCTCGCGTCCGCCCAGCGCCAGCGAGAACAGCTGACGCGCGTCGGTGTCGATCCAGCTCTTGTCGATGTTGGCGGCGGTGCGGGCGATACCGTTGACCACGACGCTGGGCAGGGTGAGGCCGACCGGGCCGTCCCAGTCGGCCTGGGTGACGAGTTTGGCGACGGTTTCGGCGATGGCGTTGGGGGTGGCCGGGTGGGGCGTGGAGATCTTGATCCGTTCGTGGGCGAGGTCGCCGGTGGCGAGGTCGACGACCGCGCCCTTCACCCCGCTGCCCCCGATATCGATACCGAATGCTTGCCCCCGAGCGGACATCGCGAACTCCTCGTTCCCTGTGGTCTAGGCCGATGAAGGTGCCAGCGGCACGTTACACCGCGCGACGCGCCCACGGCTGCGACCGCGCAGATGCGAGTCCGGGCGGATCTGTGGTCGGATGGAAACCGTGCCCGAGACGAATTCACCCGCCGATATCGCGGAAGCGCCCGTCCTCGATCCTGCCGAAATCGCCGAATTACGCCGTGTCTCAGTCTATCTGGCCGAAACCGCGGCCGCACACGTCCGCCGCCGCCGTCCCGAGGTCTTCGGCCCGGGGCGGACCGAGGGCGGCTCGGTCCGTACCAAATCGACGCCCACCGATCCCGTCACCGTGGTCGACACGGAAACCGAGCGGCTGATCCGCTCGCTGCTGGAAGAGGCCCGCCCGGGGGAGACGGTCCTCGGTGAGGAGGGCGGCGGCAGCCTCGGCGCCGCCGGCGAGATCGTGTGGGTGGTCGATCCGATCGACGGCACGGTCAACTTCGTGTACGGCATCCCGGCCTATGCGGTATCGGTGGCGGCGATGCGCGGTGGCCGCTCCCTGGCCGGTGCGGTCGTCGACGTGGCCGGGGAGCTCACCTACAGCGCCGGACTGGGCGCGGGCGCCACCGTGTCCGGCCGCGACGGCGAGCCGATCGCATTGCGCTGCAACGATATCGACTCGGTGCGGCTGGCCCTGGTGGCCACCGGCTTCGGCTACGGCGCGGCGCGGCGGGAACGGCAGGGCGAGCTGGTGGCGCGGCTGCTGCCGCAGGTCCGCGACATCCGCCGGATCGGCTCGGCCGCCCTCGACCTGTGCATGGTGGCGGCGGGCCGCGTGGACGCCCACTACGAGCACGGCCTCAATCCCTGGGACTGGGCCGCCGGAGCGCTGATCGCGGCCGAGGCGGGCGCGGTGCTGCGGCTGCCCGGGGCGGACTCCACCGGTGCGCAGGGGGCGCTGACCGTGGCCGCCGCCGCGGGCATCGCCGATGAACTCGCCGAACTCTTCGACCGGCTCGGTGTCGCCGCCCCCATCCCGGAGGAGTGAGCGCGGCCCCACCCCGGAGGGGTAAGTGCGGCTCAGCAGCGGGCGGTGCGGGCGGCCTGCAGCAGCGCCGAATCGACGTCCGGGCCGTTCGGGGCCGGGTTCTTCAGGGCGCGCAGCACTTCCTCGGCATCGGTGCTCGGCTGCAGATCGTTGCCGAACAGCGTGCCCAGGGCCAGGTCGACCGTGTCGTCGGTGCGCTGGTCCTCGATCAGCTCCGCGCACGGCGCGACGAGCTGGACCGCGGCCGCGGCGGGGCGTCCGCTCACGCCGTAGCGGATCTGGCCGGTGCACACCAGGTCGCCGCTCAGGTAGACCGGATCGTTGCCGAAGACCGGGGCCGGCGGGCTGGCGAAGCCGTAGTCACCGAGTTTCGACGCGATGTGCTCGGCCAAGCCGCGCTGGCCGGAGCCGTTGAGCACCCGGACCTTCGCCTGAGCCAGCGGCGCCGGCTCCACATCGTGCAGCCGCGACGGGGAGACCACCTCGCCCAGCGGCGCGGGCTGCGGGGCGTTCGGATCCGACGACGCGGGGGCCGGCGAATTGCAGGCCATCGCGGTATGGGCGGTGTCGGCGGTGGTCAGCGCCTTGATCCACACGATTGCGCAGATGAGGGCGAGAACCGCGATGAGTGCGACCCACGGCTGGTAGCGGCGCCGCAGGAACGGACGGCCCTTGTTGTCGACCGCGCTGCCTTCGGTGATCAGTGAAACCACACGCACACCTTACGAGTTGGCGGGCCGCGGTCGCGCACGCGGACACCTGCGCGCCGATTCGCTGGGGCGGCATCGCGGGAACAGGGGGCTACCGGGACAGCGGAAATGTGGCTACCGCCGCGGTGGAAATCGGCGGTTGCGGCCGCGGTGGATATCGGGATCGTAACGATCGGCGGGGCCGCGGGAATCGCGATCGGGTCACAGGCCGGGGAACCGCCGGGCACGAAGCGGTGGCGTATCGCCACACCCGTGCGGTCGCAGTGACGATTACCCGTCGGTTTCGACTCGCTCGAGTTTTGATTGCGACTTTTGCCCCGGCGTCCGCTATTGTCTGGCGGCCCGATACGAATCGGCTGATGTGAATCAGGGAAGCGATTTCGGGAACAACCAGGGCATGCCCTGCGTTGACCGAGCGCGATCCGGTATGGGTCAGGGTGATCCGGCCGGGCGGCGAGCGGTGTACACGTGACGTACACCACGGCGGGGCGGCATCGCCGGGCGATTCCTACAGGGATCGACGTTCGGCGGAGCCGGTCCGGGATATACGGAGTAAGGACGAGGGGAAGACGACATGGCAACCGACTATGACGCACCTAGGCGCAGTGAATCCGACGAAGTGTCGGAGGACTCGCTCGAGGAGCTGAAGGCTCGTCGCAACGAGGCCGCGTCCGCCGTCGTGGATATCGACGAATCCGATACCGCGGAGTCGTTCGAGCTTCCCGGCGCGGATCTGTCCGAGGAGGTGCTCTCGGTCCGGGTGATCCCGAAGCAGGCCGACGAGTTCACCTGCTCGAGCTGCTTCCTGGTTCATCACCGCAGCAGACTCGCCAGCGAGGCCGGCGGGCAGATGATCTGCATGGATTGCGCTGCCTGAGCGGATCCGTGCGGCCGCAGCGGATTCGTTCCGCGGGTAGCAGAAGAAACGACGACAAACAGCCCGGCAGGTCCCGTCAGCCCGCGCTCGGTACGCCGAGCGCGGCCAGCACCTGTTCGGGTTTACGCGTGCTGATCAGCCAGTACGGAGCGGGGTCGTCCGGATCGTCGAGGACGAGCAGGATCATCGGCCCGATCCACGGACGATGCTGGACGAATGCGGCCGGGTCGAGCTGACGACCCAGCGCCGCGCTCTTCGCGCTGGCCGGCACCGCCACCGCCCGGGATACATACGTTACCGGTAGGTGGGCCCGGTCCGCGCGCAATTCGAGGATGCCGTCGGCATCCGGCGCCACCTCCACGCGGTGGCGGCTCATCCATACCAACGCCCAGACGGGTACCGGGAACAGCAGTACGTACGGCAGCCACGCCCGGATCCCCGGCGCGCCCATGTGGATTTCGGCGGCCAGCAGACCGGTCACCGCCAGCGCCACCGGCCACCACCACAGCGGGACCCACAGCCGTTCGGAGTAGACCGGGGCGGGGGCGTCGGCGTGCGCGCGCGCCGGAGACTCGTGGGGAGGTACTGCGGGGGACTGGTCGGACACCACATCATGCTAGGTCAGGCCGACATATTCGCTGTCGGCGGGAGCCGCTGCGCGCCGTCCGCGACCGCCGTCGATCGTTGCCGCCACATCGGGGCCCGGCGCTCCCACGGCCCGGCCGCCGGACGCGTAGGCTCGCTGGACGTGACCGGAAATGCACCCATACCTCTGCTGCGGCTCGATCCCGGCGTCCCGGTGCCCACGCGTGCGCACCCGGGCGATGCCGGAGTGGATTTGTGCACCACCGAAGACGTCATCCTGGAGCCGGGTGAGCGGGTGCTCGTCGGTACCGGAATCGCCGTCGCGTTGCCGGTGGGCACCGTCGGCCTCATTCATCCCCGGTCGGGACTGGCCGCCAAGACGGGCCTGTCCGTCGTCAATACGCCCGGCACGGTCGATGCCGGCTACCGGGGTGAGATCAAGGTCTGCCTGATCAATCACGACCCGCGTACGGCGATTCAGTTGCGTCGCGGCGATCGGATCGCACAATTGCTGGTGCAGCGTGTGGAACTGGTGGATTTCGTGGAGGTCGACCAGCTCGACGAGACATCGCGCGGCGCAGGCGGTTACGGGTCGAGCGGCGGACACCACAGTCTGTCGCCGCAATCCGGCGGGGTGGGCCGCGCCGGAGGGGAGGTATGAACATGTTCGGCCGTGGAGATCATCGATCCGATCATGACTCCGAGCGGGACGACACCGACTACGGCGATTCCTATTACGGCGAGGGATACGCCGAGGGCGGCTACCGGACCGGCACCCACCGGGCACCGGATCTGGGGGACGGGGGAGAGTACGGCGAATCCGGCTACGCCACCGGCTATTCCGAGCCGGAGTACCCGGGCGGACACACCGGGGGGCGGCACGGCCGCGCGGAGCCGGACACCGAGATGACTCCGCCCGGATACGGATCGCCGGGCCGACCGGTGCCTCCGCCGTATCCCGGCGCGCGACCGGACCCGTACGAGACGGGCACGCACGCACGAGTTCCGGCGCGGCCGGGTACTCCGCCGCACGGTGAGGCGCCGGTCCGTCCGCCGCGGCGAGCGCCGGGCGGATCGCGGCCGGATCTGCCGCCGGCGCACGGAGATATGGACGACACCGGGCCGATTCCACGGATTCCGCCCGGCCCGCTGCCTCCGCGGCACGCGGGCGGCACGGGTGCGATCCCGCGCGTACCCGACGGCCCGGCGGGTACGGGCGCGATGCCGCGTATTCCCGGCCCGGCCGGCACCGGTCCGACCCCGCGTGTGCCCGGCGGCCCGATCGGTAGCGGTGCGACCCGGCGCGTCCCGGGCGGTCCGGCGGGAACCGGTGCGACGCCGCGGATTCCGGGTGGTCCGGCCGGCACGGGGGCCACGCCGCGGATTCCCGGCGGACCGCGTGTCCCCGGTGCGGTGCCGCGCAATCCCGGCCCGCCGGCCGGTACGGGCCCGACGTGGCGCAATCCTCCGGGTCCGGAAGGCACGGGTGCCGTGCCGCGGCTTCCCGGCGCAGCGCCCGGACCGGTAGGGCCGGTGACGGGAGCGGTCCGGCGGATTCCGCCCGGCCCGAACCCGGCAGGCCCCCCGACGGGCTCGGTCCCACGCCTTCCCGCCGGCCCCGGACGTCCGGCGCCGGGTCCGGGTGCGCTGCCGGGCGGGAGGCCGGCTCCGGCGAGCCCGCCGCCAGGAGCTCCGCCTCCGCCGCGACGCAGGCAGGAGCCGATGGGGGCGCCCGCGCCGACGGCTACCGGCCGGCACCCCGTGGTGCCCGCCCATCAGCGCCCGGATTTCGGTGACGCCGACTACGGCCACCCGCAGCGGGGGCGCCATCGCCCCGCGGATGTCGACGCCGGCTATCGCGAGCCCGCGCAGCCGCGTGCGGCGGTGCCGGACCCCTACGCCGACCACGGCTACGATCCCGCCGAATCCGGCCCGGCCACAGGCGGTTTCGCCGCTGCCGACCCCTACCGGCAGCCGGCCGCGGCACACCCGGGCGACGCGTACGCCGAGACTCCCGGTTACGCCGATGCCTACGCCGAGGAGCCCGCCGGAACACCCGGCTACGCGGACGGTTCCGCCTATGCCGGTGCGGAGGCGTACGCAGAGGACGACGGGTACGACGCCGAACCGCTCGATCACGGCGCCGACGAGTACGACGCCGACTACTCCGACTATGACGACGAGTACGACGCCGACGACTACGACGACGAGGACGGCGAGACCGAGGATTCCGCACCGCGGACCGGCCCCTTCGATTACGAAGAGGTGTCCGAGATCCTCGCCGAGATCTCCGATCAGCATCTCGATCTGGGTTCGGTGCTGCTCCCGGTCCCCGACGGCGGTCAGTTGCAGGTGGAGATGACGCCGGACGGCACGCCGCAGGCGGTCCATCTGGCGACCCCGCACGGACGTCTCACCGTGGCCGCCTACGCGGCACCGAAGTCGCCGGGCCAGTGGCGCACCGTCGCCGCGGACCTGGCGGAATCGCTGCGGGCCGACGGCGCGCAGGTCTCCGTGCAGACCGGGCCGTGGGGCCGCGAACTGCACGCGGTGACCGAGGGCGCCGATCTGCGTTTCATCGGCGTCGACGGCTATCGCTGGATGGTCCGGCTGGTGGCGGCGGGGCCGTCGGGCGCCGCCGACGAGGGTGGCCCGCTGGTCGAGGCGGCCCGCGCGATCCTCGCCGAAACCGTCGTGCGTCGCGGCGACGAGCCGATGCCGGTGCGGGAACCGCTGCCGGTGGTGCTGCCGCAGGAACTCGCCGACCAGTTGATCGCCGCACATCAGCAGCAGGTCGAGGCGCAGCAGCAGGCGCTGGCCGCGCAGGCGGCCGCGGCCGAGGCGGCCGCGACGGGCACCTTCCCCGTGGTCACCGCCGAACAGCAGGGCCCGCGCCGCGGCGCCGAAGGTTCGGCGATGCAGCAACTCGGTCGCAACTGATCGGCGCCGGGCGCCCGCGGTAGTGCGGGCGCCCGGCGGCCGTCACGCCTGCAGCCGGGGCGCGATCAGGCCGGGGATGCCCCGGGCGCCGAGAATCCCCGGATCGGCGCCGAGTTCGTCGAGGGTGATGCGGTGGATGCGCGCCTGCGGGATCAGCTCGTACCACTGTTCGGCGACGGTCAGCGGATGCACCGGATCGTCGATCGCGCCCACGATTGTGGTCGGAACCCGCAGTGCCGCAAGCAGTTTCGTGTCCGGCCAGGCATAGGCGGCGGCCTCTTCCAGTGCCCACGGCAGATCGGGCCAGTGGGTGCGCCACGACTGGGTCAGCGCCCGTCCCAGCCAGGCCGGGCTACCCGCCCGCATCCGTTCGATCACCGGCTCCAGGCCGTCGGCGCGCAGCTGAGCCGCCGTGGCCGCCGCGCTCAGCGCCGCCGGGCAGCCCGTGATGTCGGAGCCGGTCCACGCCGGCAGGGCCGCAACCACACCGAATGCCGATTCCGGGTGGGCGGCGGCCCATTCCACCGCGATCGCGGCGCCCAGCGAGATCCCCGCGGCGAGCACCGGCCCGGTGCGGGCCGCCTCGTCGAGCGCCGCCCGGCAGCTCGCGACCACGGCCCGCGGATCCGGTTCCACCGCGACGAACGGCAGATCGATTGCGGCACAAGAAGGTTCGAACGCGCGCCGGGCGAAGTCGGCGTCGGATCCGGTCCCCGGCAGGGCGACGACGACGGCCGGGCGCGGGCTGCCGGAACGGGGTAGCTCTGACACGGGCCGCAGCCTAGCCGGTGGGCCGGGCGAGCCCGCCTCGCGAGGCTCGGAAAACGTGTTCTCGACCACTCGAATCCGAGGGTTCGCGCGCGGATCGGCGGGGAACCCAGCAAACGGTGCGGTCAGCGCCGTCTCGGTGGTGCCGGGCTCCCGTAGCGAGGGCGTCCGGGTGCATCTACAGTGGCGGTGTACGGCCCATCAGCCGGTCGTGTGGGAAACCGACGACGTGTGACCCACGCCGTCTGTAGTGCAGGAAGTGTTGCAAGATGCCTTTCACAGGCGGAAACAAGGCGGGTTCCGGTGCCACGGGCAAGGTGGGACCCGACAGCGGTTATTTCCGGCGTCTGGGGCGTCGTCTGACGGCCGATCTCGACGTCCTCGATGCGGAGGAGCTGGCGGAGACCTCCGAAGCGTCGGGCGCGTGCAGGGCGGCGGAATGCCGACGTGGCGAAGAGGTCACCATGCTGGGGCGATTGCGCAGTGTGGAGGCGTGTCCGAAGTCGGCCAGCGCTTCGGTGGAGGCCGAATTCTTCGACGGCACGGATGCGGTGACACTGGTGTGGATCGGCAGGCGCCGCATACCCGGTGTCGAATCGGGACGCCGTATTCTGGTCCGTGGTCGCATCGGTGAACGCGATGGCGACAAGGTGATGTATAACCCCTACTACGAACTCCGCGAGAATTCCTGACGTATGCCGATACCCCACAACGACGAGGGCGCCGACCCGGCCGCCGTGGCCGGATTCCGCGCGAACCCCGTTGCGGGGCGCGGCCGTCACCGCCTGCGTGAGTCCGACGGTGAATCCCCGGCCCGGCATCCGGCCGCCGGCGAGGACGGCCATGCCTACACCGGCGAGGACCGCGAGGAAGAGATCCAGCAGACGCTGCTCGAGCAACTCGGCGGTATCAGCGGACTGATCTATTCCACGCTGCCGGTGGTGGTGTTCGTCCCCGCGAACACGCTGTGGGGTCTGACGGCCGCCATCTGGACGGCGCTGGCCACCGCCGCCGGCGTCCTGGTCTGGCGGCTGATCCGCCGGTCCCCGATCCAACCCGCGATCTCCGGATTCATCGGGGTCGCGGTCTGCGCCTTCATCGCCCACCGCACCGGCGCGGCGAAGGGATACTTCCTCTTCGGTATCTGGGCGAGCCTGGTCTACGCCGGAGTCTTCCTGGTGTCGCTGCTGGTGCGCTGGCCGCTGGCCGGGGTGATCTGGGGAGTGCTCAACGGCCACGGCCACAGCTGGCGTTCGGATCGGCGCGCGATGCGACTCTACGATCTGGCCACGGTGGTGTGGGTGGTCGTCTTCGGCGCCCGCTATCTGGTGCAGAACCACTTCTACGACACCGACAGCACCGGCTGGCTGGCCGCCGCCCGCATCGCGATGGGCTGGCCCTTGACCGCGGTCGCGCTGCTGGTCACGGTGTGGGCGGTGCGCCGCGCCGGCCATATGCCGGTCTCCTCGGCCACCGAGTAACGCGCCGGACGTTCGACCGGCGGACCGAACCGACTCGAAGTCGGCTTGTGCCCCCGATTCTGGGGGCATACAACGATGGGGTGGGGTGAACCCACCCCTGGGGTATCTATTCCGCGAACCGGATTCAGCGCACGATCGTGTTAGTCAGTAGCGATCGGCGAGAGGATCCCCGGTGGATACCGAGAACAACACGGTGACGGCACTCGGCCCGGCGAAGGGTGCGGGAGTGCGGCCACCGAGATCGGCGCCCGTGGGTTCCGACAGCCGCCGCGCCGCCGCCGAACTGGACCGCCTGATCGGGCCGGCCGCCGCGGGCGATCAGCGCGCGGTCACCGAGATCATCCGCATCGTGCATCCCCTGGTACGCCGCTATTGCGCCGCGCGCGTCGGAAGCAGTAACAACCCGCACGTCACCGCCGACGACATCGCGCAGGAGATCTGCATCGCGACCGTCACCGCGATTCCCCGCTACCGCGATCAGGGAAAGTCGTTTCTGGCCTTCGTCTACGGCATCTCCGCGAACAAGGTGGCCGACGCGTTCCGCCGCGCCCAGCAGCACCCGTCCTATCCGGTGGCCGAATTCCCCGACAGCGCCTCCACCGCACCGGGACCCGAGGAGCTGGCGCTCAATCTGGAGCGCCGCCAGGCCACCCGCGAGCTGATGAAGATCCTCGCGCCCGCCCATCGCGAGGTGCTGGTGATGCGGATCGTGCTCGGCTGGACGGCCGCGCAGACCGCCGAGGCGATCGGTACGAGTCCCGGCGTGGTCCGGGTGATGCAGCATCGCGCGCTGACCAAACTGCGCGCGCAACTCGTCCCCGAAAGCGCTTGAGCGAAGCTCAAATCGAGGTGTGCGGCTCCGCGCCGGTGGGCGCCGCGCCCGCCGGTTCCGTGGCCAGGCTGCGGCGCAGTTCGTCCTCGGCCTCCACCGTGGACACGAACAGCAGCTCGTCCTCGCCCTCCAGCGGATCATCGGGCTGCGGGACGATCACCCGGCCGCCGCGCAGGATCGTCACCAGGGCGACGTCGCGGGGCAGCGAGAGCGTACGGACCGCGCGACCGGCCAGCGCGGTATCGGTGGGCAGCGTGATCTCGACCAGATTCGCCTGGCCCTGACGCAGCGTCATCAGCCGGACCAGGTCGCCGACCGAGACCGCCTCCTCGGCCAGGGAGGCCAGCAGCCGCGGTGTCGAGACGGCGACGTCCACACCCCAGGAACCGTCGAACAGCCATTCGTTGCGCGGATCGTTGACGCGCGCGACCACCCGGCGCACCCCGAATTCGGTCTTGGCGAGCAGGCTGAACACGAGATTCGCCTTGTCGTCGCCGGTGGCCGCGATCACCACCTCGTAGTCCTGCAGGCCTGTTTCCTCGAGCAGTTCGAGTTCGCATGCGTCGCCGTGCATCCAGGTGGCCGAGGGCGCGACCGTCGGGTCGATGTGGTCGAGCCGCCGCTCGAGCAGGGTCACCCGATGCCCGCCCCGCAGCAATTCCTGGGCGATGGAGCGGCCGACTGCGCCTGCTCCCGCGATCACTACGTTCACGACTTGTCCTCGCTCGACGGTGCGGTGGCGGCGACGGCGACGGCCTCGCCGACCTTGTCGGAGACGGCGGCGATGTAGACCGCGTCGTCGGCCTGCAGCACCGTTTTGCTGGTGGGCAGCAGTGCCTGCCCGAAGCGGACCAGGAAGGCCACCCGCACCGGCACCGCATCCTCCAGATCACGCACGGTACGCCCGTACCAGTCCTCGTGCAGGACGAGTTCGGTGACCGAGCCGGTGCCGGTCGGATCGCGCCAGGTGGCGGTGGTTTCGTCGCCGGTGAGCGTGCGCAGGAACCGGTCGGTGGTCCACGGCACGGTGGCGATGGTCGGGATGCCGAGCCGCTCGTAGACCGCCGCGCGTTTGGCGTCGTAGATGCGGGCCACCACCCGTTCCACGCCGAAGGTCTCGCGGGCGACGCGCGCGGAGATGATGTTGGAGTTGTCGCCGTTGGACACCGCGGCGAACGCGCCGGCGCGCTCGATGCCCGCGCGGGTCAGCACTCCACGATCGAAGCCGACGCCGGTGACCCGCTCACCGGGAAAATCCTTGCCCAGGCGCAGGAATGCGCCCGGATCCCGGTCGATCACGGCTACGTCGTGGCCGATCCGGACCAGGGCGCGCGCCAATGCGGAGCCGACTCGGCCGCACCCCATGATCACTACGTACACCGTGTCAACCCCAATTCCGCCGAAAACCGTGGTGTGCGGTCTGGTTCCCTCTCGGGGGAACCGTACCCGTTGACGGTTCCCCGCAGCACGTTCCCCCATTCGCCGGCACCGAAACGCGAGTGAACCGCCCGCTATGCCCCTCGAGGCCGTGCCCTTATGCTGTGCCGAGTGTCCAAGTTGACGACGGCCGTCAAGCGTATGGTGGTCGGCCGCCCTTTCCGTAGCGATTCCCTGGGACATACCCTGCTGCCCAAGCGGATCGCGCTGCCCGTCTTCGCCTCCGACGCCCTGTCGTCGGTGGCGTACGCGCCCGAGGAGATCTTCCTCGTGCTCTCCACGGCCGGCCTGTCCGCCTACGTCTATACGCCGTGGATCGGGCTGGCGGTGGCGGCCGTGATGGCGGTCGTGGTCGCCAGTTATCGCCAGAACGTGCACGCCTATCCGTCCGGTGGCGGCGACTACGAGGTCGCCACCGTGAACATCGGGCCGATGGCCGGGCTGACCGTCGGCAGTGCGCTGCTGGTCGACTACGTGCTCACCGTCGCCGTATCGATCTCCTCGGCGGCCTCCAATATCGGTTCCGCCGTTCCGTTCGTGGCCACCCACAAGGTGTTGTTCGCGGTCGCGGCCATCGTCTTGCTCGCCGCGGTCAATCTGCGCGGCATTCGCGAATCCGGTACCGCGTTCTCCATCCCGACCTACGCGTTCATGGTCGGCGTCTTTTTGATGCTGGCCTGGGGTGTGGTGCGCATATTCGTCCTCGGCGACGAACTGCACGCCGAATCGTCGGGTTTCAGCCTGAACGGCAACGAATCACATTTGCAGGGCATCGCCTTCGCCTTCCTGATAGCGCGGGCGTTCTCCTCCGGATGTGCGGCGCTGACCGGTGTGGAGGCGATCAGCAACGGCGTGCCGGCCTTCCGCAAACCGAAATCCCGCAACGCCGCCACCACACTGCTGATGCTCGGCGCCATCGCGATCACCCTGTTGATGGGGATCATCCTCATGGCACGCAAACTGGGAGTCGTCTTCGCCGCGGACAAGGCGGATCTGGTGGGCGCGCCACCCGGCTACGAGCAGAAGACGCTCATCGCTCAGCTCGCCGACTCGATCTTCTCCGGCTTCCCGGCCGGCTTCTTCTACATCACCATCGTCACCGCGCTGATCCTGGTGCTGGCCGCGAACACCGCCTTCAACGGATTCCCGGTGCTCGGCTCGATTCTCGCGCAGGACCGGTTCCTGCCCCGACAGCTGCACACCCGCGGCGACCGGCTGGCGTTCAGCAACGGCATCCTGTTCCTGTCCGGCGCCGCGATCGCGTTCGTGGTGCTGTTCGGCGCCGAGGTGACCCGGCTGATCCAGCTCTACATCGTCGGCGTGTTCGTCTCGTTCGTGCTGAGCCAGACCGGCATGCTGCGGCACTGGACGCGGCTGCTGCGCACCGAAACCGATCCGGCGGTGCGCCGGCGCATGTTGCGCTCGCGAGTGATCAACGCCATCGGCCTGACCATGACCGGCGCTGTGCTGATCATCGTGCTCATCACGAAGTTCCTGGCGGGCGCGTGGATCGCGATCGTCACCATGGCCGCGATCTTCGGCCTGATGCGGCTGATCCGCCGCCACTACGACACGGTGGGACGCGAACTCGAGGAGCAGGAGTTCACCGGGGTCCTGCCCAGCCGCACCCATTCGATCGTGCTGGTGTCGAAACTGCATCTGCCGACGCGCCGCGCGCTCGCCTATGCCCGGGCCACCCGGCCGGACACGCTGGAGGCGGTCACCGTCAACGTCGACGAACCCGACACCCGGGCGCTGGTGCGGGAGTGGGCCGACAGCGATATTCCGGTGCCGCTCAAGGTGATCGAATCGCCCTATCGTGAAATCACCAAGCCCGTGGTGGATTACGTCAAGCGGGTGCGCAAGGATTCGCCGCGCGACGTGGTGACGGTGTTCATCCCCGAATACGTGGTCGGCCATTGGTGGGAGCAGTTGCTGCACAACCAGAGTGCGCTGCGGCTCAAGGGCCGGCTGCTGTTCGAGCCGGGTGTGATGGTGACGAGTGTGCCGTGGCAGTTGAGTTCGTCGGCCAAGGCACGCCGTCCCGAAGTGGTCAACGCACCCGGCGCGGTTCGCCGCGGCTACGAGGACCGTTCGTGAGTGCCGGGCCGGACTGGTCCGGGCGCACACTGCAGGTGCGGCTGGGGCCACCCGGCCACGGTGGTTTCTGTGTCGCCCGGCACGAGGGCCGGGTGCTGTTCGTCCGTCACGGTCTGCCCGGTGAGCTGGTGCTAGCCCGGGTGGCCGAGGACCGCGGCGGCTCGTTCTGCCGCGCTGAGGCGATCGAGATCCTGGAGCCTTCCCCGGACCGCGTGGCGCCGAACTGCCCGGTCTCCGGTCCCGCCGGCGCCGGCTGCTGCGATTTCGCCTTCGCCACCCCCGAAGCCCAGCGTGGACTGAAGGCGGCGGTGGTGCGCGAGCAGTTGCAGCGCCTCGCCCACTGGGACACCGACATCGTGGTGGAACCGCTGCCGCTCGGCCTCGGCAACGAGACGCCCGTGGGGGGAGCGGCTCCCGAGCGATCCGGTGAAGTGCCCGAAACCGGGTGGCGGACCCGCGTCCGGTTGGTGGTGGACGCCGAAGGCCGGGCGGGCGTCCATCGTTATCGCAGTAGTGACGTGATCGCGGATCTGCGCTGCCCGCAACCGGTTTCGGGTGCGGTGGACGGCATTGCCGAGAGCAGATGGACGCCCGGTGCGGAACTGGTGATCGCGGTGGACGCCGACGGTATGCGGCATGTGGTGGAACTCGCCCCGCCGGCCACGCCGCCGCGCCGAGGGGGCGACCGTCGCGCCACCGTCGCCCGCCGTGCCGCGGCCCATGCCCGCCGCCGCGAGCGGGTGATGTCCGGCAGCGGACGGGCCGTCCAATACGTGTCCGGCCGCCGCTGGGACGTCTCGGCGACCGGGTTCTGGCAGCCGCATCGCGATGCGGCACAACGCTATTCCGATGTGGTGGCCGGCTGGGCGGACCTCGATCCCGGCTCCATTGCCTGGGATTTGTATTGCGGCGTAGGAGTTTTCGCGGCCCGGCTGGCCGAGCAGGCGGGACCGCGCGGATCGGTGTTCGGCGTCGAATCCGCCCGCTCGGCCGTCGCGGACGGCGCCGCCGCGCTGCGCGATCTCCCCGCCGTCGATCTGCACGCCGATCGGGTGGAACGCTGGATCGCCACCCAGGACCGCGCCCCGCAGGTCGTCGTCCTCGACCCGCCCCGTGCGGGCGCCGGAAAACAGGTCGTCACCCCGCTCGCTGCCGCCGCGCCCGCGCGCATCGTTCATATCGGTTGCGACCCAGCCGCTTTCGCCCGCGACGTGGGTCTGTACCGCGAGGCGGGGTACCGGGTGCGTGAACTGCGCGCGTTCGACGCCTTTCCCGCGACACACCATGTGGAGTGTCTGGCCCTGCTCGAACGGGCGTAACGGCGACGTCGCTGCTCAGGCCAAGTGCCAGGTGGCCCGCAGGTCGGCTGTGACCTCGTGTTCGCCGTATTCGACGGGGACCGGGGCGCCGGGGGCGGCCGAACGAGCGGCCACGAAACGGATGTCTCCGCGGGGTTCCGGTGTGCCCGCGGCGTTTTCGGTGATCTCGAGGACCGATCCGAGACTGCGGCCGGCTCGCGCGGCGTAGCGGCGGGCGCGGTCGAGGGCGTCGTCCCATGCCGCCTCGCGGGCTCGGATCAGCAGGTCGGCGCGGTCGGCGACAGCGAGGTTCAACCCGCCCAGGCGCACGTCGTCGCCACCGGCCTCGACGGCACGGGCGATGACGGCGGCGGGATCGGCCGGTGCGGTCGCGTCGGGACGGGCCGTGGTCCCGAGGTCGGCTGAGGACGCGGTGGGAGCGCCGGGGATGCGCAGGCTGACCGTCAGCGACGTGGTCGCGACGTAACCGGTGATCCGGGTGCCCTCGTTCTCGGTCCAGGTCGTCTCGGTCCGTACGGACAAGCCGGTGGTGGCGATATCTCTCGCGGCCACCCCGTCTGCGCGTAGTGCGCCGGTGACCGCGGCGGTGCGTTCGCCGGCCCGGCCGTAGGCGACGGCCACCGCCTCGGCGCGCGTCTCGATCGAGATCGATACCTGCATCCGGTCGGGCGTCGCGGTTGCCACACCGTGTCCGAATGTGGTGACAGTGGCGTGTCGCTGCCGCGCCGAAGAGTCGGCTCGTTGCTGCTCGACGGTCATATCGTCCTTCCTGCGGGCGGGACGGGCAGTCACCCACTGTAATGCGGTTGATCTATGTCGAGCCTCACACCGAGATCGGATGTCGCAGCTCGCCGGTCGTTCCCGTCGTCGGGCCCGGATGCGGCTCCGTAGACTGTTCCAGACAGACGAGCCACGGAGAGGGAGCGAGAACGGTGGGAGTTCTTTCCCGGGTCGATACGCCCGAGGACCTGCGCCGGCTGACGGTGCCGCAGCTGCGCGAACTGGCCGAGGAGATTCGGGAGTTCCTGGTCCGCAAAGTAGCGGTCACCGGCGGCCATCTGGGTCCGAACCTGGGGGTGGTGGAATTGACCATCGCCCTGCACCGGGTCTTCGACTCCCCGGCCGACCCGATCATCTTCGACACCGGGCATCAGGCCTACGTGCACAAGATCCTCACCGGTCGCAAGGACGGGTTCGATCGGCTGCGCAAACACGGCGGGCTGTCCGGATATCCGAGCCGCGCCGAGAGCGAGCACGACTGGGTGGAGTCCTCCCACGCCTCGGCCTCGCTGTCGTATGCCGACGGTCTGGCCAAGGCCTTCGCGTTGACCGGGCAGGATCGCCACGTGGTCGCCGTCGTCGGTGACGGTGCGCTCACCGGCGGTATGTGCTGGGAGGCGTTGAACAATATCGCCGCCGGTCAGGATCGGTCCCTGATCGTCGTGGTGAACGACAACGGCCGCTCGTATTCGCCGACCATCGGCGGATTGGCCGACCGGCTGACCGCGCTGCGCATGCAACCGGCCTACGAACAGGCGCTCGACGCCACCAAACGGTTCGTCCAGGGCATTCCGCGCGTCGGCAGCTCGGCGTATTCGATGCTGCACGCGCTCAAGGCCGGCATCAAGGACGCGGTCGCTCCGCAGGAGCTGTTCAGCGATCTGGGCCTCAAATACGTCGGCCCGGTGGACGGGCACGATCCGGTGGCGCTCGAAGCCGCGTTGCGGCGCGCCAAGGATTTCGGCGGTCCGGTCGTGGTGCACGCGGTGACGCTCAAGGGTCGCGGATATCAGCCCGCGGTCGACCACGTCGCCGACCAGATGCATTCCATCGGCGCCATCGACCCCGAGACCGGACAGCCGACCGGCGGCAAGTCCGTCGGGTGGACGTCGGTGTTCTCCGAGGAACTGATCCGCCACGGTGAACAGCGCGACGATATCGTCGCCCTCACCGCCGCCATGTCGGGGCCGACGGGGCTGGCGCCGTTCGGTGACCGCTTCCCCGACCGGTTGTTCGATGTGGGTATCGCCGAACAGCATGCGATGACCTCCGCCGCCGGCTTGGCGCTGGGCGGCCTGCATCCGGTGGTCGCGATCTATTCGACCTTCCTCAACCGCGCCTTCGATCAACTGCTGATGGATGTGGCGCTGCTGAAACTGCCGGTGACCCTGGTGCTCGACCGCGCCGGTATCACCGGTGACGACGGCGCCAGCCACAACGGCATGTGGGATCTGTCGGTGCTGGGCATCGTGCCCGGTATTCGCGTCGCCGCCCCGCGCGATGCGGTGACCCTGCGCGAGGAACTGGCCGAGGCGCTGGCCGTCGCCGACGGGCCGACCGCGCTGCGTTTCCCGAAAGGCCCTGTCGTCGAGGAGGTTTCGGCGCTGGAGCGGCTCGACGGCGTCGACGTGCTGCGGAGGCCGGAAGGGTCCTCGGCGCAGGCGGTGCGCGGTGACGTCCTGCTCGTGGCGGTCGGCGCGCTCGGCGCCACCGCGGTCGCCGCGGCGGATCTGCTGGCGGACCGAGGAATTTCGGTGACGGTGGTGGACCCGCGCTGGGTGCTGCCGGTCTCCGACACCGTCGTCAAACTGGCCGAGAACTATCGGATGGTGGTCACCGTGGAGGACGGTGGCCTGCACGGCGGTATCGGCTGCACCGTCTCGGCACGGCTGCGCGATTCCGGACTCGACGTGCCGACCCGCGAACTCGGCGTGCCGCAGCAGTTCCTCGAGCACAGCTCGCGTGCCCAGATCCATCAGGAGCTGGGCCTGACGGCCGAGAACATCGCCGAGCGCGTTACCCGGTGGCTGACCGGTGGCGCGGTGTAGATTCTGAAACCGGTTACAGTTTTCGTCGCCGGTAGGAGTCTGCATGTCGTTCGTGCTCGTCGAGAAGCCTCGCCCGCAGATCGCGCTGGTCACCCTGAACCGGCCCGAACGCATGAACGCCATGGCGTTCGACGTGATGATCCCGCTGCGGGAAACGCTCGAGTCGGTGGCCGCCGACAACGACGTCCGCGTCGTCGTGCTCACCGGAGCGGGTCACGGCTTCTGCTCCGGCGCCGATCTGCAGGGCGCCGGCCGGGTGCCGAATATCGAGGGCCTCACCCGCACCACCGTGGCGCGGCGTTCGATGGACCTGCTCGACCACGTGATGACCACGCTGCGGCGCATGCATCAGCCAGTGATCGCGGCGATCAACGGGGCCGCGATCGGCGGTGGATTCTGCCTGAGCATGGCCACCGATATCCGCATCGCGTCGGAGCACGCCTATTTCCGCGCCGCCGGCATCAACAACGGCCTGACCTCGGCCGAACTCGGCATCAGTTATCTGTTGCCGCGCGCGATCGGCGCCTCCCGGGCCTTCGAGATCATGTTGTCGGGCCGCGATATCGATGCCGCCGAGGCCGAGCGGATCGGCCTGGTCTCCCGCACGGTCGCCGCCGACAAACTCCTCGACACGTGTTACGAACTGGCCGAACGCATCATCGGCTACAGCCGGGTGGGCACCGAGCTCACCAAGCGCATGCTGTGGAGCGGGATGGAGGCCGGCAGCCTGGAATCACATATGCAGCACGAGGGTACGGCGCAACTGTATGTGCGGCTGACCACCGAGAATTTCGACGAGGCCATCCGCGCCCGCCGCGACCGGCGCTCCCCGGTCTACGAGGACTGATCCGAGCCCGGGAACAACGCCGCGGTCAGCTCGGGAACCGCCAGTTCACGCTGCCAGGCCCGGGCGCCGCCGGCTTCGAGATATTTACCGATCGCCGCCGCCGGGTCCGACGGCGTTGTGCCGGTACGGAATTCGGGCAGGCCGTCCCAGCAGAGCCGGCGCAGCAGATCCGGGGTCAGCAGATTCTCCACCGGCACCGCATGTCGTTCCGACAGCCCGTTCATCGCGGCCCGGGCAGCGGCCAGACGAGCCGCCGCGACCGGATCGCGGCGCTCCCAGCGATTGACCGGCGGCGGGCCGTCGAACGGTTGCGACATCGGCGGCAACTGCGAATCCGGTAGCGCGCGAGCACGTTCCACCGCGTTGAGCCATTCCCGCGAATATCGCCGCTGCCGCGGCCCGCCGAACACCGGCAGCGTGCGCAACTGCGGAACGGTCTTCGGATCCGCCTGCGCCGCGGCGATGATCGCCGAATCCGGCAGGATCCGCGCCGGCGCCACATCGCGATGGCGCGCGATACCGTCACGGGCCGTCCACAATTCGCGCACGGTCGCGAGCTGTCGCGCCCGCCGCAGCGTGTGGATGCCCGACGTGCGCCGCCAGCGATCCGGCTTCGGCGGGGCGGGGCGTGCGGTGCGCACATGGTCGAATTCCTGTGCGGCCCAGTCGGTTTTACCCTGTTCGGTCAGCACGGCCGCGACCTCGTCGCGCAATTCGACCAGCAGTTCCACGTCCAGGGCCGCGTAGTTGAGCCAGTCCTGCGGCAGCGGCCGGGTCGACCAGTCGGCGGCGCCGTGCCCCTTGCGCAGTTCCCGGCCCAGCAGCCGCGCCACCATGGCGGCCAAGCCGACCCGCTCGAATCCGGCCAACCGGCCACCCAGTTCGGTGTCGAACAGCCGGGCCGGTCGCAGTCCCAGTTCGGCCAGACACGGCAGGTCCTGGTCGGCGGAATGCAGCACCCATTCCAGGTCGTTGATCACCGCCGCCAACGCGTCCACCGCGGCCGGATCCGGAATCGGATCGATGAGGAAGGTTCCGCTGCCGCGCCGGCGCAGCTGGATCAGATAGGCCCGATTGGAGTAGCGGAATCCGGAGGCGCGTTCGGCGTCGACGGCCAGCGGGCCGGAACCGGCGGCCAGCGCGGCGGCCGCGTCCGCGATCTCGCGGGCGGAATCGAGAACCGGGGGGATGCCGTCGGCCGGGGCGAGCAGAGGAACCGCGCTGTCCGCGTCGTGCTGCGCGGGCTGCTGCGGTGGTTGTGATGTCCTCGCGATGGTGTCGGACTCGTCGGCTTCGGGCATAGCCCGAACTCTACGTGTCGCTCAGAACTGGTCGTCGGCAATCTGCGGATGCGGCCGCAAATGGGTGATACCGGCCGGGGGCAGCCCCGCGGCGTAGGCGAGCACCTCACAGAACGCCTCGACGTGCGGGGCCAGCTGGGGCGAGCCGACCGTCCACGAGGCACGCAACTCCAGTTGATAGGCGCGCGGCGGTCCGGCGATATCGCCGTAGCGGACCGAACTCGTCGAGGTCACCGTGCCACCCAGGGCCGTGAACTCCTCGCCGCGCGATTCCAGGGCGTCGACCAGCCAGCTCCAGGCCACCTCGGGCAGCAGCGGATCGCCGGCCAGCGCGGCATCGATATCGGCCTGGATGTAGGCCACCAACCGGAAGACCCCGTGCCAGGCCTCGTGCCCGTTCGGGTCGTGCAGCAGGATCAGGCGGCCGAAGGCGTCGTCGTCGGAATCGACCGGGATGACATTGGTGTCGGGATGTTTGACCTCGGCTCCGATGGCGTACGAATAGGGTGCCAGGCGTTGTGGGGGCCGGATCGGTGCGAGCTCGATCCGAGGATGGACGGATGCGGTGCCCATCGCATCGACCGCGGCGCGAAACTGGGCTGGTTCGCTGTCAGGGCCCGGGGTCGGTGCGGCGCCGTCGCGGAAGTCGAGCGGTGTCACGACTGTGAACGGTAGACCTCTCCGCTGTCCGGCACGCGGAGGCGCGCCGCTACGGGCGCCGTGACCGGGCGGGGACGGCCGCGCGGGTAGGCGTTCGGCGGCGGCATACGATAGCGGGGATGAGCACACCAACCCGCCGCCGCTTGCCCGATGCGCCGTTCCTCGCCGCCGCCACCGGCGCCGGACCCGGCCGCCGTCCCGTCTGGTTCATGCGGCAGGCCGGCCGGTCGCTGCCCGAGTACCGCGAACTGCGCGCGGGCATCGGGATGCTGGAATCGTGCTTCGACCCGGAGCTGGTGTGCGAGATCACCATGCAGCCGGTCCGCCGTCACGGTGTGGACGCGGCAATCCTGTTCTCCGACATCGTCGTTCCACTCAAGGCGGCCGGCATCGATCTCGATATCGTGCCCGGCGTGGGCCCGGTCATCGCGAATCCGGTGCGCTCGGTCGACGATGTGCGCGCGCTGCCGCGACTGCGGCGCGAGGAGGTCGGCGCGGTCACCGACGGCGTGCGCCTGTTGCTCGATGAACTCGGCGAGACACCGCTCATCGGATTCGCCGGTGCCCCTTTCACTCTCGCGTCCTATCTGGTGGAGGGCGGCCCGAGCCGCCACCACGAGCGGACCAAGGCGCTCATGCTCGGCGATCCGCAGACCTGGCACGCGCTGCTCGGTGTGCTCACCGATATCACCGTGGAATTCCTGCGCGCCCAAATCACAGCCGGCGTGGACGCGGTGCAATTGTTCGACTCGTGGGCGGGCGCGTTGTCGCTGGCGCAGTACCGGGAATTCGTTCTGCCGCATTCGGAACGGGTCTTCGCCGAGATCGGGCAAGCCGGTGTGCCGCGCATCCATTTCGGAGTCGGCACCGGTGAACTGCTGGGCGTGATGGGGGAGGCCGGAGCCGATGTCGTCGGCGTCGACTGGCGGGTGCCGCTGACCGCCGCGGCGCGCCGGGTCGGACCCGGAAAAGCGTTGCAGGGCAATCTCGATCCGGCCGTTCTGTTCGCCGGCAGCGAGGTCGTCGACCGGGAGATCCGCCGCATCGCCCACGAGGCCGACGAGGCGATCACCCTCGGTGCCACCGGCCACATCTTCAACCTGGGCCACGGCGTGCTGCCCGACACCGACCCCGGCGCGATCACCGCGGCGGTCGAGCTGATCCACAACCTGCCCACGCCGTTGTAAGCCGCACCCCTCGCCGAACGCCAGGGGCGCCGGCCGTCCGGTGACTCGGAGGCAGGACCGGGGCTTGCTTCGAGAGACGGGTACGTTGCAGGGGCGGTAGCGCCGCGGGTACGAGTGAGGAGCAGGCTATGCGGGTCGTGGTGGTCGGGGGCGGGATCAGTGGTCTGGTCGCGGCGTATCGGCTGCGGACGGCCCTCGGCTCGGAGCTCGAACTGGTGTTGCTGGAACGGCGCCACCGGGTCGGCGGCATTCTGCACACCGCTGAGCTGGCGGGCGAGCCGGTGGATCTGGGAGCGGAGGCGTTCGTGGGCCGCCGGCCCGAAATTCCCGCGCTGCTCGCGGAATTGGGCCTGACCGAGCAATTGGTGCACCCAGCCGGGCGGCGACCGCTGATCTGGTCCGGCGGCACCGCCCACCCCCTGCCGGAACGCACGCTGATGGGCATTCCCGCCGGGCCCGAGGCCGTGGCAGCCCTCGTCGACGCCGACACCCTGGAGCGCATCACCACCGAGCCCACCCGGCCGCTGCGCTGGGAACGCGGCAGTGACGTCTCGGTCGCCGAACTGGTCGGAGACCGCTTCGGCGCGCAGGTGGTGCGGCGCAGTGTCGATCCGCTGCTGGGCGGGGTGTACGCCGGGCGTGCGGAGTCGATCGGGGTGCGAGCGGCGCTGCCGACCCTGGCTGCCGCCCTCGACGCCGGCGCCCCGAATCTCACCCGCGCGGTCGCCGCCGCCCTGCCGCCGCCGTCCACGGCCCCGGTCTTCGGCGGCCTGCGCGACGGATATCGCGTACTCCTCGACGCCCTGCGCGAGGCCGCCGCGCCGAAGATCGAAACCGATACCGCGGCAACGGGTCTGACCCGGACGGCCACCGGCTGGCGGGTCGACCCCATCGGTGAGGTGGATGCGGTGATCGTGGCCACCCCGGCCCCGGTCACCGCGACCCTGCTGGGCGCGGTCGCACCCGCGGCCGCCGCGGTCGCGGCCACCATCGAACTGTCGTCGTCGGCCGTGGTGGCGCTCGGACTTCCCGCCGACACACCCCTGCCCGACAATTCCGGCATCCTGGTCGCCACCGGAGAATCGTTGCGCGCCAAAGCCTTCACCCTCTCCAGCCGCAAATGGCCGCATCTGGCCGGACGTGATGTGGCGCTCGTGCGCGCGTCCTTCGGTCGCTTCGGTGACGACACCCCGCTGAACTGGTCGGACGAGGATCTCGTAGCGGCCGCGGTGGCCGATCTGTCCACCGTCACCGGACTACCGATCCGTCCGGAAACCGCCCTCGTGCAGCGCTGGCGCGGTGGCCTGCCCCAGTACGCTCCCGGCCACACCACTCGCATCGCGGAACTGGAATCGGCGGTCGCGGCACTGCCCGGCCTCGCGATCGCCGGGGCCTACCTGCACGGCGTCGGCGTCCCGGCCTGCGCTGCCTCGGGAACCGCTGCGGCGCAACGCATTCTGTCCCGCTGAGAGGGTGGTTGCGCTGGGTGGACGGGTCGGCGACCGGCCGGTTCTGCTCAGTGCATCGCGGCCTCGGACCCCGGCGACGCACGACCGCGCCGCCCGAGATACCAGCATCGTGCGGCGGCCGCAGCAGCGCTGCCGGCGGGTCCGCGCGATCCCACGACCGTTGCCGTGCCGCAGAACATGGGATGCGGCCGTTCTGTCCCACAGCGCCCAGTGGCACGATGGAGGCTATGGCGCGACTCGATTACCAAGCTCTCAATTCGACCATCCGGTATCTGATGTTCTCGGTGTTCCAGGTCAAACCCGGAGTGCTGGGCGATCAGCGCGACACCGTGGTCAAGCAGGCGCGGGAGTTCTTCGACTCGCTCGAGGAGCGTGGCGTCGTGGTCCGCGGCCTGTACGACGTGGCCGGCCTGCGCGCCGACGCCGATTTCATGATCTGGTGGCATGCCGAGCGGATCGAGGATCTGCAGGCCGCCTACGCCGATTTCCGCCGCACCACCGATCTGGGCCGTGCCAGCACGCCGGTGTGGAGCAACGCCGCACTGCACCGCCCGGCGGAGTTCAACAAGAGCCACATCCCGGCCTTCCTGGCCGGTGAGGAACCGGGCAACTACATCTGCGTCTACCCGTTCGTGCGCTCCTACGACTGGTACCTGCTGCCCGACGAGGAGCGTCGCCGCATGCTCGCCGACCATGGCAAGCAGGCCCGCTCCTATCCGGACGTGCGGGCCAATACGGTGGCCTCGTTCGCCCTCGGCGACTACGAGTGGATCCTCGCCTTCGAGGCCCCGGAGTTGCACCGCATCGTCGACCTGATGCGCGATCTGCGTGCCACCGACGCCCGCAACCACGTGCGCGAGGAGATTCCGTTCTTCAGCGGCCCGCGCGTGGACGTCGAACAGCTGGTCAACGCCCTGCCCTGAGCCGCGAGTCCGCCGGTGCCCCCGGAATTCGGGGCGTGCCGGAATGCGGCCGGGCCCGTAAGGTCTTCCCGTCAGCTCGGTCGCGCGCCTGCTCGGCGCGCGATCCGCAGCGGCCGGCGGATCGCATCCGGCACTCGGGCGGCGGGTTCGAACCCTCGCCCTGTCGCGATCAGCCCGCCGCGTCGTCCGAGGGGTGCAGGCGCAGCGCGATCGAGTTGATGCAATACCGCTTGTCGGTCGGGGTCGGATAACCCTCGCCCTCGAAGACGTGCCCGAGGTGGCTGTGGCAGTTGGCGCACAGCACCTCGACCCGGCGCATACCCAGCGAGTCGTCGGCGCGCAGGATCACCGCATCGGAATCGGCCGGATCGAAGAACGACGGCCACCCGCAGTGCGAATGGAACTTCTCGGTGCTGCGGAACAATTCGGCGCCGCAGGCCCGGCAGGTGTAGACGCCGGTGGTTTCGGTGTCGGTGTATTCGCCGGTGAAGGCGCGTTCGGTGCCCGCTTCGCGCAGCACCGCGTACTCCTGCGGGGTCAGCCGCGTCCGCCATTGCTGCGGACTCAGCTCGATCTTGGGTGCCGGAAGCGATGAGGTCGCGGGCGAACCATCCTGTGAGCTCATGACGCGAGTCTAGTGTCGCCGCCCGACCACTACCGGGCCGCGCCGGATCACCGCAGGTCAGCGCAGTGCGCCGGCCTCGGACTGAGCAGTCGGATCCAACGTCTCGTCATCGGGGACCGGTTCGTGGCGCTCGATGCGCGGCGCCGGCTCGGCAGGAGCGGCGGGCGTCGTGGTCGCCTCCGGCAGCAGGAACGCCGGCTCGATGCCCGAATCCAGCCGGCCCTCACGCCGTGCCGTGAGGTACCGATCGCCGAGGACGCAGAACGTCACGATCAGCAGCAGCGCCCAGCCGAAGGTGACCCGCAGGTACTCGAGCGCGCGCCCGGTGCTCTGCCAGTGGTCGAGCAGCCATTTGTCGTAGGTCATGAACCCGAAGATCGCCAGCCAGGCCGGCCAGTTGCGCAGCACCGAATTACGCAGCACCACGGTCATCAGGAACGGGAACAGCATCATCGAGTAGTACTGCTGTCCCAGACCCGACAGCAGCCAGAACGCGGTCAGGATGATGCCGGCGGTGGTGCAGACGAAGAACAGCTCGTCGTCGCGGCAGTACCGGTACAGCAGCCACAGCGAGACCAGCACGAGGACACCGAGCACGATGCGCATGCCCCAGGTCAGCCACATCGGCAGGCCGTAGTACTCGGCGTTGCCCACGATCGCGCTGTTGAAGTAGTCGCGCGATTTGAGCAGATAGGGCAGCGTGTGATGGACGAAGTCCATCGGATCCTTGATCAGCGGCCACGAGACCGCCATCAGCACCGCCGGCACGCCGATCGCGGTGATGAAGACCTGCCACTGGCGACGCGCCAGCGGTATCAGCAGCATCGGCGCCAGCGTCGGTTTGACCGCGATCGTGAGTCCCATGACCAGTCCGGCCAGCAGATCGCGCCGCTGCAGCAGCAGGTAGATGAACAGCACCTCGGCCAGCAGCAGGCAGCCGTTGACATTGCCGAAACCCAATGTGTTGATGACGGTTTCGGAGGCGAACATCAGTAACAGCAGCAGCGGCGCGGCCACCGATTTCGTCGAGTACTTGAACAGCCGCAGCAGCAGATACCAGGCCAGGATGATCGCCACCGCGTTGAGCGCGATGAAGCACCAGCGCGATTTCTCCGGGTCGATCAACGCCAGCGGCGCGATCAGCAGGGTGCCGCTGGGCGGGTACAGGTAGTGCGGGTCGACCAGGTCGAAGTTCTCGCCGTAGATGGCGCGTCCGTTGAGGAAGGCCAGCGACGCCTTGTAGACGGGCGCGAAATCGTCGGTGATGGAGAAGTTGGTCCCTTTGACGATGACCTGATGCAGCACTGTGAGGATCGCAAACGGCCACAGTGCGAAGTTGAACACTTCGGCGGTGGTGCGAGCGGTGCGCGGCTCGAGCTGACGAAGGAACACTGGGGCACGGTACACCGGAAACCTGGGCGACGGTTGCGCGGACCCGCCGTCGGGCGCGGCGGAGACCGCTTTTGCCGGGTGTGTGCCGCGCCACTTCGTGCGTACCCGCACGATCACCTCAGGCCGGGCAGGCGGTGCCGTCGGCGGGCAGCGTGCCGTCCTTCAGGTAGCCGATGATGTTCTGCTGTGCGCAGCCCGAATGGGTGAACACCGGATGGCCCCAGCCCTGCCACTGCACGGTGGAGGTGCGCGCACCGGCGGCGCCCAGCGCGCCGGTGACCGAGGATCGCCCGTCGCCGCCGACGACGGGATCGGCGGTCGTGCCCAGCACCAGCACCGGCAGGGTGAACTTGTCCGGCAGTCGCGGCGCCTGCGCCACCGGCCACGCCGAACATTCCATCAGTCCGGTCGCCGCCGTCTTACCGAAGGCGGGATATTTGGCAGCCCAGTCGATTTCGAGCTGCTTGGCGCGGTCGGGGGTGGCGGGCTGCTGGTCGTCGCTGCACCGGGAGACGAACTGCCCGTCGGCTCCCACCGCCGCCGCCTCCCGGGTGACCAGAGTCTGCAAAGCCCCCTGATCGCCGCGTCCGGCCGCCGACAGCGCATCGGCGAGTTCGGTGGTGTGTGCGGCCTGATCCGCGCGCGGATCGCCGAGGAACGCGGTGATCGTGGTGGTCAGCGCCGAGGCCGAGAGTGTGCCGAGCTGTCCCGCTCCCGCCCGGTTGATCAGATCGGTGATCGCTGCGCGCGGATCCGCGCCCAGTGCGCATCCGAGATCGGCGCAGCGGCGGGCGAATCCGGTCAGCGCCGCCTCCGCGCCCTTGACCTGCTGTTCGGTCCGGGTCACCGCGTCGGTGTTCGCCGGTTCCGGCGAATCGAGCACCAGCCGGGCCAGCCGGTCGCCGAATTTGGCGGCATAGCTCAGCGCCACCCGCGCACCGTTTCCGGTGCCCAGCAGATCGATGTGGTCGACCTGCCACTGCTTGCGCAGTTGTTCGATGTCGTCGGCGGCGTGCGGGGCGTCGAAGGTGCCCTGATAGGGCTGCAGGAAGTCCTGGCAGGCGATGGTGGCGTTCTGGCTCAGTGTCGCCACCGCGTCCACCCGGTCGCCGCCGCCGGGCGCGAACTGGGCGTTGTCGGCCAGTCCCTGCCGGGTGTCGTCGGGCAGACAGTCGATGGGCTGGGAGCTGCCGATACCGCGCCGGTCCACCCCGACCACCGGCCGGCTCGCCAGAATCGCCGCACCCGGTCCGGAGATCAGGCCCGCGACGGTCGCGGTGGAGGAACGGTCACCGCCGGAGGTCACCACCAGCGGGGCCGCGTCGGCGGGCGTCTGCGGCGTGCGCGCGCGGACCGCGGCGATCCGGAAGGTGCCCAGGACGGTGCCACCGGAATCGATCGGCGCCGAGAACTCCGCGCAATCGAAACTCACCCCGGCCGGGGCCGCCCCGGTCCCCAGCAGCGCGAAGGTGGGTGCCGCGCAATCGTGCCAGGCGAGATCTGTTTTGGGGACCTGGGCCTGCGGTGGCGGCGTCGGCGCGGCGCTGGTGCTGGTGGCCGGACCCGAGCCGCCGTGCGGTTGTTCCACCGCCACGCCCGGCCGCTGCGACGGCCCGGCACCACAGGCGGTGGTCAGCAGAACCGTCAGCGACGATGCCAGCAGAGCGGCGCGAGTCCAACGCATGCGCTACAGCCTGCCAGGTCCGGTGCGCCGTTTCAGCCTTGGGTGCGGCTGCGCTCCCACCGCGTCAGCACCGTGCCGTCGTCGTCGATCAGTGCGTGGCGCAGGCTCATCGCGGTCGGCAAGGCATTGGGCGACACCGCGATTCGGCCCGCCGTACCGCCGACCAGCAGCGGCGAGACGGTCAGGCACAACTCGTCGACCGCGCTCGCGCCGATCAGTTCGCCGAACAGCGACGGCCCGCCTTCGCACAGCACCCGCAGCAGTCCGCGTTCGGCCAGGACGCGGCGGATGTCGGCGGCGGTGACGGTGCTCTGCCCGGCCTCGATCACCTCTGCGCCGGTCTCGGCGAGCAGGCGTTTGCGTTCGCCGTCGGCCGCGGCGGTGGTGAGGATCATCGGCGGGCGCTGGGTGTCGGTGAACAGCCGGCTCGCCGGGTCCAGCGCCGCGCTGGCGGTCACGACCGCGATCGGCGGCGGCGCACCGTCGCGCGCCCCGCCCAGCCCGTGGTGATGCAGACGCATGCGGCGCCGGGAGTCGGTGCGCGCACCGCCGTAGTTCTCCACGCGCGCGGTTCCGGCGCCGACGAGGATCACGTCGGCCAGATCGCGCAGGATGGCGAAGACGGTGGCGTCGGCGGGGCGGCCCAGGGCGCCGGAGCGGTCGTCGACGGTGACCGCGCCGTCGAGGCTGGCGATGAAGTTGACCCGGATCCACGGCCGCTCCAGGGCCGTCGGATAGGTGTAGAGCTGAACCAGGTCGGTGATCTCGCCGGCACCGTCGGTGGTCAGTGCTGTGAACTGGATCGCATCGGGGACACGCTGCATAAGGTCCGATCACACCACGTCAGTACGCTACGAGCGTGCAGCAACGCCTCGTCGATCGTCATCCGGAGGTTCCGGCCGATCAACTCATCGCCCAGATGGTGCCCCCGCCCACCTTCGACGAGGTGAGTTTTGCCTCCTACATTCCCGACCCCAAGGAGCCGACTCAGGCCGCGGCCGTGCGCGCGGCCGAGGATTTCGCCGCGCGGGTCGGCAAGATCCACGCCGCCGCCGGTAAGAAATCCCTGTTCGGGAAGAAGAAGCAGGTCGACGGCGCCGGGCTGTATCTCGACGGCGGATTCGGTGTCGGCAAGACGCACCTGCTGGCCTCGATCTTCCATGCCTCGCCCGGTCCGAAATCGTTCGGCACCTTCGGCGAGGTGACCAATCTGGTCGGCGCGCTGGGCTTCACGAACGCGGTGGAACGCCTGGGCGGCAACAGCGTGCTGTGCATCGACGAATTCGAACTCGACGATCCGGGCGACACCATGCTCGTGTCGCGACTGCTCACCGAATTGACCGCGCGGGGCGTGTCGGTGGCGGCGACGTCGAACACGCTGCCCGATCAGCTGGGCGAGGGCCGGTTCGCCGCGCAGGACTTCCTGCGCGAGATCCGCAAGCTGGGTTCGCTGTTCGACGCCGTCCGCGTCGACGGTCCCGACTACCGCCACCGGGATCTGCCGCCCGCGCCGGAGCCGACCGATCCGGGGCTGCTGTCCGAAAAGGCCGCGGCCACACCGGATTCCACGCTCGACGACTTCGACGCGCTGCTCGCTCACCTGAGCACGCTGCATCCGTCGAAGTACGGTTCGCTGATCGCCGGGGTGTCGTCGGTCTACATCTCGGCGGTGCACACCATCACCGATCAGGCGGTGGCGCTGCGAATGGTGGTGCTGGCCGACCGGCTCTACGACGCCGGCACGCCGGTCACCGTGTCGGGCGCGCCGCTGGACAAGATCTTCTCCGAGGAGATGCTCGGCGGCGGCTACCGCAAGAAGTACCTGCGCGCGATCTCGCGGCTGCTGGCGCTGTCGCGATTCGAGGTCCCGGCGGGCTGAGTCCGGTTCGTACGGCGTACTGTCGGGAGGCGAACCCATCATGGACGACTGTCCAGTTTCCCTCTGAACGGAGCTGACATGGCCCATCGTTCGATTCGCCTCGCCGCCACCGTCGCCGCCGGTGCCCTGATCGCGACCGGTCCGGCGCTGGGTGTCGCGGTCGCCGCCGACCCGCCCGCGGCCCCCTCGCCGGTCTCGATGAACACCGAGGATCGGTCACTGCGTCTGGCGCGTGTGCAGAACGCCCGCGATATCGGCGGATACCGCACCACCGACGGCCACGTCGTCCGGACCGGCCTGGTGTTCCGTACCGCCGACCTGAGCAAACTGTCCGACGCGGATTCCGCCGCGCTGTCCGCTCGTGGGCTGCGGGTCGTCGACGATCTGCGCACGAGCTACGAGCGCGCGCTGGGACCGGACCGGGTGCCGGTGGGGGCGACGCTGAACATCCGCGATGTGATCGGCCAGGCGCCGCCGCAGGTCATGGCGTCGACGCTGAGCGCCGGCAGCGACCTGTACCGCGCGTTCATCACGGCTCCCGGTGCGAGCGAGGCGTTCGCCGGAGTCCTGCACGACATCGCCGGCGGCGACGGGGCGGTGCTGTTCCACTGCTCGGCCGGTAAGGATCGCACCGGCTGGACCGCGGCCGTGCTGCTGACCATCCTCGGCGTGGACCGCGGCACGGTGAACTACGACTTCCTGCTGTCGAACTACTACCGCGACGCCGCCGCGGGCGACACGATCAACGGGGTCGTGCAGTCGGCGCTGGATTCCGCCTTCGATCAGGTGGATCGCAGCTACGGCAGTTTCGACAACTACGTGCACGACGGATTGAAGCTGACCGGCGGCGATATCGCGACCTTGAAGGCGAAGCTGCTGTCCTGACCGGAGATTTCGGCACGCGGGGTGGAATCCGGTTGCGGGACAGCCGGATTCACAACTCCCGTTGCATCACGAAGTCGTGGCACACCTGGTCGCCGACGGTGAAGGTCTTGGCGCCGATTCGCTGGAAACCGTGCTTGGCGTAGAAGCGCTGAGCTCGCTCGTTGCGTTGATTCACACCCAGCCAGATCACCGGATATCCGCCGCGGCGGGCGTAATCCACCGCCGCGTTCATCAGGGCGGTCGAGACGCCACTGCCGTGGTGTCCGGGCATCACGTACATCTTGCTGATCTCGAGCGCGGGGCGTGCTTCGATGAGGGTGGCGACGGCGGAATCGACCGGTTCACCGGAGATCAGCATGGTGTAGCCCACGATGTCGCCGCCGAGGACGGCCTTGAGCACGATCCGCTGCGGATCGCTCAGATAGTCGCCGAAGCGCTCGCCGGACAGCACCTCGGCGATGAAGGTGTCGATGCTCTCCTCGGTCAGCTCCGGCGGGCAGGCCAGGGGAAATGTCGCGGTGGCGACATCGCTCAATTCCTCGGCGTCCCAGAGTCCGGCGCGGTCGACGACGACTTCCTGCTCGGTCATGGGTCCAGTACAACATGTCCGGTGCGCGTCGCCGACAGGTCGCCGGGCGCCGGACGCGGCCGGAAGAAGCGCGCGGTGGCGATGAGGACCAGCGCGAACAGCAGCGGGATCACGAACCCGATCCGCAGGCTCGACGCGGCGGCGACCGCGCCGACCACGCCGCCGCCGATCAACGTGCCCGCGTAGTTGAACAGGTTGAGCCGGGCGATCACCGCGTCCAGTCCGCGGCCTCCCGTGAGTCGCCCGGCCTCGCTGAAGCACAGTGGCGCGATCACCGGCAGGCCGAGGCCGGCGATGAGAAATCCGACGAGTGCCGTGGCCGGTCCGGGCGCGGCCACCACGAGCGTCAGTCCGAGCACGCCGATACCGGCGGCCACCCGCACCACCACCCGTGCGCCGTAGCGGCGCACCCACCAGTCGCCGCTGAGCCGGGTGAGCAGCGAGGCGCCTTGGTAGGCGGCCAGTGCCAGGGCCGCCGTCGCCGACGAGGACAGCAGATCGTCGGTGAGGTAGAGCGCCGACCAGTTGCCCACCGCCAGATCGATCGCGAACACCAGCGCCATCGCGATTCCGAGGGCGAGATAAGCCCGCAGGGCAACGGCCGCGACGGGTTCGGGGGTACGGCCCGAATCGGTGGGCTGGGCCTCGGCCTGGGCGGCGCCGAGCAGTCGCGGCCCGAACACCAGACTCGCCACCGCGACCACTGCGGCGGCGACGGTGACCGCATAGGGCAGCGTGATTCCCACCTTCTGGCAGCCGGAGACGAACAGGGCGCCCAGAATCGACCCGGCACTCCACGCGGCGTAGAACGACGACAGCACGAATCGCCCGTACCCGTGCTGGATGAAGATCGCTTGCATATTCGTGCCCGCGTCGACCATGCCCACCGCGACCCCGTAGCAGCCGAGCGCGATCAGATCGACCACGAGATTCGGGGCGACCGCGATCGCGAGCCCGCTCACCGCTATCAGCGTCAGCCCGGCCCGCAGCGCCACCCGGCTCGACCAGCGCACCGCCACCCGCTCGGCGAGCAGGCTGCCGCCGGCGGCCAGGCCGGAGATCATCACGACCGCGACCAGGATGACGGTGTCGGTGAGCCCGAGCCGATCCCGCTGTTGCGGCAGTTCGGTGAGAACAACCGCGAGGAAGAAGCCTTGGAGCGCGAATGCCACCGAATTGGCGGTGCGGGCGGCCCGCAGCGTGGTCGATACAGGAATGTATCCGCGGTCGAACATCTGCGCAGCCTAATGGGTGAGTGCCCGGAGGCGGTAGCGGAGAGATCGGGCCCCGGGGCTGCCGACGGACGTTCCGGCTTCGCAACGTCGCTATTACGCCGCTGTCCGAGGGCGGGCGATTCCGCAGTTCACCGGACTCGATGATCACGTCGGGCTCCCGGTTGGATAACGAAACCGGTCACGGGGACGTGTAGCCCCCTGGCCGGTGCGGCACTCTGGATACAGCGGACCGCACGGGCCGCTGGTGCACGGGTAGGGGAGTGGTCGCGTGAGTACGACAGAACGGGCCGACACGAGGCAGCAGACGACGACGCTGACTCCCCTGGAGCCGGTGAAACTGCCTGTGGTGGAGCCGAATCCGCGCGGACATCAGGCGGGTGACCGGTGTCGCGAACCCGGATGTGGCGACTGTCACTGGGATGTGCAGCGGCTCAAGTACTGGTTGCGCGGCAGGCTGCTGGCGGCGGGCGCCGACGATGCCGAGGTGGACAAACCGCTGGGTGCGCAGACACCGGGTCTGCTGTGGCGGCGTGGGAACCGGTTGTGCGCTATCGAGGTGCGCAGCGCGCCGGTCTCGATCGAGGAGGCGCGAAAACGCACGGCCCGGTTGAAGGCGGTGGGTTGTGACGAGGTGTTGTGGCTGTGCCCGACCGGATACTGGATCGGGCAGATACCGGCGCTGGGCGTGGACGATTTCGCCGCCGCCGGCTGTGAGTACCGGGCATTGTCGGGTGGGCTGGTCGTCGATTCCGACGGTATCCTCAGCCCCAGGCAAACCCCCTGGGGAATAAGGGAATTCATCGATGGTTGGGTCGCGGGCACGTTGGCCTGCGGGTATCTGGACGAGGACACGAGAGGGTGGGCGACGGTGAGCGATTGGGAGGCCCACACCCACGCACAGGCGATGATGATCGCGCAGCAGCGGCAGGAACTGCTCGACCAGCGCACTGAATTGGCCTTGGCGCGCAGGGCGACTCGCGACAAAGCCAAACAGATGCACAAGATGATGCACCGGCTCGAACGCGCCGAAATCGTCGCCGGGGAGTTGGATGCGGTCAAACGCCGGCTGTCGGATCGCGACCGGCTGGAGGCCGGTCTGCGGGTGCGGATCGCGCGTCAGCGCGAGGCGGTGCTGCACTGGCAGCTGATGACCTGTTTCGCGATGCTGGTGATCGTGACGTTCATCGTTGCGGGATTCATGTTGAAGTAGGGCTGGTCAGGTCGCGCTCAGCCGGAACGGGGCGCGATCCCAGCGCCAGCCGTGGCGTAGGACGAGCGCGATCAGGTCCACCGGTTCCAGGCCGGTCTCGTCGGCCAGGCCGCGGAACTCGGCCCAGTGCACGGCGCCGGTGGCGATCCGGTTGCGGAGGATGTTCTCCGAGCGAGGGGGCACGGTGTGCCGCAACAGATCCGGCTCCCCGAGCCGGCTGCCGGTGAACACCAGCCAACCCCAGCCGCGGGCGTGCGCGTGCGCACGGGCCGCCGCGAGCCGCACCCGGTTGGCGTGTAAACCCAACTGCCCCAACGCGACCACATCGATCAGCAGCACCCGTCCGTCGGTCAGTCGCGTGCCGACGGTGGGGCAGTAGGAGTCCGCGACATCATCGACGGCGAAGTCGACGGCCACGGGCCGCTCGGTGTAGCTGTCGACCTGTTCGCCGTCGTCGAGCATGCGCAGCAGCCGGGCCTGCAGCGCGGTGTCGAATGTGGTTTCGCGGCCGAGCTTCTCGGCGAACATGTGGCCGCGGGCGTCGTCGTCGGCATCGACCGTCGTGATGGGCAGCTCGGGCAGGTCGTCGGGATCGCCACTCGGCCAATCCACGCGCCGCAGCAACGGAAGCAGTTGCCCGGCAGCCGGTTCGGCCGCACGGGGGCGATCGAGATGCCACCGGCTGCGCTGCTGCCATCCCGCGATGCGCTGATAGACGAAACCCGCGACCCGTTTGGCGTCGATCAGCGAATGTCCGGCCAGCCGCAGCTTCAGATACGCGAGATCCTGAGCGGCGATATCGCAATCTCCGACGTAGGTTTCGATGAGCAGCGTGCGCGTCAGCCGCTGATCGCCCCAGCCGACCGGATACTGTCCGGCGAACACGGCGGGGTCGGGGTAGCCGGTGGCCTGTACTCGCCGCAGCAGCTGCCCCGCCGCTCGCGTGTAGAGCTGCCGCACCCGGTCGCGGGAGAGTTCGAAGCGGGCGCCCAGCAGCGTCAAGGTCTCCGGTCGCGCACCGTCGAGCCCGAGCCGGCGGGTGAGCAGCTCGCCGTCGCGGGGTCGTTCCTCGGCCTGCGCCGCCACCATGTCCGCCAGCGTGTCGGCCATCTGTTCGGAGGTGAAGGAGATGCCGTCGCGCAGGTCGTCGAGCAGCCCGGCCTGTATCTCCTCGATCCGGTTGGTCGTCACCGCATGCCTTTCGCTGTCTCGCACGTCCATTCGAAAGCCTATGCCCTCGTGCGGGTTCCGGGCGCTCGGGCGCGGGCGTGTCGATGTGGTGACCGAATTCGGTGGCGGGCCGCTCGGGTGACGCAGCGGCGGGCCGCTCCGGTCACTCAGCGGCGGGCCGCTCTGGTCACTCAGCGGCGAGCCGGTTCGGTGAGGCGGGTGTTGCGATCCGCTTCGGCCGCTCGCGGCCCGCCGGCTTCGATGGCGAACACGGTGATCAGCAGCGCCACCACCCACGCGAGCGCCGATCCGATCGCCAGCGTGTGGATGGCGCCGACGAAGCCCGGCCCGGTGGGCGATCCGGCCACCGCACCGAATATCGCGACCCCGCACGCGGTTCCGACCTGCCGGGCGGTATTGGACACGCCCGTCGCCAGTCCGGACCGGTCCGCCGGTGTGGCGCGTACCGTCGCCGCGACCACCGATGTCGTGATGAGGCCGGACCCGCAACCGAGCACGGTGAAACTCAGCAGCAGCCCGCCGCTTCCACCGCGGCCGTCGAGTATCAGCAGCATCGCCGAACCGCAGGCCGCGAGGGCGCAGCCGATCGCGATCGCCGGGCGCGGACCGTACCGGGCGGTCAACCGCCCCGATACCGGTGCCAGCAGCACCAGCGGCAGGGCCAGCGGTAGCACGCTGACGCCGGCGGCGACGGGGGAGTGCCCCAGCGTGTCCTGCAGATACAGCATGCCGATGAACAGGATGCCGTTGAAGATCAGATTCATCATCAGGGCGACGACATTGGGAGCGAGAAATTCCTTGTGCCGCAACAGGTCCACCGGCAGGAACGGATGCGTTCCGCGCCGCGCCGCGCCATACGCGCCCGCCAGAGCGCCCACCGCAACCGCCGCCGCGGTGCCGGTGACCGCGGTCCCCGCGTGGTGGCCCGCGGAGATGATGGCGAACACCAGCGCGCTCAGGCCGAGGACGAACCCGGCCGGCCCCGGCACATCGATACGCCCGCCACGCCGTGCTGGTGCGGCCGGTACCACGGCCCGCGCCGCGACGGTCGCCGCGATCGTCAGCGGCACCGCGATCCAGAACACCGGCCGCCACCCGAAGCGGTCCACGAGTATTCCGCCGAGCAACGGCCCCGCCGGCAACGCCAGCGACGAGACCGCCGCCCACGTGCCCAACGCCTTCGCCTGTCGGGCTCGATCCGGGAAGACGTCCACGATGACGGCCATGGTGCTGGGCAACAGCAGCGCCCCGCCCACGCCTTGGACGACCCGCGCCGCGATCAGCACCCCGATCGCCGGAGCCAGTGCACACGCCAGCGACGCCAGCCCGAAGACCGCGAATCCGGCCAGCAGCATCCGGCGATGACCGATCCGGTCGCCGGCGGTCCCCGCCGCCAGCAGCAGTCCCGCGATCGCGATCACATATCCGTCCACCACCCATTGCAGCGAGGCGACGTCCGTATGCAGACCACGCCCGATCGCAGGCAGGGCCACATTCACGATGGTCACGTCCAGCAACACCAGAAACATCCCGGCGCACATCACCGTGAGGATGACGGCCGGGTTGCGCACCTGTGCAGTCGAAGTCATATCCGCAGTGTGGGTGCGGAACCCTTCGGTCGGGGCCGAAGTATCGGCGGGTCAGTTCCGGCCGCGGAACCACCTGCGGCGCCGGCGACTACGGCGATAGACCACGGCGGTGACCTGCGGGCCCAGGGAGTCGGTGACGTAGAAGTATTCGCCGCCGAGGTCGGCGGCGGCATAGGCGATCTCGTCGATGGAGCCGTGGATGTCGCCGGCGCCGAACCGGCTCAAAGTCATCTCGACCGCTCCGACCCGGTCGAATCCCTCGGTCGGCGCCGCATCGAGTTCCTCGGCACGCGCACGCACCACCCCAATGTCGGCCGAACCGGGACCATAGTCAAGGTTGGGAGGCGGGTTCCGGCGTGGCCACGGGCGGACGGCGACAATTCGGTGCGGACCGAAGTGTTGTCACGGCAGACTCGAGTCATGACCGATCGCCGACCTCTCTACGGGTATGCCGATATCGCTGCTGTCGGCGCGCTGCTGGCCGACGCCACCCGGGCCCGCATGATGATCGGCCTGGCGGACGGGCGCGCGCTGCCCGCGTCGGTACTGGCCGCGGAATCCGGCGTCGCGGCGTCCACGGCCAGTGAGCACCTGGCCCGGTTGGTGGAGGGCGGGCTGCTCACCGTCGAGCGATCCGGTCGGCACCGGTACTACCGCATCGCGAATTCCCGGGTCGGCGCCGCGATCGAAGCGCTGGCCGTGCTGGCGCCGACGCGGCCCGTGCGCTCCCTGCGGGAATCCACCCGCGCGGCAGCGCTGCGCCGGGCCCGCAGCTGCTATGACCACCTGGCCGGGCAACTGGGTGTCGCGGTCACCGAGGCCCTGCTCGACCGGCAGGCTTTGACCCGGACCGATGGTGTCGCGGGAACCGCACGCGCACAGGGAGATCCGATTTCGGCGCCGATGACCGACCACCCGTACCGCCTGGGCCCGAATGCCGAACCCCTGTTCGCCGAGCTGGGCGTGGATCTGGACGCCGCGCGTGGCCGGCGCCGCCCGCTGCTGCGTTTCTGCGTCGACTGGAGCGAGCAACGCCATCATCTGAGCGGCGCGCTCGGCGCCGCGGTCCTGACCCGCATGGAAACCGCGGGCTGGGTGGAACGCCCCGGCGCCCGCCGCACGCTGCGGTTGACCGACAACGGAGCGCGGGTGCTGGACCGGGTGCTGGGTGTCGAACTCGCCCGCTAGCCGGGCCGGTTTCAGCCGTGCTCGACCGCGATCTTCATCCGGTTGAGCGTGGTGGCCATGTCGTTGTGGTTGCGCCGTCCGCGCGCCCACCCGAGCGCCGTCCAGTACAGCCGCAACGGCGCGATCGCCGCCAATTCGAACGATTCGGTGACATCGGTGCCACCGTCGCGCGGTTCGAGCCGGTAACTCCACCTGTTGATACTCATCCCCCCGGGCCCGAGGACGGTGAAGGCGAATTCGCGTTCGGGCTCACACACCTCGACCCGGCAGGTGGTCCAGTACACCGGCCCTATCTGGTTGCGCCGCACATGCCCCCGGAACTTCGCCCCCACCGCGGGACCCGTTGCCCCGCCGACCCATTCGGCCTCGAACGTCTCCGGACTGAACTCGCCGATCCGGGTGACATCGCTGACCAGCGCCCACACCTGCGCCGGCGACGCGGCCATGTGAACGGTTACCGAATCGCGCACGACATCTCTCCTTGCCGCTCGGCTGGTTGTTCGACCGTATCCCAGTCGACGGGACAGCGGACGCGTTCGTCCCTGGTCCGGATACAAGAAAGCCCCGGTCGAAACCGGGGCTGACCTGTTCTTCGTTGGTGCGCGATACTGGGATTGAACCAGTGACCTCTTCCGTGTCAGGGAAGCGCTCTCCCGCTGAGCTAATCGCGCGTGGTTCGCCTACTAAGAGGCGGCGACGGGAATCGAACCCGTGTGCACGGCTTTGCAGGCCGTTGCCTCACCACTCGGCCACACCGCCAACCAAGGCCGGGTTGGCCTTCGAGCGGATGACGGGATTCGAACCCGCGACCCTCACCTTGGCAAGGTGATGCGCTACCAACTGCGCTACATCCGCATGCTGCGTCTCCGGGGCTTTTCGGCCCCTTCCGGCTGCGAGAGAGAACATTAGCCCACAACCCGCGCGCTCAACAAATCGCCTGGTAGATCGGGGTAAAAGTGAATAACACGGGTGTGTTTTCCGGGGTGCGAGTTGCGCCCCATCGGGTGACACCGGTGTGGTGACCTAAGCCGCGTGTCCTTCCGGCGTCGCCGACCCCCGCCCCGAACGGGCATCCGTTCGGGGCGGCGACTGCGGCCGCGGAGCCCAGTGGGCGCCTGCAGCGCGCTGCGGTTGACTGCGGAGCGCGGGTACTGGACCGGGTGCCGGGTGTCGAGCTCGCCGGCTAGCCCGGACCGGCGACGGGTAGTCCGGTCGGCCTTCTCTCTGCGACGCAGGCAACCGCAACTGCAACTCCGTCGGACGCGGCCCCGCCCGATGTCTCGCGATGCTTCACGTCGATACCGGGCGCCGACCGCGCGACGATCCGGCTCACACGAGACCTTCTGCGCCCGTTCACGTTCCGTCCATCGCCGGCCGGCTGAAACATCCAGGTCAGGCCCCGATTTGGTGTGACCCCAGGGATGCGTGTTAAGGTTCCTTCTCGTTCGGAACGGCACTCCAGCCGCCCCGAAATATCCCGGTCCCATAGCTCAGCGGGAGAGCGCTCGCCTCACACGCGAGAGGTCGCTGGTTCGAAACCAGCTGGGACCACCAGAACCTCTTTATTCGAAACAGTGACCGCCCGCAGGTGTGCATCGCGGCGGCTGGTCCTGGGTTTATCCGCTGCCAGATTTGGGTGGTTTCGGGCTGCCGAGTGAAGGTCAGCGAACATGACGGTCTTGTCGTCGGTGATTCGTAGGGCAGTGGCGTCTTCCAGGTCGTCGATGTAGAAGCACTCGAAGAAGGTCTCGTTCAGCAGTCGCCGTACGTCTGGGCCTGCGTCCAGATACAGGCTGTACGGGTCGGCGATGAGGTCGAGGGCGTGACGTAGAACCGTCGTTCCGACGCTGAGTTCTTCAGAAGTGTTGGTGAGCGCTGCTTCGATGCGGTTGCGCTGGGCTTTGATCTCGATGAGTTTCATGCGCACCTTGGCTTGAGGCATCGAGCCATCAGCGAGCAGATCGACCAACCGGTTTTCGCTTTGGTCGAGTTCCTTCATTTGGCGGTTCAGGTTGGCATGCAACTCTCGGGTGGTGTTCTGCTCGTCGGAGACGACCTGTTCGAGCAGGCGTCGCGTCGTGGCGGCGAAGTCGGTCGGCAGCTGCAGGGTGCGGTAGTGGTCGAGGATCGCGTCTTCGACGGTCTCGGCTGGCAGGTGGGGGAGGTCGCAGAGGCCTTGTTTGCTCCTGCGGCAGACGAAGTAGGCGTACCGCACTCGGTTGCGGCCGGTGGAGACGTTGTAGACCAACCTGGCGGTGGTGTCTTCGTCTCGGCAGCGTGCGCAGAAGAGCCACCCTTTCAGGTAGTGGGCGTGTATGCGGTCCCGGGTACCGTTGCCGCTGCGTTTGCGCAACACGTTCTGCACACGTTCGAAGAGTTCGTGGTCGATCAGTGGCTCATGCCGGCCGGGATAGATCTGGCCCTTCCAGGTGACGTAGCCGACGTAGTAGGGATCGCGCAGCATGTTGTGGAGGGTCGCCGCGGAGACGGGCCGCGGGTTCGGGCGGGCGCCGGTGGGGCGGGATGTGAGGCCCATGTCGGCCATTGCTGCTTCGAGGTCCTCGATCGAGTAATCGCCGGTCGCGTAGAGCTCCCATGCCCGAACGACCAGTGATGCGCGTTCTTCATCGGTCTTGATGGTGTTGACCTGGCGGCCCTCGACGGTGATCCGTGCGTTGACGTAGCCGAGTTTTGCCCGGCTGCAGGTGCCGCCGTTCATGGCCTTGTTCAGCATCTTGGTGCTGATGTCCTGGCCTGACAACCGATTCTGGGTGTCGTTGAAGATGTCGGTGATGGCGGCCATCATGTCGCCGTAGATGCCGTCGCCGAAGTCTTCCTTGGCCGAAATCAGCTTTACGCCGAGCAGGTCGAGTTGGCGTTTGGTGATAGCGGCGTCGATGTAATTGCGGAAGGCGCGGGAGCGCATGTAGACGATGACGTACTTGATCTGCGGGTTCTGCTGAAGGTAGGTGAGCATCCGCTGGAACGCGGGCCGCTTCTCGATCGACTGGGCCGAGACTCCTGGCTCGACGAATTCCTGGACGATCTGGGCGGGCAGTGTCTGGGCTCGTTGTTCGACGATCGTGCGTTGGGTGGCAATGGAATTGCCGTCGGGGTCGATGTCGATGGCAGTGTTCAGCTGCTTCTTGTCCGAGACGCGCAGGTAGGCGACAGCGAGCGCGACGGTGCCGTTCAACGGGTTTCCTCCTCGATGGTTTTCGACTCTTTCGCCAGCTCGATGACGACTCGGCTGAGCCTGCGAAGATCCGGCGGATCGCGCCGATCGCTCTCGACGACAAGGTGATGCTCACGTCGCTCGCCGATAGGTCTGCCGCCGCCGCTAGGCATCGGACATTCCTGAGACGAGACGGAGGGCCGAACTGCGTGCGGTTCGAGCCTGGCTGCGGGTATGAAGATTCTCGGCTCTGCATCGAATTACAAGAACCGAATATTCGCTAGAAGATAGCTGCTGAAGTGCTCTGCCGGTGAGAAACCAGCGTGGCTGAAGCAGCCGGCGTGGAGGGCGACGCTGTACCGCCTGGTCGAAGCCGAGTCCCTCGGTCATGCTGCCCGCATCGGACGGAACCACGGTCGCCGCGGAAGTGAGAATCGGTGGCCAAATGTAGGCAGCCGCAGGGGACAGCTTCCGAATCCGACTAGTGCGCTCGGCGTGCCGGGCGTGCAGCTGTGTTCGGAATTGTCGGCGCAACTACCTTGGCGGAAATTCCGGAGTCGCAACATGGTCGAGGCCTCGATTCGGTTCCTATCGAGTCCCTCGCGCTACGCCAGATATGTTCGAGGCTTCCATCCGCGTCGCCAAAGGGGAAGGGGTATATCGAATCTTGCTCTGTTTCTTCGGAGGATCTCAGGCGGTACTGCAGGGATGGCGAGGCTCTGGTTGACTGGTTTCGTGGCACTGACGAGCACCACCATCAAGGTCCGTAGTCTCGACGGCCTGCACCTGGCGGCCACCCTCGTCGCCCCCGACCACACGGCTGGGCGTGCGGTCGTGATGGTGCACGGCGGCGGTGTCACACGGGACGAGGGCGGATTCTTCACTCGCCTCGCTGCCGGCCTCGCAGAAGCCGGGGTGACGTCGCTACGGTTCGATCTCCGTGGCCACGGCGAAAGCCAAGGACGACAGGAAGAGCTGACCCTTGCAACCATTCTCAACGACATCAGGGTGAATCTTGCCTACCTGCGCGACGTTGTGGGCGCGAGAGAGGTTGGTCTATTGGGTGCCAGCTTCGGTGGCGGAGTCTGCGCCTACTACGCGGCGAAGCGGCCAGAGGATATCGATCGGCTGGTGCTGCTGAATCCGCAGTTCGACTACAAGTGGCGCACGATCGACAGCCGTGATTACTGGACGAACGACGTCATCAGCGATGAACGAGCTGCAGAGCTGAACGAGACTGGCGCCGTTCAATTCACGCCGACCCTGAAGCACGGTAGGCCGCTGCTGAACGAAGTCTTCTGGCTCAAGCCCAACGAAGTGCTGGGCGAAATCACGATGCCGACTTTGATCGTCCACGGAAACGCCGACACCCTGGTGCCGATCAGCGGCTCCCGCGAGGCCGTCTCCAAATTCACTGCGCCCGTCGAGTTGATCGAGATCGAAGGATCGCAACACGGGTTCGCGGTTCATGATGATCCGCAGTACCTGAACCCGAAGAGTCGGGAATACCAAGCCGAGGTCATCGATGTCGTTACGCGTTGGTTCACAACAGGTTCCGCATCACGGCAGTAACAGTTCGCGAAGTTGTCGAACCTGAGGGCGGTGTCTCCACGGGTCGAGCGTGCGTACGACATCGACGATGACATTCATTGTTCGCTCCGAGTGCGTTTCGCGTGCCACAGCAACCGATTGCGCGGCCACTGTCGCGGCTTCGTCGGGCTCGCCGGAGAGTGCCAGGGCCTTAGCTCGGCGAGCGCCGAAGAATCCGACATCGCGCCGGGATAGGGAGCTATTCAAAAGCACGTGGCCGAAGAGTTGGCTCGCAGTTTGTGGTCTGCCGGCTTCGGTGTAGCAGCAAGCCGAGCGTACGAGGAGTGTGTCCTGGTTGAAGTAGCTGACGAGTTCGTGGGCTCGCCGATCGCCTGCACCGCTCAGCAGTTCCTGGGCTTGGTCGAGATTGATTTGCACGACTTTGGCTGGCTCGCCGGTCATTGCCAACCCCAGGGCCTCTTGCTGCACTACTTCTGCCTGGACGTATGCCGGCAGCTGCCATGGGCCTTCTTTTGCCGCTTGCGCGAGCGTCAGAAGCGTTGCAGTGTCACGGATTTCATATGCCATCTGGGATTTCTTGAGCAGTATGTAGCCCTGCATGGGCAAGTTTCCCGCGGCCTGCGCCCACTCCATCGCGCGGTCGTAAAGCAGCTGCGCGGTCAACGGGTCGTGGAGGTCGCGGTACAGCCAGCCGGCGAATTCGGCTCCGTCTGCGCCGACCGCCAGGAGTCGTCGGCGGATGTCCGAGGGAACGTCTTTACCGTGCCGCTGGACAGCGCCGATCACACCGAGCACCAACGGCAGGGCGGCTGCCGGCCCCAGAGCGCCGTCGTCACGCTTGCAGCGCTCGAGCTGGGCACGAAAGAAGTCGACGATGGACCCGTCGAAGTAGCGGCGTGCGTCTTCGAGAGCTCGGCCGACGCGCTCGAGTTCGTCGGCATGCCTCGAAGGAGGAGCACTCGCACCATTCGACGCCAGCCATCGAGCCAGGCCGACAGTGTCATGGCTTGCAGCAGTGCATGTTTCGGATGCATCGCTGGCATCGATATCGTCGATCTGCGGCACCTTGAACCACAGGAGCCCGCTCGGTATCCCGAGGCACTGCGACCAGCGGATCAATTTGGAAAGCTGTTCCGGTGCGTCGCCCTTTTCGATCCGGCTGAGCTGGGCCTGCGTGAGTCCGAGCCATCCGGCGACCAATTCCTGCGGCAGTTGCCGACCGTGGTACGGATGCGTCCTGTAGGCGAAGATCACTCGGCCCATGTGCCAGGTGCCCAGGGCATCGCGTATCTGATCTGTCTGCCAAAACCCGCGTGGCACGGCAGGTGGCTGGTGTAGCTCGTCGCGGGCAATAAGTTCGCAAGCGCCACAGAGCGTCTGCACGTTGTAGCTGTTGAGCCTGCCGCCGCATCGAGCGCAGTAGCGCCGTTGGTCAGATCCCCGATTCATGGCTACTCCGGATTGTTCTGGGTGCCGTGACCCCACCCGTTTGCCCTGGTCGCGCGACTGTAACAGGGCCAACACCTACCCGCCATACGTTCGGCGCATGCCGCGTATACCCCAGTGGTGTGGTCATCTCGTGCGGCGCAGCCAACTCTTGAGTCGTCTTTGAAACTGGCCGCCAGGAGAGGGGTTGGCGTGACGTTATCCCTGGTAGTTCCGCTCTTCGGCCCACCGGCTGCGGGTAAAACCACGCTGACATTACAGCTGGGACGATCGCCCGGACGCCGAGTATTTCGCCTTCGAGAACACGTGCCACAGCAGGTGCTGGCCGCCACCGCGTCGGATAGTCGGCGTCTCGGTTGGATCGATGGGGCTACGGTGGCGGAGGCACTCGACGATTATTTCGCTGCGGTGGATGCGGATCCGGATGTTCACACGGTGTTGCTGGACAACTTCCCCGGCTCCGGCACTCAGGTGCGGCAATTGCTGGCCACGCTGTGGATGTTGGAACAGCCTCCGCATATCGAGCCGATCGAGGTGCTGGCAGATGTTCGGACCCTTCGGCAGCGGGCGCGTAGCCGGAAGGTGTGTCACCGGTGTGAGCGCGATCCGATCCACGATCCGCGATTACCCGCAGTCCCCAGTGGCGAAGACCCGTGGCGGTGCGGCCGCTGTGGTGGTCTCCTGCATCCGCGGAGGGGCGACTCGCCGGGGCTCTTCAGATCGCGCCTGCAGCGCTACGAGCAGGCAGCTGAGGGCATCCGCGCCGGCTTTACGGCCTCGGGCATCGCTGTCACCGAGTGCGAGACAACGAACACCATCCATGGGGCAGCCGATCTGATTGCTCCCCTGCTTATTTCACGGAGCCGAGTGTCATGACAAGCACAGATCTGCCCATGCCGTCACTGCGGACGAGCCTCGACGGTTACGGCCACGCTCGGATGCCGCGGGGCGGACATGTTCCCCAATCGCAGAAGATCGATCGGGTGGCCTATGGACGTTTCCGGAACGTCTACCTCTACATCACCGAGGCGTGCCAGTTACGTTGCGAGCACTGCTATATGGGTGATCGGCTGGATCGGGCGCTGAAGATGCCGCTGCCCAGAATCGTCGACACGCTCACCACATGGCGCCGGCTCGGCGGGAGCAAACTGACCGTTCTCGGTGGAGAGCCGACGCTGCACCCGCATTACTGCGAGGTGATCCGGCTCAGTCGCCAACTCGGCTACGAGCACGTCATCACCACGACCAACGCGCAGAAACCGGCGCTTCGGCGCTTTCGTCAGCTGGCTCCGGATGACTTCGCCTATGTGCAGGTCAGCCTGGATGGTGGCAGCCGGGAGACCCACGATGCGGTGCGGGGCGAGGGCACTTTCGATGAGGCGATGGAGACCACGCGGGAGCTGTGCGAGCGGGGCTTCGACGCCCGGATCATCTGTACCGTCAACAAAGCCAATGAGCGAGATGTCTTGCAGCTGTTGGACATCGCTGACGTGCTGGGCGTCAGCCTGGTGAAGTTCCACGTGTTTTCCACAATAGGCACCGGGCACGGCAACTCGGAGCTAGCGATGTCGCCACCGGAATGGGTCGACTTCTGCGACAGCCTCAATGTGATTGCCCCGCAGTACAACACGCGCGTCTGGTACCAGCCGACGTATGCCCGACGGGATCAGATGCAGCGGTACGCCGACGAAGGCTACCAGGGCTGCATCGGTCGGACATTGGATCGAATTTCGATCTTCCCGGACGGCCGGTGCTACGTCTGTTCGTACCTGTTCGACACCGATCTCTACTTCGCTCGAATGGTGAACGGTCGAGTCGAGCTCAATTCCGGGGCGAACGAATTCGATCTGTTCACAGGCGTGCTCGCCGACAGTTCCTGTGAGGGCTGCAAAGTCAGCGGCTGTATGGGCGGCTGTCCTGCGGAAAAGGTGGTTATGGGCCAGTCGTCGTGCGCGGCTTACGAAGACATCGTGCCGGTGTGCCGACTGTGGAAATCCAGCGCCAAGCCCGAGGAGTAGACCGATGGACCGCGTGATCGCAGAACTGTGTGGGATCGACTGGAACGACATCGACGAAGTGGAGCGGGCATGCCGCGCCGCGCTGGACGAGCTGGCGGGACAGCCCAGCCTGCTGAGGGACCGGCTGCTCGATCTGCCGAATCGGCCTGAGCTGATGCAGCTGTGCGAGCACTACGACATCCTGGACAAAATCGTGCTGGCCAGCGCCGACGATCCCGGGGTGCGGGTGCGGCTGCACGTGTTTCTGCCGGGCTATTTCGACCGGCCGCACAACCACCGCTGGAGCTACGCCAGCAAGATCCTGCGCGGACATTACCGGCACTATCTGTTCGGCAACGCCGAGTTGGACGAGCAGGTGGAACCGAGAAAGCTGCCGGTGCTGCACGTCCGCGAGGAGCCGGTAGGCACCATCTACGCGCTGCACCACTCGATGGTACATGCGGTGGTCGCTGAGCCGTTCACCGTCAGTTTGGTGGTGCGCGGGCCCGCGGTAAAAGACAAATTCCTGGTCATGGACCGGCACACCGACCAAGCGTGGTGGCAGTTCGGCGCCAAGGACGAACCCGAGGAACAGGCCAAGGCGAAGCAGATGAGCCGAACGCGGTTCGCAGAGGTGAGCGGATGGCTCAGAGAGTGGAATCTGATCTAGTCGCGGGCAGATGCCGCCACCCCGCGACCGCAGCAAGGACCGCCCGCTTCATCGGCGGCTAGGAATCTTCCGATGCGGGTGGTTCGGTTCGGTCGATGACCGCCAGCAACTCCGTGAGGCTCGGCAGTGGTGCGCTGTGGTGTCGTGCACATCGCAGCGCCCCACTGGCACATCCCAGTCTGAGGCTGTGCAGCATCGACCACCCTTCTCGCAGACCGTAGAGCAACCCGGCTGAGAAGGCCGCCCGCGCGCAGTGTGTATGCCGCACGTTCACCGGAAACGACGGCACGGCAAGTTCGTTCGATCGGCTGACAGCGACGGCACCGAACGCACCGGCTGTAACGACTGCCCACTTTCCGCTGGTTCTCTCGAGTAACGCCGTCGCGACCGCGACGGCTTCGAGATGGTCCGAGTCGTCGACGTTGGTCTGCACCAGGAGCCGCGGATAGCCGGCAATGGCCGCGGCGGTGGGCTCGGCAAGAGATGAGCCACCGAGGTTCAGCAATATAGGAATTCCGGCTCTCCGAGCGGCGGCGATCGCGCGCAGGACTGCACCCTCGATTATTTCGTAGCTGTCCACGTACAGGAACGAGGCAGCCGTGACCGGCGTGAGGTCGATCCGATCGAGGCTGGCTACGACGTTGGGCAGATGCGCGAACCACGTCCGCGTGTGAGCGTCGTCGGCGGCCACCACGATCCGAGGTGTCGTTGCGTACGGTCTCGTGGTCACTGGTATTACGTCGCGCTGGGCCAACCATCGCCGCAGGAAGCGGCCGTGCTCGTCATCGCCGATGTCATTGGCTAGGAGGCGGACTGGCGCTCCCATGCCGGCCAGCGCCGCCGCTACCATCGGTCCGTCCGCTGCGATGGACCATTCGGTGGTGCTGATAGCCGTGCCGTAGTTGACGCGCGGAAACCGCGGCACTGTCCACAGTTCCGCGAGCGCCACATAACTCACGCATACGACCGGGCCGGACGGATCGCGCACCGCTACCAACCGTAGGTCGAAAACGAACGTCTGCTGGCGATATGGCCCATGGCCACTCGGCAGTAGTCGATCATGTGCTCGGGCAGCTCGTTTGCTGAGAACCATTGCAGCTCAGCGCATTTATCTGGCTCCATGTTCTCCGGCTGCCGCTCCCATGACCGGACCGAGAAGAAGAATGCCATCCGGCCACCGGATGATGAGTTGTGCATGACGTGGACGAAGTGGACGTCCTCGGCCTTGACGGTGATCCCGACTTCTTCCTGTGCCTCACGGATCAGCGCTTCGATCACCGATTCGTCTGCTTCGAGGTGCCCGGAGGGCAGGTGCCAGGCGCCATCCTCGAAGCCGGTGTTCGTGCGGCGGCCGAACAGGATTTCGTTGTTGCGGCACAGCACCAGGTGAACGTCCCCGGTGACCTTGTGCCGGTGGAAGCCTGAGCCGTGTGCGGGCCGGGCGACTACGTCTGTCATGAATTGGCTTTCCTATTCATGCTCGGTGAGCTGGGCCTTCGTGCGGAATGACTGCTGTGCGCACGCAGCCTAATGCGGGCGGTGGCGACGGAATATGCGCCGAACGCATAACCGCCCGGATGGGCGCGGCATAGTGGTCGGCCGTTGCCGATTCCAAGCTTTCTCCAGGTTCACACCACCCGAATCGCAAGGGAGGCAGGCACGATGGGACGGCGGATTCGGCATATTCGCATCGAATCTGGCGCGTTGACGCTGGATTACCAGGCATCCGCGGAGCAGGCGCAGAGCGTCGCCTGCAACCTCGCTCAGGGATCCGCCGGTGTCGTCGTCACAGTCGATGACTACGTGACCGCAGACCTCCCAGTACTGCCATGCGCGCGATTGTGGGACTGAACCATGTCGATGTCAGAACCGCTGCGCTACAGGACCTTTGTCCATGCCGACGGAAGGCTGGCAGAGTTCATGTGCCAGGTGCACTTGATGGAGTTGACCGTCGAGCGCGCCCGGGAGCTTCGGCATATCCACCGCTTCCACCACCCGGACGAATGCCTCGTGCACTCCGAGGCGGCCTACCTGTTGCTGTTGGACGACGATGATCTGTAGGCGCCACCGCAGGTTGGGATAGGAACCGCATGTAGCAAAGCCGTGTCGGCTCGGACGAGCAGCCGTTCGTCTAGCGGCCCTTTACTCGCTGCAGCAGCGCGGTCCGCGCCACCGCCGCGGTCCCACGCACGACAAGCCCAGCCGCGACCAGCGGTGCGAACACGATCCAAGGCGAACCCTGGTGGTAGTCGCAGTAGAACCGCAGGGCGCTGCGGTGGTGGGAGCGGACCTTGCGGAACGGTGCGGACCGCATGCTGCCGCCTTCGAGGTGGCGGATTTCGACCCTCGGGTCGAGCACGACTCGCCACCCGACGCGGTGCATATCGAGGGCCATCTTGGTTTCCTCGAAGTAGAGGAAGTAGCGGTCGTCGAACCCACCTACTGCTTCGAAGGCTTCGCGGCGAAACAGCATGCAGCATCCCGAAATCCAGTCCACATCGCTGACTTCGGTGACCGGGGCACAGAAGTAGCGGCGCGTTGCCGGGTTGTTCGGCCAGATACCGCCCAACAGTGCGTGCGCGATACCGACCGCCAGCGACGGGAAACGGCGCCCGCTGGGGTACGGCTCGCCGTCCAGGCGCAGGATGCGGGGGCCGATCATGCCGATCCGGTCATCGGTCTTCGCCGTCTCGATGAGCGCCGCGATCGACCCAGGTGTCAGCTTCGTGTCGGGGTTTGCGACCAGGATCCACTGGCCGCCGGTGGCCGCGGCGCCCTGATTGATCGCTGCTGCCAGCCCGACGTTGCGAGTGTTGCGGATGACTCGGCCACCGAACTCTTCCATGATCTCGGCGCTGCGGTCGGTGGAGACATTGTCGATACCCACGACGTCCACGGTGTAGGGCTCCACTGCCGCGGGCAGGGTCTCGAGGAATCCGGGAAGGTCTTTTGCACTCTGGTAGGTGACCAGGGCCAAGCCGACAGTCTTGTCATCCGAGCTGGGCATGCCGGCGAACATATCAGCCCAGCCATAGACACGCGGACGCTGCAGATCGACGTCGACGACGTCAGCCTTCGGCAACGGCGATGTGTGGCGTCGGAGCCGAGGCCTCGACCCGTTTGAATGGAGGCAGGCGGGGAGGCGCCGATCCACCGGCGAGTCCGCGTAACGTTTTGGGGGTTGCAATCAGATAGCGAGGCAAGAAGTTTCGCGCACCTTGGGAGTGTGCGTCCGGAGCTCGCTAGATGAGAGGCGGATCGACGGTGGGCCGCAGGCGGGGCTTTTTCGCGGAGTTGCAACATCAAGCGAGAGTCGCTGAACAGCGACGGCAGCGGGAGCAGGCCGCGGCGGTGCGCGCGCATAGCCAGGCAGTTCGCGAGGCTGAGCGAGCTCGTCAACGCGAGGAGCGGGCGCGCGTTGCATTGTCGCGGGCGCAGGAGAGCGAGCGGCGTGCAGCCGAAGCAGCGGCGCTGAGGGCTTATCGTGACCGGCGCGTCAGCGAAGCAGAGGCCGCGACGGCCCGTTATGCGGAGATCTACGACCAGATCGACACCATATTGGCTGCAACCCTGGACGTAGACGACTATGTCGATCTCGAGTCGCTTCGTCGCACCGCTGAACACCCCGAGTTCGCCCCTGGGACGTTGGGTACGTCCGTCCCTCATCCGGCGTGGGTGCAGGCGCCACCGGAGCCGCAGTTCACGCCGCCACCCGAACCGGCCGGGTTGGGAAAGCTGTTCGGAAAGAGCAAGTACGAACAGCAGGTCGCGGCTGCGCACCAACAGTGGCAGCAGGCGCATGCTGCGTGGCTGCACCATGTGCAGTTCGACATTCCTGCTCAGAATCAGCGGTTGCAAGCCGAGCATCAAGGCTTGGAAGTCGTGCGTCAAGAGCGGCTCAGCCGGGCTCGCGCGGACTACGAGGAACAGTGCCGACAGCGCGAGGCCGCTATAGCGGAACACAACGCCCGTGTCGACGACCTCATCGCTCGGCTGGCTGCTGACCAGCCGGCTGCCATCGACGAGTATGTCGGGATCGTGCTGTCCAACTCGACGTATCCGGACGAGTTTCCCGTCGACTACGACTACACCTTCGACGGCGAGCTACGGGAACTCACCCTGTCGGTCACTGTGCCCGCGCCCGACTCGATACCCTCGATCAAGCAGGTCAAATACATCGCCGCGTCGGACGAGATCAGAGAGACGCCTCTTTCGCAAAAGGATCAGCGACTGCGTTACAACACGGCGGTGACCTCGGTGGCTCTGCGTACTCTGCACGAAATCTTCGAGGCAGACCGGGCCGAGCGCATCGAGTCCATCTCCATGACCGTAGCAACTGTCGCTACCGATCCGGCGACGGGTCATCCGGCCGAGGTGCCTTTCGTCGCCGCAGCGGTGTCGCGTGAGCAGTTCCTGCACCTAAATCTGGCTGAAGTCGAGCCAGCCGCTGCCCTGACGGGCCTGCGCGCCCTCGTCTCGAAGAATCCGTTCGCGCTGATCCCCATCGCAACGTCCAGCGGAGTCCGGCGATGACCCCCGACCCAGTACGCGACCCGTCTACTGAACTGATCCGCCTCCGGGCGGAGAACGACGATCTGCGAGTTCGCTTGCAACAGAGCGAAGATCAGAGCGATGCTGACTTCGTGGCCGCGGGTTTCTACACGTATCAACACCCGCTCGAAGACTCCACCGCATACAGTGACCGTCTCGCGAAACTTCGTGGCGAGCTCAAAGAAGTGATCCGAAACAAGGCCGCGATCGAGACATCGCCGGGGTTCATCTATGACAACTCCCTTGCCAAGGGGAAGAAGATGACCAGCGACCTGGCCCAGTTGATGCTGCGCGCGTACAACGCGGAAGCCGAGAACTGCGTTCGCTATGTCAAGGCGGGCAACCTTCGGGCAGCGATCACCCGGTTGGAGAAGTCGGCGGCAGCAGTTGCCCGGCTCGGCGCGATGATGGACATGCGTGTCAGTCCCGGCTATCACGATCTGCGCGTCGAAGAACTCACTCTCACCGCCGAGTTCCTGATGAAGAAGCAGGAAGAAAGGGACGCCGCTCGTGAAGAGCGGGAACGACTTCGAGAGGAAGCGCTCGCCCAGAAAGAGTTCGAAGCCGAGCGAGAACGACTCGACAAGCAGCGTCGGCACTATCTGAACGTGCTCGCGGCGCTCGATACGTCAGATCCAAACCGTCAGGACATCGAAGGGAAGCTCGCTGACGTCGATGCAGCCATCGAACGTAACGACTACCGGATCGCAAACATTCGAGCAGGCTACGTCTATGTCATCAGCAACCTCGGAGCCTTCGGCCCTGGAATCGTCAAAATCGGCCTTACTCGTCGCCTCGAACCTATGGACCGCGTGCGCGAACTCGGTGATGCGTCAGTGCCCTTCTGGTTCGATGTCCACGCTCTGTTCTTCTCGGAGGACGCCGTGACGGTCGAGGCAGAACTTCATCGGCGGTTCGCGGACCGCCGGGTCAATCGCATCAATCTCCGGCGAGAGTTCTTTTATGCCACACCGCTCGAGGTCAAAGACCAGCTAGCCGAAATCGCCGGACACCTCATCGAATTCACAGCCGAGCCCGAGGCGGAACAATATCGGCTGAGTGTTTCGATGGGTGCGTCATCTGCCACACGTGCTTGATCAGTCTCGCGGTGCGTGATCGGCACGTCGCTCTTGGTCACAGATCAAGGTCGTATCCGAGCCCGTGATCGGGGCCGGACACATCTAGCCAGAGCGGCGTTTCGAGTCGGTCTGTGCTTGCTGCCACGGCAATGTCGATCGCTGCCTGAATCTTCGCGCCCTGAACGGTCGAAACATCGTCCGGCGGAAAGGCTTCCGGTCGATCCTCTGGTGCCATTCCTGTCGACGGATCAGGGAGTTCAAGGCGGTGCCAGAGGGCTGCGGCGGGCATGTCGTCGGGCAGTGGACGCTGTGCGGCGGCGCTGGTGAGGAGGGTTTCGATGTCGTGGCCGGCGTCGGCGGCGGTGTCGAGGTGTTGGGCGAGTGTGGGCCACCAGGGGTCGGTGGTGACTCGCGTATCGATGCGTTTGGCGAGTGCGGACCAGGCGTGGGCGGCGGTGTGGAGGTCGCCGAGAGTGTCGGTGACACAGGTGTCGAGCCGGTGTTGATGATGGCGTTCGGTGGTGGGGTAGCGGCGTGGTCCGGTGGGGCGTAGGTCGGTGTCGGGGATGTGGTGGGCTGCGCGCCAGACGGCGAGTTCCGCGATGAGGGATGGGTTTTCGAGTAGTGGTTGGGCCCATGGTGGGGCGGTGGCGTGTGTCCATGTTCGGGTCTCGTTGGTGATTTGTTCGGTGAGGGTGGTGATGATGCGGGCGCGTGCGTCGAGGTGTTCGGTGAGCTGGGTGTCGGTGATGTGATGGGGGTGTCGGGGTGTCCAGGGCAGGGGTCCGGGTTGGGTGGAGTGTGTTCCGGTGGTGTCGAGGCGCCAGTCGAGGACGGCGGCGGGGTCGTGGGCGGTGTCGAGTTCTCGTTGGGCGGCCGCGGTGTGGAGGGCTTGGATGGGGTCGTGTCCGGTGAGGGCGAGGGTGGCGAGATGGTGGCGCAGGACCGGGTAGGCGGGTGCGTCGGTGAGTCCGGGGAGGAGGTTTTCGGCGGCGGTGTCGATGTGGTGGAGGGTGTTGGGTCCGAGGGTGTGTTCGATGGCGGTGCCGGTGGCGTCGAGGTAGGTGTCGATGGCGGGGCCGAGTCGTTTGTGGGGGTTGAGGGTGTCGCGGAGGTGATGGTGGGCGCTGGTGTGGGTGGCGTCGCGGGCGAGGATGTGTTGCAGCACTTCAGTGCTGGTGCGGGGGAGGATGGCCGGTTCGGCCCAGTAGGACGGTTCGTTGCCGTCGGTGGTGGTGGGGATGTAGGCGTGGTTGGTGTGGATGCCGCGGGTGAGGGCGACGTAGAGCTGGTTGCGTGATTCGCGGCCGGTGAGCACGGTGTGGCAGGTGTCGGTGGTGATGCCTTGGGCGGAGTCGAGGGTGATCGCGTAGCCGAGGCGGACATGTTGGGCGACGTAGTCGGCGGGCAACAATGTGGTGGCGCCGGTGTTTCCGTTGTTGGTGTGGTGGGTGGCGGTGAGGCTGCCGTCGGGGTGGACGGTGGTGATGGTCCATCGATAGCCGTTGCGGACCCAGTCGCTGTCCCCGAGGGATAGGCGGGGGTTGTTGCGTCGGGTGCAGATGATATCGCCCGCCGAGGCTGCCAGGCCGTCGGCGAGGACCACTTCGGGGCCGGGGTCGTCGGTTGTTCGGGTGAGGCGGTCGGTGCGGGCGCGGGTGTTGAGGTCGGTGACGATGTCGTGGGTGGTGGCGAGCATGAGGGTGTTGCGGCCGTGGTGGTGATCGGCGAACCATGCGGTATAGGCCTTGTCGGCGACCGCGGCGGGGCTTCCGGAGTGGATGCGTTGGTGGTCGAGGTAGAACCCGAGTGCGGCGGGATCGCCGTCGCGCAGCATCAGAGTTGCGCGGGCCTCGGCCGGGGAAGCGAAGCGCACGATCTCTGTAAGGGTGGGTGTGGCTGGGTTGTGTGTGGTGTCGGTGCCGGTGCCGCCGGGTTCGATGGAGGGCAGTTGTTTGTCGTCTCCGAGGCAGCGGATGGTCGCGTCGCGGGTGGTGAGGAATTCGAACAGGCGCAGCCGTTTGTCGTCGCCGAGCTTGACGTGCTCGTCGACGATCACCAGAGCGCGGTGGTCGATCTGCAGCAGCCATTCCGGTAACGGCGGCGGGTATGTGGAGTCGGAAATCGGCTCTGGGGTGGGTGTGTGTTGGTCGAGGATGTGGAGGAGGCGGTCGACGGTTTCGACTCGGATGCCGGTGGATTCGGCGAGGACTGCGGCTGCGGCGGCGGTGGGTGCGAGGCCGAGGACAGTGCCGCCGGAGGCGTGCCAGGCGTTGACGAGCACGCGCATCGCGGTGGTTTTGCCGGTGCCCGCGGGCGCGTTCGCGACCGCGATCCGCGCGGGAGACGTGGCGAAATGCGTGATGAGAGCTGTCTGGCCGGTATTGAGTTGCGCGTGGTTGTGCGCGGGATCGGTGTTGTAGGCGGCGATCGCTGCGGTCACGAGTTGGGGCGGCAGGGTGCGGGCGCCGGGCTGTATGGAGAGGTCGAGGAGGCGTTGTTCGGTGCCGAGTCGACGTGCGGAGGTGTAGGTCTGGCTGCCGGGAACGGTGTAGACGCTGGTGCCGTCGCGCCGTCGGAGGACCTCAGGTGAGTGTTGCAGGACCGGTTCTGCGGTGATGTCCGGGTCGCTGCGGGCGAGGGATCTGGTGGGCGATAAGGCTTCACGGACGACGGCTTCGATCACGTTCGGCCATTGCGTCGGGTGTAGTTGGCCGCGGGTTTGGCGTTCGGCTTCGGCGCGGATGTGGTGGCGCTGCCACACCGAACGTTGCCCGGAAACCACGGCGATGACCTCGTCGGCGGTGCGGGAAATCCACGCCTGGTCGACTGTCGGACGAGTGTCTGTAGGGCGATTGAGCACCGACGAAACGGTGGCCTCGACAGCGTTCGGTCCGCCGAGAAGTGTCGCTGCGTCGTGGTGCCAGTCGTGGCGTTGTTGGGCGTAGGAGCGTGAGAGATGTTTGACGGGGCGGGTTTCGAGGGTGGCGCGCTCGGCCAGGGCGAACAGTTCTTTCGGTGTCGGTTCACGCCCGAGCTGCTGCTGAAACGACACCGCGAGCGAATCGAGCCGGTCGGTGATGGCGGCATCGCGGCGTGACCAGTGGCGGATCAACTCGGATGGGATGCCGACGATTTCGCGAACGGGTCGCTTGTTCGGTGTGGGCGCGGGGCGTTCGGTGAACTGTATGCCGAGGCTGGTTTCGAGGTGGTGTTCGAGGCGAGTGTTGTAGATCTCGCTGACCACGACGAGGTTGCGATAGAAGTGAGTCGCATCCAGGGTCCGCCATTTCCCGTCAAGGGTGCGTACCCGGTTGGCGATGAGCGTGTGGGTATGCAGATCGGGGTCACCGGAGCGTGATTCGCGGTGGTTGAACCGTGTGGCGATGAGGCCTTCGACGTCGACTTGCCGCACCCCGCGAGTGCCGAGGCGGGTGTAGGTGGCGTTGTTTTCCAGCCACGCGACGGCGTCGTCGACGGCGGCGTTGTGGGCGGCCTGGATGGCGTCGGCGATGAGTTTGGGGGCGATGGCCCACAGCGCGGAGACGCTTTTGACGGGGGAGAAGGTGGTGTCGAACCCGGCGACCGCTGCCGATTGCGGCCGTGAGATGCGGGCGACGAACCCGGAGAGTTCGCGATCGTCGAGCGGTGCGCGGTCGTAGTTTTCGACGAACATGGCAGTGGCGACGTCGGTCCGGATCCGAGCGCGAGTGTCTTCGTCGATGGCGGCGTTTGCGCCGAGACCCCGGGAGAGGTTGTGCTCTCGGTACGCCTGGGTGCATCGGATGCGGAAGGTGTTGTCGCCGTGGCGGGCGGGGAAGGCTTTGCCGAGTCGGCTGGCTTGTTTGGCCGCGTGGACAGCGTCTTTGGGTTTGGCGCCTTTCGCGATCGCTTCGGTGACGATCTCGTATTCGATGGCGGTCGCGTTGGGGTGTCGGCCGAGGCCGAACAACGAACGCATTTGGTCCTCGGTGACCTGTTCGCCAGCTGAAATACCGAGGGCGGCAAGGCCGGTGCCGTGCCAGGTGCCTGGGGCTTCGCCGCGGGTGGAGTAGTAGTCGGCCAGGCTGGAGTTGCCGAGGTCGGTGGCGTCGGCGGCGGCTACCTGGCGTTGGTAGTACAGGTAGCTGGTGCCGGCGAGGATTTTGTGCAGCGTCGCTGTCACGTATCCATCAGACACCCAATGGTATTCGGGATGCGAGGGCTGGAAGGGAGGTAGTTTGTATCAATTCCAGTGTTTCCGCAGGTCGTCAGGAAATTCTCAGCCGGAGTGCAAGAGGTCTGCGAGTGGTATGTGGATATGGGGGTGAGTGGATATGGGGGTGAGTGGATATGGGGGTGAGTGG